>JBMFOP010000027.1:0-33072 GCA_049969675.1 Myxococcota bacterium | reverse complement strand
AAGGTTCCTGCACACCGAACTGCAATGGTAAGTTCTGCGGTGATGATGATGGCTGTGGTGGGAAGTGCACAGCGTGTCAGGATGCAAGTCAGACCTGCAACCAGACCACATGGAAGTGCGAAGGTTCCTGCACACCGAACTGCAATGGTAAGTTCTGCGGTGATGATGATGGCTGTGGTGGGAAGTGCACAGCGTGTGCCAATGCAAACGAGACCTGCAACAAGACCACATGGAAATGTGAAAGTGGTGGCTCCTGTCAGAGTACAGAGGGTGGTGCATGTAATATAGATACCAATCCCTGCTGCGAAGGGCTTGCCTGTGTAACATTGGGACAGGACCAGAAGGACGCAAATTGCTACAAAGACTGCACCAATGACCAGTCAGTATGCTCCTCAACCCAGCAGTGTATCGGCTGGATGCAGGGACAGGATGCCTGCTTTGAGGTAGCTACCATTGCCAATGGGACATTCTCAAACTGCAAATCATATAAAGATGGTGAACAACCTGGTCAATCGGACCAGCCCGGAACAGCCAGTATAAAGTTTTCACTCGGTGGAATCAGCTATAACTTCACTATGTGTGGTGGTGACTTTGAGATAGTTGATAGCAGTGGAACATTCTGGATGTTGCAGATTATAGATATTTCAAAACTGCAGACCAAGAAGATTGCATATCTATACAATATCATTGTTGACCCATCTGTTCATACTGTAGGTCAGCAGCAGATTGGTGAGAAGATTCAACCAGTCGTATATGAACTACTTCTTGACTCTTCCTATAACACCATTAAGGCAACACTACACTCATTTGGAATACAGGGAGATGTCAACTTCACAGCTGTTGGCACCGGCAACAAGACTCCGACAACTGGAACTATTTCAAATGTGTTGATGATGGGATATGATTTGGTAGTTTGCGACAACAACGCAGGTAACCCCTGCAAGTAAAAAGTTATCAGTGTTTAGTTAAATAAAGGCGGCCCTTAAGCCGCCTTTTTTATTTTAAATAAGGTGTTTTACCTAATTGAGATTTTGAAGAATCTATAAAAATTTGACATTGTGACAAATATCACTAATATATAACTTGTATGGGGAGGTCATTTTGGAAATAGAAGATATGTTTAAAGAGAGAAGAAAATTTATCAGGTACTCTGTCAAAAACAGATGCTGGTGTGAAAGTAAATCAGTAACAATGTATGTTGAACTTCTCAACATCGGTAAGGGAGGGGCATTTATAAAGACATATTCCCCTCTATCTGTTGGTGAGCAGGTAAAGGTAAGATGGAAATCTATGATTTCGGGTCAGGAATATATAATTCCTTCGGAAGTGATTTGGAGAAGGGAGTTTAGCAACAATCCTGAGCTCCCGCCGGGTATGGGCCTGAAATTTTCTAAGATATTTGATGAACTTGAAAAAGAGATTATTATAACATAACAACCCCATCTCTATTACTTTGTTGATTTCTCTTATAACTTGTATGTAGCGGGTCACATCTGTTCGGAATTGAGAGACTTTACAGGACTACGCTTCGCTCCGCCTTTTCGTTTTAAAAAGAAGTGGTGAGAGTCCAGAGAACTGACAGGGTAGATTAAAACAATCAATTCCTATAAAACACCTGTACTTATTGATACCCTCTGCAAAAAGGGGATGCAGTATTTTTAGATAAATTTTTAGTTGAGAGAAAACGGCTCTGTGGTTGGCTTATAAAATTAAACAGATATTTCAGAGGATAGGTTTTATAAGGCGGTGAGGGATATAAAGTCAGACAGAGGAATAAAGGAATTCAGCTGTTAGAGGTAATTTGTAGCAATGTTATTTTGCCAATTAGTGTATAGACTCATTCATTATTTTACAAATAGTCAACTTATCTATACTGATTTTTTTTTGGACAGCAGTATTAACCTAACTACTTTAAGATAAATATCTTAATGAATCGGAACTTTATGAGTTAGTAATGATTTTATTTGGTTGATGTATCTGTTCCGTTATATATCTCAGCCAGGTCCAGAACTATTGCGTCCTGCGCTAAATTAAAATATAGACCGCCGGTAATCAAGAAGCTATTATCATCTATTAGCTCGGTAGAATGAAATGCCCTTTCCCTTTTAAGATTCTTTACACCAGATAAATTGCTATCTACCTTCTCATAGCCGTCCTGCTTAATCTTCCTTACAAGAAATAGATTGCTAATTGTAAATGGTATGCTTTTAATTCCCCCTATCTGAAATAGATAATCGCCATAGGTGATATAACTCCCTCCAAAACCCAATTCATCTAAGATGTTATCCGGTTCAATAGAGATTTTTTCATCGGATGAAATTCTGATAAAATATATGTCATTGAGAGATTTATCATATCCAGATACATTGAGATAGAGGTTGCCATTTTTAATAGGGAATGCATAAGGAAAATATCCCCTCTGTGGTCTTTTCCCATCAAATTTGCTGGATATCGTAAAGTCAATTTTTTTGCTCTTTCCATCAGGTGAAAGGATGAGTCCATCCTCTCTATTGCCGCCGTAAAAGAGATATTTCTCCTCAGCAATCTGTATCTTATTTGCAGCGAAGAAAGTATATATATCCGATGTTGTGGATTCATTTACAATTGGTGAATTAATATCTGCGACATCAATAGTTATAAGCGTATTATTTATTCCACCTGTGGAACTATCCTTACAATTAAAATCGCGATTTATTCCACCTATAATATAGACCTTATTACCAATTAAGGCTGATTGTGCAAATGCAAATGGAGTCTTAAGTCTGGTGATGACCCTGAAACTCTCTGTTGTTGGGTCAAATATCTCCACATCGTATATGAAAGAGGTGTCTGAATTAAGACAGATAAAGAAGTCTTCGGGATTTTTGATTAAGTCTGCCTTATTTATTCCACCGGCAATCAGAATCTTTCCGTCTTTTAGTCTTTCATAAATATATCCAATTCTTCCAGATATCATTCGGGACCTCAGTGTAGTAGAACTGCCAGCGATTATATCTGTATTGATCTGCCCGGCAGATTCAATCTTGTAAGAATAGAATATCTCAGCTTTATCAGTTGTATCAATGTGATAAGTATCGTAATCTCTTTCAATAGAGGTTGCACCACCAAAGATAAGTATCCTCCCGTCCTGAAGAGAGACAGAACTGTGCATAAAGCGTTTGGTTTTTAGATAGTCTGCGCAGGTGAGCCCTTTCTCTTTTGTGAGATTAATCTGGACAAAGGTCTTACTGTTCTCTTTAATAGGGACATTTTTTGCAAAACCAGACCATATCTGATTCTCTTTAGTAAATGCAATTACATCCAATCTATATCTGTCATACGGTTCAATATTGTCAATTATAACAGGGCTATTCTTTCCATCATTTTGAATCTTTTTCTCTAAAACAGTGTTGTTCTCTTTCTTAAGGGTTATAAATATGCTTGTTATATTGGAGGGTATTGAATTTGTATGTTTTATCGGATTATTGGAGCAGTCCTCATATAGAAACCTAATCTCTGTGTTTAATACCGGTTCGGACTTTTCATCACAGGCGATTGTGGTCAGTAAAAGAATGTATAAGGATAGACTAATCTTTTTCTTGAATGATTTCATTGTAAATACTCCGTGCAGGAATATTGTAATATTCTGAGATAATCTTTGCAATACTTTTGGTCTTTATTCCTTCTTTTCTCATTATTTCAACCAATCGGCTATCATATTGAGCCTTTAAGCCTTTAGGTGAGGGTTTCATTACAACTGTTATCTCTCCCTTTATCTCTCTATTTGAGAATGCCTTTATAAGATTTTCAGGTGTATCTCTTATGAGTTCTTCAAACTGTTTTGTCATCTCTCTTGCAATAAATAGGGTTGAGGATGGGTCTATCTCGCTGATTATCTTTAATGTATGTAAGATACGATAGGGGGATTCGTAAAATACTAAGATAGCATCCCTGGTGCGATAAAATTCAATTATCTCTTCTATCTCAACTCTTCTTCTCGGTAGAAATCTTAAAAATACCGCCTCTCTTGTATCAAATCCGCTTAATGATAAGGCAGTGGCAAAGGCGGTTGGACCCGGGACTGGATGCAACTCTATTTTATTTTCAAGAGCCGCATTTATCAGATAGCCTCCAGGGTCTGAGATTGATGGCATCCCTGCATCGGAGAGGAGTGAGATAACCTTTCCTTCTTTTAGATATTGAAGTACTTCTTCATTTATCCTCTTCCTATTCTCCTCTCTGTATGTTATGATTTTTTTATCTCTTATTTTAAAATGTTCAAGTATAACCCTTATTCGCTCAATAGATTCACACAATATCACATCAGATGCCTTGATTATATCAATTGCCCTTATTGAAAAATCACTGAGATTCCCTATTGGTGTACCAATTATATAGAGTGGCATTACTCCTCTTCTTCCTGTGCCTTCTTCTTCTGTTCCACCTTCTCCTTCTCTTCCTCTTCTGTATCTTTTATTGCCTCTTTGAGGTCAAAAATCTCGTCTTTTACTTCCTGAGCGAGGTCATCCTCAGGGGCGATCTTCAAAAATTGTTCAAAGAAGGAGATAGCCTTTTTAAAATTATTCTTCCCTTTGTAAATATAACCTAAACGATAATAAGCCATAGATAAAGTGGGATTCTTCTCAATTGTCTTCTGATAGTACTCAATGGACTGGTCATACTTCTCCATTAGTTCATATGTTCTTGCAATTTCATAAAAAGCCTTATCGTTATTTTTATTTATTTTAATACAGTCATTAAATGCCTTTAATGCCTTATCATACTCTCTCTTTGCCTGATATGATTTTCCTATAAAAAATATTGCAGATTCGTTATCCGGGTTCTGTGAAACTACTTTGCTGAATTCTGTAATTGCTGCTTTGTAATTTTTTGATAGGTAGTAGCCCATTGCAAGATTAAATCTATATTCGGTATTGTCGGGTGCCTTTTTGACCACATTCTTGAGCTCTTCTATTCCTTCATTAAACATATTGTTTTCAATCATTGTCTTCCCAAAGACAAATCTAAATTCCAGATTATCCTTTGCCTTATTGGTTGCCTGTTTGAATGCCTCAACCGCACCTGATCTATCTCCCTTTCTGAGATATGCCATCCCGAGCTCAAAATAGGCAATTGCATTTCCGCTCTCCAGAGTTATTGCATTGTTGAGTATTTCTATTGCTTTCTGATGGTCGTTATTCATACTGTATGCCTTGCCGAGTAGAATCATTGTCTCAATGGATTGTCTATTTAATTTCATCTCCTCTTCAAGGTTGTTTATTGCCTCTGGATATTTCTTGAGACCAAAATACGCTTTACCAAAATAGAATCTGAGTTCTGGTGTCTTACTTATTTGCAACTTTACAACTTCAAGATGTTTGAGTGCCTCTTCATATTCCTGTTTTTCGATATAAGCCTTTGCGAGCAGAAATCTTGCATGGGTATTGTAGTTGTCAATTTCAAGTAAGTGTCTCAGATTCTCAATAGCAGGGTCAATCTTCTTGAGCTTCAGATAGGTCTCTCCCATCATACTGAGTATATTAGTGTTTTGTGGATGCTCTTTCTTGAGGGCTTCAAGTAGAACGAGTCCCTCCTCAATTTTATTCTGTTTGATATTCAGGTTTGCAAGGGCAAGCCTTGCCTCTACAAAGTCCTTATTTGTAGAAAGTATCTGGTTATATGATTCCTCTGCCTCCTTAAACTTCTCAAGCTCCTCTTCAATTTTACCCTTATATAACAGGACAAACGGATTTGATGCATTTTGTGAATATAACTCCATAATAGTCTTATGTGCATTCAGAATCTTTCTCTGCTTTATCATTATCTTTACAAGACCGAGCTTTGCATTCAGGTTTGATGGATCCTGTTTTATTACATTATTAAATTCATCAAAACTCTTATCCAGTTCTTCAATATGGTAGAGATATTCTGCATATGCTATTTTATATTCTATCTTTCCACCCGAGTGTGAAATAGATGACTTAAAATATCTATCCGCCTCTTCGTTCTTCCTTATGGAGAAGTATATCTGTGCAAGAACAAATTCAGCCCGTGCCAGTTCAAGCGGGTGAAGAGAGGTATTTGAATTTATTATATTCTCAACTATGGAGATAGAGGCTTTCTGGTCCTCCCCATCTATAAATTTCAATCTTTGTAATTCAATGGCGGCTCTGAGGTTTTTGGGATTCGTATCTATTGCCTTTTTAAACCACTGGCGTGCAGCATCCTTGTTGCTTTGATTTAGATAGACCTCTCCTAAAATCTCCATTGTGAGAGAATCCTGAGTCGCTACCTTCAGGTAATTCTCAAAATCTGCAATAGCCTGCACATTATTTTTACTGTAAAGATTTTTAATCGCATTTATATAACTCTGGTA
Organism: Myxococcota bacterium; assembly: GCA_049969675.1. Taxonomy (GTDB): domain Bacteria; phylum Myxococcota; class SpSt-1050; order SpSt-1050; family SpSt-1050; genus SpSt-1050. The sequence continues at coordinate 26,717 of JBMFOP010000027.1, read as the reverse complement.
GTGTGGGGAGGAATTTAGTGATTGATATACCTCTTTGAGGTTAATGATGTCCTGTGCCGCAGCAAGATATATGCCGAGCGCAAATAAGGAATCAGGGGTATTAAGCCTCTCTTTTCTGATATCTTTTATACATCTTGAAAGAAGCTCTTCATTTTCCTTCTCTATACTTAAAAATGTCCTCTGATACATAAATATTCTGGATAATACTGAACAGACAGGGGTCTTGTATCTGATTTTTGCATATAAACCCTTCAAGGCGTTTGTACTGGATTGAATATCTGCATAATTACCTGAGTTGAGGCTATTTATTGCTGTATTGACTATCTGTAGTTCAGTCCCGCTGAGCCTCCCCCCAAAGATCTTTGTATAGACTTTATAGCCAGTCAATCCGAGCAGTAGAACTACAACTAAAATGGTACCTGCAATGACTCCCTTTTTGACATTCTTTGGGAGTGTTGAATATCTCTCTTTTAATTCTCTGAGTTTTTCAAGAGTTGTAGTCTTAAACTCGTCAAATTTTGTCGGTTCTTTGGTACCCTCCTTTTTTACATCTACTTTCTTCTTGTCTTCCCTTTTATCTTCAGTTTTCACCTTTTCTGCTGGCTGGCTTTGTGAAAGTTGTTTCTGCGGGGTATGAGAGATGTTTTCAAGCATACTCTGAATGGCTTTTTGAAATTGAGGAATTTTTGAGATAGATTGCCAGGTTACACCGTCCTCACATACCTCCTCATTGCCCAACAATTTATTTTCAATTAACATCCTTACTATGGTCTCTTCATCAAAAGGTCCGAAGATCTTTCCGGACCTCCGCTTGACTTTATACTTCTTAGCCGTGGATTGTTCAGGGTGTTGTGTTGCTGTATCTGTTTGAGGTATATCCCTTTTTACCTCTGTAACATTAATCGGCTCTGCTTTTGGTTTTTCTTTATCCTGAGAAGGCTGGCTTATTGAGCTTGCAATAGCATCATCCAGATTTATCATACCAAAATCCAATCCGGATGATGTATCTTCAGCCTTCTGGCTCTGTGGAGTGTGTGTAATAGTTGACGATTGTGGGGCAGATGTCCCGAGTTCTTTGTCCAATGTGCTAAGTAGATCACCTGTATCTGTGCCAATTTCTGGTAGATCCGGTAAATCTGGTAAATCCGGTAAATTGTCTATTGAAATATTACTTTTCTGTGTCCCATTTTCTGATGGCTCCTCAATCGGTGGAGGTGGCGGTATCTTTGGCGTCTCTTTGGGTTTTGCCTCCGGGGATTTAGTTGCTACTGCTGACTTCTTTTCAGTCGTCGCCTCCTTTGGTGGTGGAGGAGGGGTGGGGGCCGCAGTGCTATCGGCTATACCTCCATTCTGTTTTACGAGAAATGAGTTCAGGCATTTTGGACATTTTATCTTTATTCCATTGGGGCCAATTCGGGAGGCGTCAATATTGTATTCTGTATTGCACTTTGTACACTTTACTTTCATTGTATATCTCCATAAGACTGTTGGCTATTGTAATAGCATCTTTTATGCATATAGTCAAAATCAAATAGAAATAAAAAAGCAGGAATACCCTTCCTCGGACATTCCTGCTAAAAGAGGGTCTGATATAAATTAATCTTCTTTAATTCTCATTTTGTAGAAAGACCTGTAAATGAATGTAAGAGCAATTATGAAGAATACTGCTGAGAATATATATTTAACAATTATGATATCTTCTGGTATGGTTATAGCAAGTTCAACAGCCAGCAGTCCAAAGAGTGTGGTGAATTTGATGACGGGGTTCATTGCCACAGACGATGTATCCTTGAATGGGTCGCCAACTGTATCTCCCACAACTGTAGCCGCGTGTAGATCTGTCCCTTTTGCATTGAGCTCTGTCTCAACGAGCTTCTTGGCGTTATCCCATGCACCGCCAGCATTCGCCATAAATATTGCCTGAAAGAGTCCAAAAGTGGCAATTGAGATTAGATAACCAATGAAGTAGTAGTGATTGAGGCAGGCAAATGCGAGTGTAGCAAAGAAGACAGCAAGGAAGATGTTGAACATTCCTTTCTGGGCGTAGGTGGTGCATATCTCAACAACCTTTTTAGAGTCAGAGATACTTGCACGTTCCAGAGTATTATCAAGTTTGATGTTCTTCTTAATGAATTCAACAGCCCTGTAGGCACCGGTTGAGACCGCCTGAGTGGCAGCACCTGTAAACCAGTAAATCACCGCTCCACCTGTAATCAGTCCGAGTAAGAAGAGTGGATTGAGTATTGAGAGCCCTTCAAAGACAGACGACTCACCAAACATACCTTTTAAGACCTGAATAATTGAGAATATAAGTGTGGTGGCTCCAACTACTGCAGTGCCGATGAGCACCGGTTTTGCTGTAGCCTTAAATGTATTTCCTGCCCCGTCGTTCTCTTCAAGATACTCCTTACCCTTTTCAAAGTTTGGTTCAAATCCAAATGTATTTTTTATGTCATCCTTGATATCTGGAATTGTCTCAATCATTGAGAGTTCATAAACTGACTGTGCATTGTCTGTGACCGGCCCATATGAATCAACTGCTATTGTAACCGGTCCCATTCCAAGGAATCCAAATGCCACAAGCCCGAATGCAAAGACGGCTGGATAATTCATAATCTCAGAAAGTCCGCTTGTTGAAATGGCATAGGCAATACTCATCAGTACGATGATGACGAGTCCAAGCCAGAAGGCTGAGAAATTGCCGGCTATAAAGCCGCTCAGAATATTTAGTGACGCACCCCCTTCTTTGGAGGCATTCAGAACCTCTCTCACATGTCTGCTATTGGTAGAGGTAAATACTTTCACAAATTCGGGGATGAGTGCGCCGGCGACTGTCCCACAGGTGATTATTGTAGAGAGCTTCCACCAGATTGTGCCATCGCCTTTTAACTCTGGAATGAGGAGGATTGACAGTAGATATGTCATTGCGATGGATAGAAGTGATGTGAGCCATACCAGTGTGGTGAGAGGGGTCTCAAAGTTGAGTTTATCAACATTGTTATATCTGGCTTTTGAAATGGCTCCATTGATCCAGTATGCAAGCGCGCTCGTGATAATCATTCCAACACGCATTATGAATATCCATGTTAGGAGTTGTACCTGAACTGAAGGGTCTGTGATTGCGAGGAGTATAAAGGTGATGAGTGCAACTCCAGTTACACCGTATGTCTCAAAACCATCTGCTGTGGGACCTACTGAATCTCCGGCATTGTCTCCAGTGCAGTCAGCGATGACACCGGGATTTCTTGCATCGTCCTCTTTGATCTTGAAGACTATCTTCATCAAGTCTGAACCTATATCTGCAATCTTCGTAAATATACCACCAGCGATTCTGAGTGCGGCGGCGCCCAACGATTCGCCAATTGCAAATCCAATAAAGCAGGGACCGGCAAAATCGCCGGGTATTACAAGCATAATGAAGAGCATAATTACGAGTTCTACAGAGATAAGGAGCATCCCGATGCTTATTCCGGACTTTGCAGGTATTTCATATACTGGATATGGCTTCCCTTTAAGACTTGCGAAGGCAGTTCGAGAATTTGCGAAGGTGTTTATTCTCATCCCAAACCACGCCACTGAGTATGAGCCAAGAATTCCAATGATTGAGAAGAGGACAATGATTACTACCTGAAAGGCTGGTGTATGTGTGAGGGCTCCAAAATAGACCACGATAATGACTGCCACAAATGCCCAGAGGATTGCAAGGAACTTCCCCTGAGTGATGAGGTATGTCTTGCAGGTCTCATATATCAACTCTGAAATCTCAAGCATCGCCTTGTGGACTGGAAGTTTTCTAATCTGCATAAACTGGAAGAGTCCAAATGCCATTCCAAGTAGGCATATCACAAAACCGATCCAGAGCAGGGTGGAGCCGGGCATTCCAAAGAAGGATGCCACAGATGGGTCATATAGATTGGGGAGTTTTAACTCCGCCTCACTTCCAGATGCAGCTGGCACTAAAATCAATAGCAGTGTCAGCAGTGAAAGTGTAAATGTGGGTTTTGTAATGCCCTTGATGATACCTGTAATCTTCTCTTTCATATTAGCACTCCTTTCAAACAGTTATAAAATGTTCATCCAAAACGCCGAACTCTACTTATGAAACTTGACGCAAATAGTCAAGAAATTTTATTTATATTCAGGATTTGGTGTAAAAAAATAATTATTTGAACTTGATTTTGATTTTGATAGGTGGTAAAAACCTTTCTATTAATGGAGGTGTATGGTATGAGAATTTTTTCCATTTTTATCACTTTTGTTATGATATGTCTTACTGGCATCATTCTGGCTTATGGAGACGAGAAGCCATCACAAACATCTGAAGAGTCAAAAAGTGGTAGAGTAATAGAAGGGGAGGTTGTAAATAAGGTCTCACCCCCTGTTGAGAATAAGAGTCCATCCGATATATCTCAGAATCCTCAGAACGAGGCAAATAAAGGAGATGATAAAAAAATTGAGAACCAGCAAGAGGGGGAGGCTGAAGGTAAAAAGTTGAATGAAGATAAAAAGTCTGAGCAGAAGAGGTCATCGGACTTTGAATATATGAAGTATAATTCATTCGGACTCAATGCCTCCAGTCATTCCGGGATAGGTCTTTCTTATAGATATCATTTGCCTTTGCCAATCTTATTTCAGATAACTGGAGGGGTGGCATCCGAGGGAGAGTCTTTTTATTATGCAGTTGGTGGTGAGGTTCAAAGGGAACTCTCAAAGTCCAAAGATAAAAGGGCGTTTGGTTCATTAGCGATTGGACTTTATGGTGAGAGATATAAGGAGAATGATTATGATGCTACATATTATACAGGTATGGAACCTCCAAAGAGATGGAAGGCTGATAATACAATTTCATTTGCCATTGGTGTAGGTGGTGAACTCGCGTTGGGAAATGCTGTTGTGGATTCTCTCTCTTTAGGTTGCGAGATATATCCTATCGGGATCTATATTACTGATAGTGAAGAATCAAATTTTCATATGTTCCCCGGTGCCGCACTCTATCTATTCTACAACTTTTAGAAATTTCTGTAACATCCCAAAATTTATGTAATACATAAATTGGGCGATTTTTTGTATTGATGGGCATTGGTAATCTAAAAAGGATTAACTTTTTTATCTGAAACTCTCTCTATATACATAATCCCCTTCATTGTTATATATCACCTGTTGGGTGTTAGAGGGTTAAACCCAAAATCTGTTTTTTAAAATCTTATCAAAAAATTAACCAAACAGGTTTTTTCATCTAAAAATAGATTAGCTTAAATCTCGATAAAAAGCAGGGTCTAATAATCATTAGTCCTTACAATCGTATAAATGTAATTTCATAATTCTCTTAAACTACAAATTTTAATCTATCTCTTAAGCCATCCCACTTCTACTTCAAATAACTCTTCAAATGAGAGTTTTCTGTTTTTGAAATCTTTATCTGAGTATCTGTATTTTGTGCCTATCTTTATCAGAATTTTCCCCCGTTCCTTTATTTTATTTAAATCTACCTCAGATTGGTCAAATGCAATAAAAGGGTCGTAATATATATCCCTGATTACATTGTATTCGGGCAGTTCAATAGTATAAGAGTAGAATATCCCTCTCTTTAGTTGATTATTCTCCAGTAGATACGGCTCAAAAGATATCTCAATGGAATCTTTGTATGTGAGGTTTGCCTTCAGGTTCTCTATAATAATCTTTTCTGGATATCTGGCGAATTCAAATAGGTCAATTATCCCATTTTGATTTATATCTGAAAGTCCAATCTCCCCCCACATCACCTTGTCTTCAGGGAAGCCATATCCTCCCAGATTATTTCCCATCAGAGAGAGTGAGTATTGAAAAGTCCCACCCAGGTCAAGATAGAGGTCGGTTGCCCCGAAGGAGTGTGCGAGTTCATGTGCGGTCAAATAGCCATTAGAGTAGAGTATCTGACCAATAAATCCATTGCCAAAAGCCATTCCACCAAAGCCCATAAGGTCAATTTTTGGGGATATAATAATCAATTTATCATATTCCTCAAAGTCAATATTGCATCCAAGTTCTGTGTTTATATAATTGTTAAGGGCATCTTTGAAACTCTGAAAGTCATACTGATTATTATTTATAAATCTCTCACTTTTAAATCCGGAGAGAACTTCCCACTTAAAGTGAATTATATCTTCTCTATCTGTGCGATTAAGAATTATCTTTTTGTAAAAATTCTCAATGACATCTATCTGAAGTGCATCTCTTAATGTATCATATTTGTTTTTACAGAGGTCTCTCTCTTCAAATTCATCAAAGTCGGAGAGAATTATCAGTATCCTGTTATTCTGAATAAGTGTTGTATTGGCGAGGAATATACCGGGCACCCTGAATGTGCATTTGCCATCTATACAGACACCATCTATACAGTCTTCATCTGTGCAGCAGGTTGCACCCGGGTAAAATATTTCATTGCAGCAGACAGCGGAGTTGTAGTTTGAGTATCCGGAACAGTCTTGATATGTGCAATAGCTTGACGGGAAATATTTAGTGCCGCATTTCAAATATCCCTCTTTCTCTGAGAAGAGGATCTTTGAGTACAATTCATAATTTGAATCATTAAATGAGAATGTGATTATTGGAGTATAGTACGGAATGAATATGTCTGGATGAATTGCAATTGCATCAAATCTCAACCTCTTTGTCTCTTTGGGCTCAAAGTATAGTGTGCCAGATGGTTCAAAGTTGAAAGCTTCAATCTCCCAGTTCTCTGGATTTGTATAACCATAATTGAGAGTTCTATTTTCACTTGCGGTATTGGTGAGCGTGAGTTCAATCTCAAATCTGACTCCTTCATATACATATTCTGGAATTTCCGGTGCAACTATCCTGATGTCGTCAATTAAATCTTTATATTCTGGTTTTGTAGGTATCTCAAATAGATAGCATAGATTATTAAATGGCTTTCCATTACAACTACAACTATGTTCCTGATATATGCAACTACCTTCGCAAAAACTCTCCTCAGTCAATAAATTGTTGCAGGCTTCGTTCTTATCACAAAGTTCAATATTTGTGTTATCCAGAGATATATCTGTCTTCTCGTCTATTGCTGTATCAGATGAATTTGTATCGGGTTCTGTGTTTATCTCATCCGTCAGCGAAATATCTGACAGCATCGTATCTCCATCATCTATTAAGATAGTCCCACTGCATCCAGATAGGAGAAGAAAGACAATAGTTAAAGTATTTATTAAAAATTTCATCCTAACTCCTTATAATTATGGACAAAATCTTATTCCTATTAAAGCAAAATCTGAAAATAGTCAAATTTATATTTAATTTTTATTTGACTTGATGGAGTGTTGTGGTGTATAGTGGTTTTAGATTCCAGATGGTGGTGTAAAAGTGAGTAATCTCATCGGACATTTCCCATTTGTGTTAGATTCAAAATCAAGATTGATTATTCCATCTGTCTTTAGAAATTTGCTACTTGAAAATTATTCAAATAAGATTGTGCTGGTAAAGGGGATAAAGAGAAATATTCAGATTCTGCCCGAGAAGTTACACAGGAGTATAGTGGAGGAACTTTCAAAGTTTCCATCTTATGATGAGGACGCCGAGATCTTCAGAAGGATTTACACCACCTATGCCTTTGAGACAGAGTTTGATAGACAGGGACGCTTTGTCTTGAGGCAGGATTTGAAGGACTATGCCGGGATAAGGTCCGAGGGTATTATTGCAGGGATTGGAGATAGGATGGAGGTCTGGGCAAGGGATATCTATGTTGAAGAGGTGGAGTCCAAACTCAGATTCTCCGCTGATGAGCTTAAAAAGAAGGCACAGAAACTTAATCTCAAGCTATAAGGAGGGACTATGTTGGGAAAAAATTATTCTAATGGGATTGTTTGGTTTTCATTGAAAGGGGATGTGGGTTTAACTGATGTCGCCGACTTCTTGAGGGAGATGAGGAGGGAGGTCGCTACTGGAAGCAAGATGTTTGTTCTGGATCTTTCAAATAGCGAACATATTCAGCGGCATGCGTTTGATTCACTGATAAATACCAAGAACAAATTAAGGAGTGATGGAATAAGGCTTATAATTGTCTGTACCAAGAAGATCCTGATGGATATCTTAAATGTAGAGAGGGTCCCGGAGCACTTTGAGGTAATAAGCGATACATCAGTTTTGAACAATATTTACTCAGTTCAGGTAAGCTACTCGGGTTATAGAAATTGAGATGGTATCCTATAGTTCTGGGAAGGATTATGATGCAGGAGTATACCCATATAACCGTAATGGCTGAAGAGGCTATAGAGATGCTCAATGTGAAGCCAGGCGGTATATACTATGATGCCACTTTAGGAGGTGGTGGGCACTCAAGAGAGATATTAAAAAGGGGAGGGCGTATTATAGCAACTGATCTGGATGATGACGCAATAAATAATTCAATCAATCTTCAGAGGGAATACGAAGGTAGAGTACAGGTCATAAAGGGTAACTTTAAGGATGCAGTCAAAATACTTAAGGGTGTTGGTGTAGATAGAGTGGATGGTGTTATTGCTGACCTCGGGCTCTCTTCAAATCAGATTGAAAATTCAAGGCGAGGCTTTAGTTTTTCAGAGAACGTGCCTCTGGATATGAGGTTTGACCCCTCTCAGAGGGTGCCGGCATATCAATTTCTAAAAGAGGTCAATCTAAAAGACTTAGTTTATGCACTTGAGAATTTTGCCGATATTAGAAATGCCCGAAGGCTTGCAGAATATATTAAGCAGTACTTCAATAATGATATGGAAAATGATGCGTCTCAGTTTGCCAGTTATCTACGAAAGAGCAGATTTGTCCCACATCCCGGAAGGATTGACCCTGCCACGAGGATATTTATGGCTATCAGGATGATGGTAAATGATGAGGTGGGGAATCTGACAGAATTCCTGATGAAGTTACCTATGATGGTTAAAGATGGTACAAGAGTGGTTATTATTACATTCCACTCGGTTGAGGACAGGATTGTCAAGAATATCTTCAGGAAGTTTGTAAAACAGGACTATATAGAAATGGATGGTATTACACTCAGGGCAGAACTCATCAACAGGAAGGTAATCACACCTTCTAATTTTGAAATCAGGATGAATCTACGTTCAAGGAGCGCAAAGATGAGGGCTATAAGATTTTTTGAATGTGAAAAGGAGGATTAGATGGAAGAGATATCCTATGTAAATTATAGTAGCACGGTGAAGAGGCAACAGAGGAGAGACGGATTTAAGGGAGTAATCTCATATTTCCTGTTCCTGTTACCGATGATGATTATCTGTGCTATCTTTGTATCTGTGGCGATAGTACATCTATATATACGTAATCAGGTGATTCAATATAGTTATCTTGTCCCGATTGAGAATAAGAAGCAGAGGATGTTGCTGGACGAAAATAAGATGCTTAAATCCCAGTATTCCGTTCTAATATCTCCATCACGCATAGAAAAGTATGCAATTGAGAAACTGAATATGAAATATCCAGAACCCAAAGATATTATAGAGGTTGAGTATAAGCCCTCAGATAAGGGTAAGAACTATATTGGACAGACGAGATGAGAGAGAGAGTAAAGACAAAAGGTATAAAAATTCGTATATTTCTTTTAATTGGTTTTGTTGTGATTGGTACCATTGTCATTGTACACAGGGCATCAGGGCTACAGATAAGAGAGGCTCAAAAATATAATAATCTGGCGAGCAGTCAGCACGAAAAGGCTATTGAGCTAACTCCGAAGAGGGGAACAATATCTGACAGAAATGGTGTGGAGCTCGCTATAACGGTTGAGAGATTCTCCCTCTTTGTAAGGCCCCAGAGATTTAGCAATGATGAAGAGAAGAGATACTTTGCTCATATCTTATCTCAATTATTAAGAAGGCAGGAGAGGGAACTATTAAAACTTTTTAATGAAGAGAGACCTTTTGTGTGGGTCTCAAGATTGATTGATGATAATTTTGCACTCAAAATAAGAGGGGCAAATCCATTCTACGAGAAGGACTTTGAGAGGAAGGGAGATATCAAGAAACTGGTCTCACTTCTGAAGGAGAGACTTAATATTGAAAAGGTCAACGATAATCCGATTGTCTTTTTGAATAATATATTAAACGACAGATATCTCTATAAGAAGTTGATTCTGGACAGAAAGACATATCAGCAAATTACAGAGGTAGGTGGCTCACTTTTGCGAGAGGTTAAGGGGTATCAAAACCGAGATTATAGCGAGCTCACTGATTATGAAAAGGAGCAATTGAGGGCATTGAATAGATATCTCATTGAATTGAATTTCCCCTCTCTTGTCCCGAAGAATCCTTTCTTTTATACAAAGGCATTTGGGTTGATTAAAGAGAATAAGAGGTCATATCCGCACAGACACCTTGCCTCTCATATTATAGGTTTTACAAATATTGATCAGGAGGGTGCAGGTGGAATTGAACTTCAATACAATGAGAGTCTCAAAGGCGAATATCAATATATTAGTGGTATAAGAGATGCATCCGGGAATGAGATATGTACCGGAGAGAATGTACAGGCAAAGATGGCCGAGGGAAACCGTGTGGTACTTACAATTGATGCAAATATCCAGCATATTGTTGAGACAGAACTTGAGCAGGGGGTAAAGAGATATAATGCTGCTGCTGGATATGCCGTGGTACTCAACCCAAAGACCGGTGATATACTCGCCATTGCAAATTACCCATATTTTGATAGCAACAACTACAACCAATATCCTGCCAGTGTCAGGACCAATCGCGCTATATCCTCTCCATTTGAACCCGGTTCTGTTATGAAGGTATTTACTATAACGGCTGCACTTGAGGAGAGGGTTGTAACACCAGATACCACATTTGACTGTCAGAACGGAGAGATGAAGATAGGTTCCAGAACTATTAGAGATGCCCATCCACACGGAGTCCTTTCTGTGGAGGACATATTGAAGTTCTCAAGCAATATTGGGGCGGCAAAGATAGGATTGAGGCTTGGCGGGGATAGGTTAATAGATTATCTGAGGAGATTTGGTTTTGGCTCTCTCTCCGGAATCAATCTCCCCGCAGAGTCAAAGGGGATATTCCCAAATTTTGAGAAATGGCCCGATATAACGGTTGCAACCATATCTTTTGGACAGACAGTGGCAGCAACCCCTCTCCAGCTGGCTGCGGCATTTGGGGCAATTGCAAATAAGGGAGTCTATATATCCCCGAGAGTTGTAGATCGCATAATTGATTCAAGAACAAATCTCACAATCAAACAGTTTGACCCGGTAAAGAGAGAGAGAGTAATCTCATCTGAGACAGCACTCAGGATGATTGAGATGATGAAGAGGGTAACGGAGGAGGGAGGGACCGGGACTCGCGCAAGGGTAGAGGGCTTTGATGTAGCAGGAAAGACGGGAACTGCACAGAAGGTAGATAGTGTTATAAAGGGTTACTCTGACAAGAGAATAGGGACATTCGTTGGGTTTGTCCCCGCAGAGGATGCAGAACTGGTGATACTCGTCTCTATTGATGAGCCACAACAGGAGGTGTATGGTGGTGTGGTAGCGGCACCTGTATTTAGCGCAATTGCCTCTAAATCACTTAAATACCTGGGGATATTTCCAAAGTCAAGGGATGAGAAGGGTGGTAATAAATCAATTGTTGATAATGTCCAGGAAGGTGAGGAGAATATTGTGGAAGAAAACTATAGTAGATTCTCCTACGAAGATGAGGTTCCGGATCTTATCGGCCTATCATTGAGAGATGCACTTGGGTTTTTAAGACCCAAAGATATGATAATAAATATTGTTGGTTCAGGCAAAGTCTATAAACAGGTTCCACCGCCATTCTCCTCAATTCCAAAAGACCGCAAGGTGGTTCTATATCTTAAGAGGGGAGATTGATTTATGAGACTCTCTGAACTGCTCTCTGAACTAAAGATTGTTAAGAAGAGTATCTCAAGAGACTTTGAGGTAAAAAAAATAACCTCCGATTCAAGGGAGTTGATAGACTCCTCAATATTTTTTGCAATTAAGGGGACAAGGACTGATGGGCTCAACTATGTAGGGGATGCCTTAAAGAGTAATTCAGTGGTTGTAGTTGACAGAGAGATTTCAGAAGGATTAAAATTTGGCGATTATATAATGGTAGAGAATATTATTGATGCGATGAATACTATAGCGGCAAAATACTATAACTATCCTTTCAGAGAAATGAAGATGATAGGTGTGACCGGGACAAATGGAAAGTCCTCTATAACATATCTTGTGGAATCGGTTGGTCTTGCCTCTAAAATGAATGTCGGTGTAATTGGTACTATAAATTACAGATACAAGGATAAGATTCTCCCCGCACCAAATACCACACCGGAGGCATTGGTGCTTATGAGACTTTTAAGAGAGATGAGAGACGCCAATACTGACCTTCTTGTTATGGAAGTCTCTTCTCATGGATTGGCACTCAGAAGGACTGCCGCATTAAAATTTGATGTGGTGATCTTTACAAATCTCTCAAGAGACCATCTGGATTTTCATAGAGATATGGAAGAGTATTTCAATGCCAAGAGACTGTTGTTTCAGAGAGAATATTCCAAAGATGAAAATTCGGCAGCAATCATTAATGTGGATGATGAATATGGTAAGAGATTGAAAGGAGAGAGTTTTCCAAAAATCTTCGGATATTCACTCCAAAATAGAAATGAATTTATTCATTGTTTAAGGTATGAGATTGGAGGGGAGAGTATAAAGGCAGATATCTCAATTGATGGTAAGATAATAGGTATTAAAAGTCATCTGATTGGACTTCATAATCTATATAATATTATGGCTACCGCAGGGGCAATGTATATGAGCGGTTGTGGGCTTGAAGATATTGCAAAGGGTATTTCAAATCTGGAATATGTACCCGGAAGACTACAGAAGGTAAAAAATGATTTTGGAATCAGATGCCTTGTGGACTATGCACATAGTGATGATTCATTAAGAAATGTCCTCTCTGCATTGAGCGGGCTGGGGCATAACAGAATAATTACAGTATTTGGGGCCGGTGGAGATAGGGATAGAGGGAAGAGACCGCTTATGGCGAAAGCCGTTTGTGAGTTCTCTGATGTTGTCATAATTACGAGTGATAATCCACGTACAGAAGATCCAGGAAGAATCATTGAAGATATTGAGATGGGAGTTGATAAGAGTTTTATTAAGATAGATTCGGACGAACTAAAAGGTGCAAATAGTAAGGTATATACCATTATTGAGAATAGGGCAGAGGCAATCAGAAGGGCTGTAATGAGTGCCGTCAGCGGAGATATAATTCTTATAGCAGGGAAGGGGCACGAGGATTATATAATTGAAGGAACTCAAAAAAGATATTTTTCAGATGTAGAGGAGGCTGAAAGGGCATTTGCTATGAAGAGAGGAGAGTTATAATGGAGCCAATTAGACTTGAGATGTTACTCAGGACATTTAAGACCGAGTTTTTGGGTTATAGGAATGAGGAATTTTTGAATATCTCTACTGATTCAAGGGTTGTAACCGAGAGAGGTATCTTCTTTGCTCTTTCTGGTGAGAGATTTGATGGACACGATTTTGTAAATCAGGCGATTGATAATGGGAATATTGGAGTAGTTGTTAACAGAGGTAGGGTTGAATATGTAAAATCTCAGATGGGGAGGCGATTTCAGGAGACGACTCTCTTTGCTGTCCCTGATACTTTGCGTGCATTAGGGGATCTTGCGGCGGCATACCTCAATAGCAAGAAGGTCACAAGGATAGCGATAACAGGCTCCTGTGGCAAGACCACTACAAAAGAATTGCTTGCATCAATGCTCTCTGTAAATCATAAGACATTAAAGACAGAGGGGAACTACAATAATCTCATAGGACTTCCGCTCACCGCATTTAGAGTTGATTCAAATATAGAATATGCGGTTTTTGAGATGGGGATGAATGCCTTTCAGGAGATTAAGAGACTTACAGAGATAGCCTCACCAAATATCGCAATGATAACAAATGTGAGAGAGGCTCATCTGGAGGGTGTCGGTTCTGTGGAGGGAGTGCTTGATGCAAAATGGGAGCTCTTTGAGAATTCAAAAGAGGAATGTATATGTGTTATCAATCTGGATGATGAGAGGATTGCAGGGAGGGCGGAATCATTAAAGAGGAAGAAGGTCACCTGTTCTAAGAATAAGGATGCTGATATAACTCTCCAATCCGAGCCGATAATTCATTCTGATTATACTGATTTGAGATTGAGAATAGGTAGTAGGAGTATTCCTATCAGGCTTAAAATTGCAGGTGTTCACAATATTGATAATCTGCTCCTCGCTGCTGCTGGGGCACATGCAGCCGGTCTTACAATAGAGGAGATTAAGGAGGGGGCGGAGGCAGTCAGGCCAGTTAAAGGGAGGATGAATATTATCAGGCTCTCTTCAATTACCCTGATTGATGATACTTATAATGCAAATCCTTCCTCAATGGAGGGCGCTCTCAGATTTCTGTCCTCACAAAATGCTGAACAGAGAATCGCTGTACTGGCTGATATGCTTGAGCTCGGTATGGATTCTTATAGACTGCATCAGAGGATTGGGGAGATAATTGCTACACTTGGCAATATTGATGCATTGATTTTGCTGGGGAGAGAGGTGGTGGCGATTCGGGATGGGGCGGTGAAATCAGGTTATGCACAGGACAGAATATTTATGGCGGTGAACCATTCGGATGCAGTATCAATTATCAAGAAACTGGCACATAATCAGGCCTGGGTGCTTATAAAGGGTTCTCATTCAATGAATATGGAGAAGGTCGTGGAGGAGTTGAGGGCAATTTTTTGACGAGGGATTTATGCTTTACTATTTCTTTTATGGTCTAAAACCTTATTTTTCCGGGTTTAATGTATTCAGATATCCTACTTTCAGGATGGTGCTTGCCGCTATACTGTCGTTTATCATTGTATATTTAATGATTCCAAGGATGATTGAATTCTTTAGAAGGCATGAGCTCGGTCAGAATGTCAGAGATGATGGACCTGAGACACACTTTAGGAAGGCGGGGACTCCCACTATGGGTGGGATCGCAATGCTGATTGCAATTATTATCTCAACAGTATTCTTATCAGATTATAAAAATATGTATGTCATTGTATCATTGATTATGACTATGGGATTTGGAATTGTTGGTCTTATAGACGATATTTCTAAATTCAGGAATAAGAGTTCCAGAGGGCTATCTGGCAGGACGAGGCTTATAATTGAGTTTTTACTTGTATTTATCATTTTTGCAATAATAATCAAATGGTTTAATTTTGATTCAAGACTGACTGTCCCATTTATTAAGACTGAGATATTTAATCCAGATATCGGATATTTCTATATCCTTTTTGCTGGACTTGTAATAGTTGGGACGGCAAATGCACTTAACCTCACTGACGGATTGGACGGTCTGGCGATTGGTCCTACACTTATTTCTGCAACCGCATTTCTTATTCTGGCTTATGGGGCTGGGACGATACTGGCTGGATTCAATATAGCAGAGTATCTCAAGATTGCGTATATAGATGGGGCAGGGGAACTAACCGTATTCCTTGCATCACTCATCGGTGCAGGTATTGGTTTTTTATGGTACAACTTCTATCCAGCTGAGATATTTATGGGTGATGTCGGCTCTCTCTCTCTCGGTGCAGCCCTTGGGACGGTGGCTGTGCTGATCAAGATGGAGATAGTATCTATGATAGTAAATGGTCTATTCTTAATTGAGGCTGTATCGGTAATTATGCAGGTGGTTTCGTATCAGACCATGCAGAAGAGGATATTCAGGATGGCACCATTGCATCACCACTTTGAGAAGAAGGGGTGGCCTGAGACGAAGGTCATTATAAGATTCTGGATTATAGCAATAATTCTGGCGATCTCAGGTATTGCAACGCTCAAGTTGAGGTAGTCAATGGATATTAGAGGGAAGAAGATATTTATCTTAGGAGCGGCGAGGACAGGCATGGCGGCGGCGCTTCTCTCAAAACAGAAGGGGGCGATTCCCTTCATCTCTGATATAAAGCAGGAGAGTGAACTTGTAGAAAATTTCAAATGGCTCAGAGAGAATAATATTGAGTTTGAATCCGGGAAGAACTCTTTTGATAGGATAAAGGATTTTGATATATTGATAATAAGCCCCGGTATTCATCTGAGTGATGAGAGAATAAATGAGATCAAATCCTACAATGTCCCTATCTTGAGTGAGATAGAGTTTGCATTTAGATTTATTGATGTCCCGATAATAGCAATAACAGGGACGAATGGGAAGTCAACAACAACGGCGCTGATAGGATATATTTTGAATAATTCAGGGAGGTCTGCATTTGTAGGGGGTAATATAGGCAATCCGCTCTCCAATATGGTGACTGATGGGAAATATTATGACTGTGCAGTAGTTGAGGTCAGCTCATTTATGCTGGAAAATATAGAGAGTTTTAAGCCGAATATGGTGGTCTTTACAAATATCTCTCCAGACCATCTGGATAAGTATAAAAATTATGAGGAGTATATTAAAGCCAAACTCAATATCTTTAAGAATCTTGATGAGATGGATGCAGTTATACTCAATATGGATTGTGAAGATCTAATAAGGATTACAGGGGATTTCAATTTTAAAAAATATTTCTTCTCAAAGAGTCAAAATAAAGGGGCTTCGGCATATTCTATTAAGAAGGAAGATAGATATGAGATTGTTTTGAAAAGAGATTTTGATGAACGGAGAATTATTTACAAAAATAAGAATCTATTAGGTGAGCACAATCTTGAGAATGTACTTGCGGCATCACTTGCATCAGCAGAATTTGGGGTTGAGATAGATGATATACAGAACGGAGTAAATTCATTTATGGGACTTGAACACAGGATTGAATTTGTGCGTGAGATTAATGGAATCAGGTTCTTTAATGATTCAAAGGCTACCAATATAGATTCTACAATGGTAGCGCTTAAATCATTTGATAGAGGGATTGTATGGATCGCAGGTGGCAGGCATAAAGGGACACCTTATACCATCTTAAAGGAGATTGTCAGGGCACGGGTTAAGAAGATTATTGCGATAGGAGAGGCGGCAGATATTATAGAAAGTGATTTGAAGGATGTTGTAGATATTGAGAATTTGGCAACAGACTTTGAAGGGGCGGTAAAGAGGGCATTTGAATCAGCAGAGGGAGGAGATGTGGTACTTCTATCGCCTGCCTGTTCGAGTTATGATATGTTTAAAAATTACGAGGAGCGCGGAAAGGTATTTAAGAATATTGTGAGAGGGCTCAAGATTTAATATGGTAGGTGATAATAATAAAATACTAAACTATACAGCATTGATACTTGTATCTCTGGGGATTGTCTTTATCTATTCAAGCTCTTCAGTTTATTCTTATAAACAGTTTGGCTATTCAGAATATTTTCTCTATAAACATCTAATCTATGTGCTGTTGGGCCTTTTTGGTATGATTGTATTTTCAAGGATTGACTACGGATTTTACAAAAGACATCCATATCTTATAATTGTCGTATGTATCCTCCTCGTATTATCTGTCTATATCCCCGGTATTGGTGTGGTTAAGAATGGTGCAAGGAGGTGGCTCAATTTAGGTATTATTACATTTCAACCCTCCGAACTATTAAAATATGGTTTTGTGATCTATATGGCATTTCTTGTGAGTAAATCGCAGGAGAGGATAAGTTCATTCAAGGCTGGCTTTCTACCCGGACTTCTGGTGATGATAATAGTTGCAGGAATCCTTCTAAAACAACCAGACTTTGGAACAACGGTTTTATTGATGTTTACCTTCTTGTCTCTCTATTTTGTTGCAGGGACGCGAATCAGTTATATCTTTGGCCTATTGATAGCTGCAATACCGATTATATACACAATCATAATACGTTCTCCATATAAGAGAGCGAGGATTTTAGCATTTATGAACCCAGAATTACATAAGGATACAATCGGGTATCAGGTCTATGAGTCTTTGATATCTCTCGGCTCTGGAGGACTGTGGGGGCAGGGGCTCGGAATGAGTAAACAGAAATTACTCTATCTGCCTGCTGCACATACAGATTTTATTCTGGCGATTATTGGAGAGGAGACCGGTTTTATAGGTGTCACACTCCTCTTATTTCTTTTCATTGTGTTTATTATAGCGGGATTTAGAGTAGCCCTTAAGGCGAGAGACCTATTTGGAGTCTATCTCGGATTTGCAATTACAATAATGTTTGCATATCAGGTCCTTATTAATATGGCAGTGGTTATGAGTCTGATTCCGACCAAAGGTCTGACATTGCCATTTATAAGTTATGGGGGTTCATCTATAATATTTTCACTTGTGGGAGTGGGAATTTTAAATAATATCTACATCAATAGTGATGTCGTCGTTGAGGATGCCGATGCACTCAAGACGGATATAGGAATTGTGGTAGATAGAATGGCAAGAAAGGGGAAAGTATGAGATTTATACTTTCTGGAGGAGGAACAGGTGGACACCTCTTTCCGGCAATAGCGCTGGCAGAGGAGATTATTGAGCGAAAGAAAGGGAATGAGGTATTATTTATCGGAGCCTCAAGAGGTATTGAGAGGGAGATTCTACCTCAAAAGGGATATGAATGTGAATTTCTGGATATAAAGCCGCTCAGAGGACATGGGTTTTTTGGATTTTTGTCCGGACTCTTCTCACTTCCTGTTGCAATAATTAAGTCTATGATGATTATCAGGAGGTTTAATCCAGATGCTGTAATTGGCTCTGGCGGATATGCCTGTGCGCCGGTGATAATCGCCGCATATCTCTTAAACAAAAAGAGCTTCTTACTGGAACAGAATATAATTCCGGGATTTACAAACAGGGTACTCTCACGATTTGTAGATACGATTATTACCGCATTTAAAAATTCATATAAATACTTCAAGAATAAGAATGTGGAATGGCTTGGAAATCCAGTTCGCAGACAGCTCTTTGACAACTATCTAAATGACTCAATTGAGGATGAGTATTTTACAATACTTGCATTTGGTGGTTCGCAGGGTGCACATTTTGTAAATAATATAGTGGTGGATGCAATTAAGATTCTTTATGACAGGGGTGTCTCTGTAAATATCACCCATCAGACAGGGAAGAAGGACTTTGAGGAGATTAAGAAGAGATATGATGAATTTGGTATAAAAGCCTATGTTACAGAGTTTATTGATGATATGTCCACGGCATACAGGGCATCTGACCTGGTCATATGTCGCTCTGGTGCGACTTCAATTGCAGAGATTACAGTCTGCAAGAAGCCATCTATTCTAATCCCATATCCTTATGCGGCAGATGACCACCAGAGATTAAATGCGATAGAACTTGTAAATGCAGGTGCAGCGGTTATGCTTGAACAGAAAGATATCACTCCAAACATTCTGGCAGAGACAATAATTTCATTAAAAAATGATCCCGTCAGGCTCAAGAATATGGCGGAGCAGGCTGGCAGGATTGCAAAGCCTGAGGCGGCAAGGGAGATAATGGATTTTATAATTTCAGCAGTTAAGGGGAAGAGAGGATGATTTATATAAGGTTCAAAAGGATGCACTTCGTAGGAATAGGCGGCATTGGTATGTCTGGGCTGGCGGAGGTGTTTTTTAATCTGGGATTTACTGTCTCTGGCTCAGATATCTCTGACAATGATAATGTAGAGAGGCTTAGAAGATATGGTATATCCATAACAATCGGGCATAAGGCAGAGAATGTTGAAGATAAAGATGTGGTTATCTATTCTTCATCAATCAGGGCTGATAATCCCGAGATTATGAGGGCTCATGAACTCAAAATCCCGGTAATCAGGAGGGCGGAGCTTCTTGCAGAGCTCGTCAGGATGAAATATTCCATCCTTATCTCAGGTGCGCACGGGAAGACGACTACGACCTCACTTATTTCCACACTCTTCATTGATGCGGGATTTGACCCGACTGTAATAATTGGTGGAAGGCTAAATAGATTTAATACAAATGCCTTACTCGGGAAGGGAGATTATCTAATTGCAGAGTCAGATGAGAGCGACGGTTCATTCTTGTCATTGCTCCCGACTGTAGCGGTGATAACAAATATAGATAGGGAGCATCTGGATTTTTATCACACCTTTGATGCGATAAAAGATTCATTTGTAAGATTTGCAAATAGTGTTCCCTTTTATGGATTTGTTTCGGTTTGTGCTGACAATGATGCGGTGCGGGAGATTCTTCCGAGGATAGAGAGGAGAGTAATTACATACGGAATTACAGGTGATCTAAATTATGTCGCCAGAAATATCTCGCTTGATGTAGATAGCTCTTCATTTGATGTATATAAAAATGGTAAGTTGCTTGGCAGGGTAAAGACTGCATTGAGAGGGATGCACAATGTACTGAATTCACTTGCGACAATATCCGTTGGGGATGAATTGATGATTCCCTTTGAGAAGATATCCTGCTCTCTATCAAATTTCAAAGGTATTGCCAGAAGATTTCAGATAAAAGGACAGAAAGATGGGGTCCTTGTGATTGATGATTATGGTCATCACCCGACAGAGATACAGGCTACATTGAAGACTGTGGAGCTTTTGAACAGAAAACGGATATTTGTGATTTTTCAGCCACATAGATATACCCGCACGAGGGATTTGATGAATGATTTTGCTGATGTCTTCAAAGATACAAAAGACCTGCTTCTGATGGAGATATATTCTGCACAGGAGATGCCCATTGAAGGCATAGATTCAAACGCACTACTTAATGAGATAAGGCGAAGAGGTAACAGGAGCGCCAGATTCTTTTCAAACAATGACGAGATACTGCGATACCTTAAACATAATGCCTCAGAAGGTGATGTCATATTAACCATTGGTGCGGGTTCGGTCTATAAGATTGGTGAAGATTTTCTGAAGGGAGAGTGAAGATGAAGAAGGATTGGATAAAAGAACTCAGAATTATGGTTGAAGGTTCATTTCTGGCTGATGAGCCTCTCAAAAAACATACATCGTTTCGCATAGGAGGGCCCGCAGAGCTACTTTTTATCCCCAAAACAGAGGAAGACCTGATTAAGGCAATTAGATTCCTTGATACAAATGGTATCAAGAGATATGTAATAGGTGCGGGCACCAATATTCTGGTATCTGATAAGGGCATTCAGGGGTGTGTAATAAAACTCGCAAATGCATTGAAGGGAATAAAGGTTGTAAAAAGGGAGAAGACCGATGTCTATCTGAAGGTTATGGCTGGTGAGCCCCTGCATAAATTAAATGAGTTTGCTGTAAAGAATGGATTCATTGGAACAGAATTCTGCTTCGGTATCCCCGGCACCGTTGGTGGTGCAATTGCGGGCAACGCTGGGACCCGACTGGGAGAGATGTCAGATATTGTAGATAGTGTGACACTTATAAGAGAGATGGGAGAGATTGAGACTCTTGGAAAGGGGAGGTTATTCTTTGCATATAGAGAGTGTGGACTACCTGTGGACTCCATAATATTGTCTGCGGAAATAAAATTAAGGGATGGAGGCAAAGATGTCTCCATTAAAGATATTGAGGAATTAAAGCAGTATAGAAAAAAATCACAGCCATATGGATATCCATCTGCTGGTTCAATCTTCAAAAATCCAAAAGAGGACTCTGCTGGCAGGCTGATCGAACTTGCAGGGCTCAAAGGTTTAAGACTCAATGATGCAGAGATCTCTACATTACATGCAAATTTTATAATAAACAGGGGGAAGGCGGATGCAAAGTCGGTCATAAAATTGATTGATATTGCACGCTCTGAGGTCCAGAAATTATTTGGAATCAGACTTGAACTTGAAATCCGACTCTTAGGGGAGTTTTAGTATGAAGAAGAATCTTTTGTTGGTCTTTGGTGGCAGATCCGGTGAACACGAGGTGAGTCTTAAATCAGCAAGGAATGTCTACAATGCCATAGACAGGAAAGAGTTTGACATCTTTCTGATGGGAATTGAGAAGGATGGGACATTCAAATATTTTGGGAAGAATATAGAAGGGGTTGATGATTTCAAAGAATTTTTTAAATATGGTGTAAATTGCACACTTACTTTTGACGGCAGAGGCTCACATCTACTCATTCTAAAGGGTAAAAAATTCGTTTATGTAGACAAAATAGATGTGGCATTCCCTGTATTACACGGTACATTTGGAGAGGACGGCACCATTCAGGGCCTTTTTGAGATGGCAAATATACCTTATGTGGGTGGTGGCGTACTTGCCTCTTCTGTCTGTATGGATAAAGAGATCTGCAAGAGGATTTTAAGAGATAACGGGATTAAGATTGTACCATTCTATATCTTAAAAAGGGAGATGCCAGATAAAGAGAAGAAAGGCATAGTAAATAAGGCGATAAGGGAGTTTGGATTTCCTCTCTTTACAAAGCCAGCAAATCTGGGCTCTTCTGTTGGGATCTCCAAGGCAAAGAGTCGTTTACAATTAGAAGATGCCATAAGATTGGCGTTTAAGTATGATACAAAAGTAATTATAGAGATGTTTATAAAGGGTAGGGAGATAGAGTGCGCAGTAATGGGGAATCAGGAAGCAAAAGCAGCAGTACCCGGAGAGGTAATACCCGTCAATGAATTTTATGATTATGAGGCAAAATATATAAAAGAAGGTTCTAAGACAGAGGTCCCCGCCCGATTGAGTAAGAGTATCTCCGAAGAGATCAAAAGAGTTGCAATCAGGGCATATCAGGTGTGCAATCTTGAAGGGATGGCAAGGGTTGACTTCTTCCTCACTGATAATGAAATATTTGTAAATGAGATAAATACAATTCCCGGATTTACCAAGATTTCAATGTTCCCTATGATGTGGAAGGCGGAGGGGTTGAGTTATAAAATGCTGGTTAAGAGGCTGATAAATCTCGCACTCTTGAGAGATAGAATAAAGAGGTCTCTTATAAGGAGCATATGAGATGTCTATCAGAGTGAAGAAGAGAGAGAGAAGATACCATAGGAGTCGTCTGAAGTCATTTTTAGGCATCGCATATAAAAATCTGATTTATCTGGTGATTCTTATATTCGTTGTCGCCACTGGATTCGGGATAAAAAAGATTTATCACTTTGTGATGACTTCAGATTTTTTTGCAGTCAAGAGAATCAATGTCTTCGGGACCAGGAATTCATTTGTTGATGATATAGTAGGTCTTTCAGGTATCTCAATCGGTGATAACATATTTTCATTCTCTTCCACGAAGACCGCGGAGCAGATAAAGAGTCATCCATGGGTGAAGAAGGTTCTCGTCAGAAAACACCTCCCCGATGGGGTGAGTATTGAGATAACAGAATATAGACCTGTGATGTTTATCAACTTCTCTCAACTATATCTGGTAGATGAAAACGCAGTCGTATTTAAGAGACTTGAGGCCGGTGAAATCTTTGATTTCCCAATAATATCAGGTATATCAAAAGATGATTATATAAACAGAACAGAATATTTCAGACAGAAGATACTATCTATATTTGAGATTGAGAACAGATTTTCCAAACTGTTTCCCCAGATTCCTATCTCTGAAATTGTATATGAGAAAGATGGTGATATCACAATTATATCTGCAAGAAATTCCTTTGAGATAAGGCTTGGGCAGAATAATTATGAAAAGAAATTTACGATATTAAGCACAATTTTAAGTGAGGTAAAGAGATCGGATATTAGTCCGGAGATAGTCTATCTGGACATTAACCGGGAAGGGCTTTATACAATGAAGTTAAAACAGAGGAGATAAAACACAAGGAGGGCACTATGGGAAAGAGGGAAAACATCATTGCAGGGATTGACATCGGCACATCAAAGGTGGTCGCTCTGATTGCTGAGACAAAGGAGTCCCAACTATCTATACTCGGCTTTGGAGTTGTAGAATCCACCGGTGTCAAGAAGGGGGTGATAATCAACATTGAGGACACCGTAAATGCCATTGCCGAGGCAGTCTCTATAGCAGAGAGGATGGCTGGGTGTGAAGTAAAAGAGCTCTATGTTGGTATCTCAGGTAGTCACATAAAAGGGATTACATCAAAGGGAATGGCGGCTATTAAGAGAGATGAGGTGTCTCTGGAGGATGTAGAGAAGGTGATTGATATTGCAAAATCTATCCCTGTTCCTCAGGATCAGGAATTGATTCACGTTCTCCCCCAGGAATATATAGTAGATAAACAGGAAGGTATTAAAGAGCCAATTGGTATGAGTGGTGTGAGACTTGAGGCAAAGGTCTATCTTATTCTTGCTTCAACATCAGTTGTTCAGAATATAGTTAAATGTGTGAGCAGGGCTGGATTCTCTGTTAAGCAGGTGGTCTATGGTGCCTACGCCTCATCATTCGCCGTCCTGACACCGGCGGAGAAGGACCTTGGGGTTGCACTTCTGGATATCGGTGGTGGCACAACTGATATAGCGATGTTCTATCAGGGCTCTATCTCCTTCGTCTCCTCAATCGGGCTTGGAGGTGTGAATATCAAAAACGATGTGGCGATTGGACTCAGGACACCTCCGGAGGACGCTGAGAGGATAAAGAAGAAGTTTGGCTGTGCACTCTCATCAAAAGTATCAAAGGATGAATATGTGGAGGTCCCCTCAGTGGGAGGTAAGCCAGCCCGCTCTCTTGCGAGACAGATGCTTGCGGATATCATTCAACCGAGGCTGGAGGAGATATTTGAACTTGTGAGTAAGGAGTTGCAGTCAACAGGCTGTATGGATAAGATAGGTTCAGGGATAGTTCTAACTGGTGGAACCGCATATCTGGATGGAATTGTGGAACTCGCAGAGAATATCTTCGGGATGCCAGTTAGAATCGGCAATATCCTCTCAGATAGAATTGTGGGAATAAAGGATGTAATAAATGGGAAGCTTGAGTATGCAGAGGTGTTGGGACTCTTGCTCTATGGATTTTATGGGCAGAGTGCCACTATGTCAGATTTTAATCAGAAGAAGAAGGGAAGTCTCTTTTCAAAGATAGTCCAGTATTTTAAGGATTCATTTTAATAACCGGGAAGGATCACAAAGGAGGTATATTTATGATTAGTATTATTGAGGAAGGAAGAAGGAATGCAGTTATCAAGGTGATTGGTGTAGGTGGAGGTGGAACCAATGCCCTCAACACAATGATAACATCTGGTATTCAGGGAGTGGAATTTGTGGCGATGAATACAGATGTACAGAGCCTTGAGAAGAATCTTGCCCCTATTAAGGTTCAATTAGGACCCAAGCTGACAAGAGGTCTGGGTGCAGGTGCAAATCCAGAGATAGGGAAGAATGCAGCGGAAGAGGTAAAGAATCAGATCGCCGACTATCTTTCGGGGACAGATATGGCTTTCATTACTGCTGGAATGGGAGGGGGGACGGGTACCGGTGCAGCACCAATTGTGGCGAGTATTGCCAGAGAGATGGGTATTTTGACAGTAGGTGTGGTGACAAAGCCATTTGAATTTGAGGGGAAGAAGAGACTCAATCAGGCGATCAACGGTATAGCAGAGCTCAAGAAATATGTAGATACACTGATTGTGATTCCCAATCAGAAGCTTCTATCAGTTGCAGGTAATGTTTCATTTAAGACGGCATTTTTAATGGTTGACAATGTCCTTCTGAATGCAGTTCAGGGAGTTACAGATATAATAAATGTGCCGGGTCTTGTAAATGTAGATTTCGCAGATGTGAAGGCGATTATGTCCAATCAGGGACTCGCCCTTATGGGGACAGGGAGAAAATCGGGAGAGAAGAGGGCGATTGAGGCAGCAAATGAGGCAGTATCATCTCCTCTGCTTGAGAATGTAAAGATTGATGGGGCACAGGGTGTACTTATCAATGTGACTGGTTCAGTAAATATGAGACTTCAGGAGGTCAATGAGGCATGCCACTCTATTACAGAGGCAGCAGCCCCTGATGCAAATATTATTTTTGGAGCAGTCATTGACGAGAGGATGGCTGATGATGAGATAAAGATTACAATATTTGCTACTGGATTTGATAGAACAGAAAAAAGTAAGAGAGAGATATTTACAGGCGCCCTGTTTGTGGATAGAGAGATTCCAGCGAAGAATAGAATCAGCAGGCCTATGGATACATCTCCAGTTGTTGATGAGACACAGAAGATTGTTACTACTATTGAGAGTATCGGTGGCTCTACATCCATTACTATTGAAGAGCCGAGAGATGTACCTGCATTTATAAGAAAACGACAGAACAGTTTAGAAAAGTAGAGTGGAAAAGAGAGTTGCAGTAGTATAAAGGTGCCTTCTGGGTATAAGGTGTAGATATGATGGAGTTGTAAGAGATTATGATGTGAAAAAGTATCTATCAAATTTTGAGATAGTGGATGTCTGTCCCGAGATGGATATTGGGCTTACAGTGCCAAGATATCCAATCAGATTTATTAGAAGGGCAAAAAAGATTATCCTTATCCAGAGAATTACTCATTTAAAACTCAAAAGGAGAATAGAGAATTTCTCAAGAAAGTTTCTTTTGGGTCTTGAAAGGGTTGATATATTTCTTTTAAAAAGTCGCTCACCCTCCTGTGGCAATGGAGATTGCAAGGTCTTCCTTAATCTTAGAGATGAGGATATCTGTGGATATACTGATGGAGTATTTACAATAGAGTGCAAGAGACTCTTCCCCAACATCCCAATTTTCAATGAGGAGAATGTCAATCTTATCAAATAAAAAATCTATTCCCTGAACCTTAATATCCTTTACTCTATTACAAATCTATTTTATTTAAAAAAATTGTAAACCCCGTCGTCAGCATCAGAGCGATTATTAAG
>JBMFOP010000026.1:0-33227 GCA_049969675.1 Myxococcota bacterium | reverse complement strand
TGTTTTAGCAACTTATTTACAAACACTTAACTCTTAACAGCAGATTATTACGGACAGCAGTGGAAATCAGATTATTCCTGTCAGCAGGGGTAGAAAATAGATTGCATAAACAGATTTTATTGATTATATGTTTGATATTTGAGAGGTTTGAATATGCTCAAGGCACTAATCTTTGATTTTGATGGCGTAATTGTTGATACGGAACCTCTTCATTTTGAAGGTTTTTTGAGAGTAATGAAGAGGTATAATTACACAATGACTTACGAGCACTATAAGAAGAATTATCTGGCATTTCAGGATAGGGATTGTTTTATTGGCATATTGACTGAACTCGGAATAAGGTATGATGAAAAATTATTGAATGAATTGATTGAGGAGAAGAGGAGATGGTTCTTTCCGCTTTTAAAGGGACTCCCAATTACGATTAGAGGAGATAAGAGAGAAGGGGAATGTGCCATCCAGACATTTGAGGGATTAACAGATTTTGTAAAGACCGCAACCTCATATTATAAGCTGGCAGTGGCATCAGGCGCTCAGAGAGATGAGATAGAGGTGATTTTAGAGAGGCTCAACATCATCAAATATTTTGAATTTATAGTCTCAGCAGGTGATTATTTGAGAGGGAAGCCAGACCCCGAACCTTATCTTACAGCATATAAAAGACTAAAGGAGAAATTTCTGGATATAAATATAGAAGATTGCGCAGGGATAGAGGATTCACTCTTTGGAATAAGATCAGTCAAATCAGCGGGGATGAAATGCATCGCGGTTACAAATTCATACTCCTATGAGCTTTTAAGAGAATATGGGGCTGATATTATAAAGGATAAATTAAGTGCAGAGGAACTGCCATATAATTTTTAGATTCTAAATTGGCATTAAGTTGGATTAACTCAGGTAATATATTATAGAACTGGTAGAATATGACAAAGTTTTCAGAAATTAAAACAATTCTGATTTAGTATGTTGAAAAAGTTTATGAGTATGGTAGAAGAATCGGTTTATGGTGATTCAATCTACCAGATATAAGATTTTGCAAATCTTTTCATATTTACTTATTGTTATAGCACTCTCTCTCCCATTTATTCCGATTACTGGTGTAAAATTCTGGAATCTGGATTATCAATTATTTCTTATGTTTATGTTGATTGTTCCATCTCTTTTATTCCACTATCCGAGAACCGAATATGTAAGACCTATTGTAATGCTTGCATCTCTTGCTATGTTCGGATTTTTACAGATGTCCTGTCCACGGGTGCCTCGTGCAATTGAATATATGATATCAGCACTGGTCAATCACAGACCTGTGGCTATGTATGTTATCAAGATTGGAGTATTTGTAATAACTGCCCTTTTATTTTCAAGATATTACTGTGTGTGGATCTGTCCCAAAGGAATAATTCAGGAGTATATTTACAAGGAGGACTTTAAGATTGAGGTCCCTGAAAATCTGGATAGGATATTGAAAAAAGCAAAATTTATTCTACTTTTTGCCCTGATCTTTGCAACATTGTTCGGTGATTTTAAGCTCTTTGAACATATAGGTCCATTTCATATACTGTTCAGTATGAGCGGCTCGGTCTTTATGGTCCTGTGGCTATCATTCTGGCTTATTCTCAGTGTATTTGTAAGTAGACCATATTGCCGATACTTCTGCCCGGAGGGCGCCCTTCTGGGTCTTATAAATAAAATCAGTTTTCTAAAAGTAGGGGTAGATATTGGGAGCAAATGTACTGGTTGTGAGAGGTGTCTAAAGGTCTGTCCGGTAGATGCAATAAAGACGGCTGACAGATGTACCAAAATAGATGACTATGAATGTATAATGTGCAGAGAGTGTGAATCAAACTGTAAGGTGGATTGTATTAAATTTGGTTTTGGAATCAAAAATAGGGCTGATGCATCATAACAATTAAAGAGGTTTTTATGAAAAATGTCTTTATCATTTTGTTTTTGACTTTCAGTATTGGTCTGTTTGCAGCAGATAATCCCCAGAAGGCGCCAAAGGTATTTGATGCTCCACAGAAAGAGGGTGTAAAGGCTACCTGTCCTGTCACCGGTGAGGAGTTTACTATCTCAAAGGATACACCTCATTCTGAATACAAAGGTAAGCATATTTATTTCTGCTGTGATATGTGCAAGCCAACATTTGACAAGGACCCCGAAAAATATCTCTCAGATGGTCAGAAAAAAGGGGATGGAACAAAGGAAAAGAAAAAAGGGGGAGTAAAGGAGGAGAAGAGAGATAAAAAGGATGAAGAGAAGGGGATGAAGGGCGAAGGAGAGGAGATGCATAAACACAATCATTGAGGGCAAATCTCAGATGCATCAACCCTATTATATTTTGTAAATTGAATTAGTATAGAAAGGAGTTTATCATTATGAAGAGATTTTCAATTTTATTTCTAACAGTCCTTTTCTTATTATTGGTAAAATCAGTCTTTGCCTGTGAGATTACATTTGAGCAGGGAGATAAGGTAAAGGTGGATAAAGATAAGGTGGCAAAGGTGGTTGCTGTTGTGAAATGGGAGCACAAAAAATGTGTCCTTGCAGATGATGATATCAATATTGATTACAAAGGCGTGAAGAAGCTTAAAGAGAGTGGATGGAAGAAGGAGAAGCCGGGACTTTTCAAAAATGAGATTGAGGTAGAACTCACCGAAAAAGATGGTGAAATAAGGGTATGGAGGGAGTGCAGTAAGAAGGGAATCAGCGAGGGGAAGATAAAGGTTACTGAATAATCATCTTTAAGCAATGTAATGAGGTTGAGATGATTGATAGTTTTGTAGTTGAATCCATTAACTTACATTTGAGAATTAGTAGGTTCAGACAAATCTTTTATGGTGGATATTTCCTTATTATATAGAGGTATCTGGAGTGGAGACGGATATATTCCACAATATATTAAAAAGGAAGTTTGAGAGGAATCAGAATTTTTTAATTCTATCTGGCTTTTTATTGATAATCTTATCTTTTTCTGTATTGTATTGTAATGATATTTCACTTGATTTAAATTATCAGAACCCCTGCTTTGAAAAGGACATTGTGCCACTGGTAAAGAGGGACTGTTCAAGGTGTCATGAGAATGGTGAATATAGATTCAAGGTCACTGGTTTAAGAGATGATTATCAGATACTCTACTCCTATGCAGATACTCAAAATCCCGATGAAAGTCTTATATTAAAATATGCAACAGGTAAGAAGAAACACCCTAAGATCTGGAACGAAGGCTCAAAGGAATATCTTACTATGTATAACTGGATTGCTAATGGGGGAAAAGAGGGGTGTATTGATACAAATTTTGGTGAGTGTCAGAGTGATGAGGAATGTGAAGAGATCTCCTGTATATGTGAGGATTTGAGTGTAGTTACCGCATCCAGATGTTATATTGACGGGAGTGGCATTGGGAGGTGTGCCAGCGACAATAATTGTGCAGAACCAGTCTTTGGACTATGTAAAAGTAATGAGATGGACGCCGGTAATATAACGGATTCAAATGGAGTAAATGATATTGTTGTTGCAGATAATGGGACTGATACCTCTTATGTTGATAGTGGATCAGATTCTGGTTCATTTGACAGTGGATATGATGTGGGTATTGATTATGGCTATGATACGGGTTATGATGCTGGATATGATTCGGGTGTAAAGGATACCGGATTTGATGCAGGCTATGATGTGGGGAGTGATACCGGGAACACATCTACTGTCTCTTTCAGTGCTCAGATAGTCCCACTTGTTAAGACTGATTGCAGGTCCTGTCATTATGCCGGACAACACGGGGTAAAGCTGACCGGTACGGTCTCTGATTATTCAGAGGTGATGAGATATGTGGATGTAAATAATCCAGAAGCCCCATACGGTTTCCTGTGGTGGGCATCCGGTGGAAATGGCCATCCAAATAAATGGCCCAAAGGTGGAACCAAATACAACCTCTTCTTAAAATGGGTCAATGAGGGGGCGAAGAATAACTGATGTATGACAAGAAAATTATTGCTTTTTAATATATTATTGTTTCTATTTTTGATTTCAGGTATTGGATTGGCTCGTGAGTGCCCCTCAAAATTGAATGCACACAATTTTGATATTACTGATACACTCTCTCTCGGTGCAGAGGTCAGATTATTTTATCTTGGTGTTGATGTTGGAGAGAATCTACCAAAATATATGCAAAAGGACCGATTATCAAAAGAAGATTGTCCTATGCAGTTGAGCCATTAATTATATTCAATCACTTTGAAAGCGATTATGCATCTATCCCAGCCCTTGTATCAGAGATTAGATTTCATATTCCGATATTTGAAGACGAACCTCTTCTGATTCTTGGTTTTGCTACTGTGTTGATTGATGTGGCTGAGAGGAGGATAAATCCAACTTATGAGAATCTGAGCTGGGGATATCTGAAGAGATATTCCATAAGGCAGGGACATATTGGAGAATTAAAATTTAATTGGGATATTACATCAAACATTAAGCCATATATCAACTATTTTATTCAGAGCACAGATTATTCTAGCAAGAATGCCTCAGATGAGATGGACGCTGGATTTATATTTGAATTTAAAAAAGGTCTCATAACACTTAATACCTCATTTGTGGCACTCAATATGGCTGGACCATATACCCCTTCTTATGGTGCATATATAGAATTGAGGACGATAATAGGTAAAGAGTAATATTGGCTCCTCTGAAATCAACTTTAACCGACCTTGCACTTTCTATCCCCTCAAATCCCCTGTCATCCAATTTATCTTTCTTCCAGCATCACTTGAAGTTATTTTTTAAGTATTTTCACGCACTGACACCCCTTAATATGGGGGATGAATTATCTTTCTGACATGGGGTGGCAACCGAAGGTTGACGGGGTATTTTCCCCATCTCAGAAGGGGGTGGACGATAGATTCTGACGGCATAGTCTAAGACACCCATCTACAACAAGAAGCACATTTTATTCTGAGTAGAGCTGTATCATCTTTTCAATTGATGCCCTGCATACCGGACAGAATGGAACAGATCCCTTGCTGAACATCTTACAGTCCATCATCGGTCTGTAAAGGTCCTTTGATGCATACCCCGCCCCCTCAAATAGACCTACTTTACCCTTATACTCATCCTTCTCAGGGGTAGGAATTGGGATATTTTTGTCAACTAAATTCCCCCACTTTACCTCACCCTTCTTGAGGTACGCAGTGATATTCGGTTCCCATGGCTCAAGCCCCTTTGGATAAAAATCTGAATAAGCCACCTTTGAGGTATAATATTCATCTGCAAGCCCGGCAAAAGAATGACCAAATTCATGTAAAAATATGTACTCATCATATTCATTGTCGGAGGGGAAAATAGCCCATTGATTAAATATACCAGCCCCTCCATACCTATTTGTATTCACCATAATATAAATCGTGTCATAACAGGAGGCAGAGGCTATATCTCTTACTTTCTTATTATCTGGTGCTGTAAGATATCTTTCTATATCAAATGTATTAAATGTCACCCCAAGGGCTGTATCTTTATAGATCCCCTTTCTCGGCTCACTCACACCTGATTCATTACTAAATATCTCCGTAAACCAGATGTTAATCTTATCCAGATATTTATTATACGGCTCATTTGAAAGAAGGATCTCCTTATATCTCTTAGCATCTTTCACCATCTTATTCTCTTCTAATTTTGTATATCCCTCTGGAATTATAAGGACATCCAGTTTATTATGACAATCACCGGAATGATGAAGCTGCATTACATTGATATGCTTAGGCTTATACTTTTTTATTCTGTAATCTTTTGGGTCAATACTAAGTGAAAATATCTTCTTCTGTCCACTGGCAATAATAAGTTGAACCTGATCCTTCGGGAATGGGAATCTTACAGTATTGTGAAATGTCCTCTTTATCTGCTTTGCCTCATCTGTTGTCTGCCATTCACCGAAAAGGGTACAAAACCCCCTTGAATAAATCATCCTCTGGGTCTTACTGTTAAGAACCCTGAGCTGTTCACAACCGTAGTTAGTGTAATCAATCAGATTCTTTTTAGAACCAGCCCACCTCCCCTCCTCAATAATCTCATCAAGAGATATAACCTCTTCAAGATGATTACCTGTGATATACATATCAACCCGCATTGTTTTATCAAGGAAGTATTCATCAAAATTTACATCCTGAATCTGTGCAAGAAATAATGATAAGAGTGTAAAAAACATAAGAATCTCCTTATCCTAATCAGTCAATGTTAATTCACTTGCGGATATAGTATGCCTCTTTAACAGAGGTACAATCTTCTCTAAATCAAGTCTTGACAGAAGTTTTCTTCTCTTTCTGATTATGTCTGGTAAATCAAGAATAGTGTCAATATAAGCCATTAGCATAAGTTTATAGAGTTTAATGATACTTCCTTCCTTTATATATCTCGCGGTGCTACCACGGCCTGAAATAGCAGAGAGATTATGCATGACTATACGGCTTGATGTATAAAAGAGGCTCTTTGCAATAAATCTTAGAGGGAAATATTTCAGGAGAATCTGGATCCTGTTCCTCTCAACAAAATATGCCTTTATATCCGAGTATCTGCCGACAGAATGAGAATAGTGGTGAAATACAACAGATGCCGGCTCATAGATGCATTTATATCCAGCGAGTTGAAACTTTATTCCTATATCTGTATCGTCACCAAATAAGAAGAGCGATTCATCAATCCCACCTAATTCAATATAGATATCTCTTCTATAAAATCCAGCCGAGCCACTCGGGAATGCCACCTCATCTACTTTTAGAAACTCCTCGGTTAAGTTCTTCTGATGTCCCCTCCCTCTATTCAGTCCATCTGGATATATCAGATGTCCTGTGGAATCAATTATATCTGGATTATCCTTAAACAGTATCCTTGAAGAGACCATCCCTACATCACTTCTTGAAAAATGTCCAATCGCATTCTTTATCCAGTATCTGTCCACAACTGTATCGGGATTCAGTGAGGCTATAATCTCACCATTTGCATTCTCTGCAAGCCTGTTGAGCGCATACCCAAAACCTCTATTAAATCCCCCTTTTATCAGTCTTACTTTGTCTTTATATCTCTCAATAATCCTACAGGTATTATCCAGAGAGGCATTGTCATAAATCAGAATCTCAAAATCTCCGTAGTCTATTCTAATTAGCGAATCCAGACACTCTGTTATTACAGATTCGCTATTAAATGTTACTATTAATATAGAGACCTTCATCAAAATAATGTTGTACAACTACAACCATCTGAGGAAGAGGCTCCCTTTGAGCCATCTGACACTGAGTGAGCATCCAGAGATGGAGTCGCACCATCAGGATTTATAATCTCTCCATCTTCTCCAATAATTACTCCAGTATCTTCTATGGAACTCTGGCAACTCTGTCTATTTAGATTGCATATCTCATCAATCAGGTTGAGAGAGGCATTGCTCAACTGTCTGGCTGTAAGAACAGGGACCTCAAGATTCATGGTAATACCCCCTTTCTTCTGATTACCGGAATCCATAATATCCGCTTCAAGTCCTTTAATCTTTAAAATCTGATATAAATCGTCATAGACTATCTGTGCCGAGATATTTGAGCCAACAAATTTTATTTTTGAAAAACCGTACATCTCAGATACCTTCATAGATGGAGAGATTGAGAGCCTGATATAATCCACATCCTCCGTCTTATTATTTGCCGCATCCCTTGCCTCTGCAAGAGTCATACCTTCTTTCTCTCCAATTATATATGCGACAAAGGATGTCCCGTTTATGATTTCAGCAAATCCTATATTTGCCTTAAATTGTGAGATTGAACTCTCTGTGGCATTGCTGAAACATATCCTGGAATCCGTCATCGGCAGAATCTTATCTGATGGACAGGTAATGACCGTCCCGGTATCTTCAATCGTGTCCGGGGTCTCACCATCGGGATAGACAATATCTGGAGTTACTACATCAGGTCCGGCATCCGGAACCTCCTGCCTGTGGCACTTACCGAGCATACACTCTACACATCTATGGTTCTCCGATGAACCATTTTCATTGGTATATTTTGCTACCAATAGATGCTGTCCTACCAGATATCCTACCTTCTCAGAGTAGAATTTCATACCATATATACAGGCGTATCTGGCAATACCGGTAAGACCTGCTGAATATGTATCATCTATTACCCAGCTCTTTCCTCCATCAGAGGTCTTAAATACCGCCGGTGCACAGGATTCACCACTGGGGTCTGTTATATAATTTGCCCCTAAAAAACCATCCTTTGAATTCAGGAGTTGCAGCGCTGATACATATCCTGCATCTACTGTCTTGCTACCGTAAGGTATTTTCAAATCGCCGCTCTGTGTAAATGTCTTGCCCCCATCGGAAGTATACAACACATAAGCCTTTGCGGCGTCATATCCTGCAATTATTCCAATCTGACAATCAACAAAGTGAACAGCATTTATGGTAAAATTGCTATTCTCATATATGTTCTTAAATGTCTTTCCACCATCGGTTGATACCGCAATAAAACCAGATGAGGGATTTCTTGTATATTCTCCGGTCTCCTTGTTCCGTTCACCATTATCACCTCCGACAATCCAGCCGACTCTATCATTGATAAAGAAGATGTTATTTACAGATATCTTATCTCTGAATGCATAAAATGTAGTATTCTCCTCCCATGTTGCGCCGGCATCTTTTGTTGAAGCCAGATAATAAGTCTTATCTCCGCCGCCCACAATCCATCCGGTCATAGGGTCTGAAAAATATATTGCTGATGCTGACATATTCTTTGAGCCGGGGAGTGCACCTTTCTGAAGGCTAAAATTTTTACCCTTATTTGTTGATTTTGCCACATCAATTATAATTGGAGGAGGGAACCCCTTTAGAAGTGACATACCGGCAAGGAAACCGTTTGTGCCAGCACCAGACAGGAAGAAGAAGATACTCATCTGTGCATCTGTATTTTGTGGTGGTTGACCCATTGATACATTCTGACCATCAGATGAATATCCTAAAATCGGCTGTGAATTTCCCATATTGTCCATAACGCCCGTCATAGAAATACTGTTTTCATCAAAGACCTCTATACCTGCCCAGCCATTTTTATTCCCCATCTGTGTAAAGATGGCTTTCCATTCAGCATTTGTAACGGTAGCCAATAGCATAAAAACCAGAGTGATAATAGAGATTCTTTTCATCCTATCTCCTCCTGAATAAGCAGATTAATCTTATCAATATTTGGACCTTATTGCAAACAGGAAATATAATCTCAATCTAAATTGTCCAGATATAGATTCAGTCCCAATAGCAATTTGAACGGATTTTTCACCGACTCTGTATCGGTCTTAAAGAAATCTCCAACAATAAAATAGTCTGCCTCAAGGCTCAATTCCAGAAATTTTGTAAATCCATAACTCGTGACAAAGTCTATCTCTGTTCCATAATCGTACTTATTGTTTATATTTGAACTCTGTGAATAAAATTTCATCGCCCCTAAATTCATCTTAAAAGGAGAATCATCTTCTTTTAATCTAAGCCATATACCAGCACTGATTATACCCCTCCCATTTACTCCAGAAAGTGAAAAGTTTCGGGATGAGGCAGTCTCATTCAATCCGCCATTAAAGAATATATTTGAGGTGGTAATATATGACTTAACGGATACAAATGAATTCAGGTATCCACTCTTCTCCAGGTTGTTCTCGCCACTCATAATGAGAAAGTAAGGGGATAACTCAAGGAGTTTGATGAATTTATAACCTACCTCCGAATATATCAGGTAGCCAAGTATCTTCTTATTGCTCAATTCTTTGTTCAACAAACTCCCATAAGCAGTGGTGCCTCCCCCTGATGTCCCTCCCATATCAGTATCTCCATATTTTAGATATTGAATAACCTTTCCACTCATCTTCTTTTTATTATAAATATTTATAATCTGACCATTTATATCCAGATAGGGCACTATCTCCATATCTCCATAATTCAAAATAATATCCAACTTATATGAAAATGCATTATATTTGCCCTTTAAGTCAACCCCTCCCCACAGGAGATAACCATTGCTATCAGCCTTTATGCACCCGGATATATCACCACCACAGAGTTGTGAGGTATCCTGTCCAGCCTCCTTTAATTTTTTCACCACAAATGCCTCAATAAATGGTTCATAGATCTTTCCAAATGCACTGTCATTGTCATATAGAAAGAGCGAAAAGAGTGAGATATTAAACCTCTTTCCATCTTTATATGAAATATCTGCGGATAGCATGGGTGA
Organism: Myxococcota bacterium; assembly: GCA_049969675.1. Classification (GTDB taxonomy): domain Bacteria; phylum Myxococcota; class SpSt-1050; order SpSt-1050; family SpSt-1050; genus SpSt-1050. Next base: position 22,974 of record JBMFOP010000026.1, on the reverse strand, counting down.
ACTCTTATAATCGGTCGTAAAAGAACCATCTACAGTATTGAATTGAATCCCCAATGTCAGACGCCTCTTTGCCTGTTTATAGAGATAAAAATCTGTTCTGATAAAGAAGACATAGTCATTAAAGACAAAATCTGTTGCAACAGTAGTATTGGCCTTCCCCAATCCCAACTTAAATGAATCATCATATTCAATATAAAGTTCATCAATGAAGAGACTCTTCCTTGCATACTCGGTGGCACTCTCATTATTTATAGTTGTGTAGGTCTCTTTATTTTCATAATATATATTTTTCAATTTAAGTATTCCCGAGTTTACAGAGAGATTAAAATCCAGTGCATCTGATATAAACCACATTAGTGTCCCACCCGCATATAAATAATATCCTGTGGTCTTATCTGAAAATGAAAGGGCATCTGGCTTTTCAGAATTTAAGAAGTTTCTCTTTATTTCAAAACGATTATTCATACTAAAAATATAAAACAGAGCCTCATCCTTCCAATTTGAATCATTACTCTCCTCCGAATGCAGTGGAAATTCCATTAATAATAGAGATAAACAGGCTATTATGACTCTACCTATCCTCTTCATATCTCAACTCCTTCCCCACATCCTCGGTTCGGTACCTGAAATCAGTCTTTTTATGTTCTCCCTATGCCTGAAAAATATAAGAAGGAGGAGGAGGATATTCAGGAGAACAATATATTTATCAAAGGCAACAAATATATTCAGTAACAGATTGGAAAGAGTCGCTACAAGAGATGATAAAGAGGAGATTCTGAATATTACAATCATCAGGATAAAGATTCCAAATGAGATCAGCGCAGTCAGATAATTGAGTCCCAGTACAACACCAAATGCCGTAGCAACCCCCTTCCCTCCCGAAAACCTTAAAAATATCGGGAAGATATGTCCTGTTACAGCCATAAATCCGGCAAGTACTCCAAGTAAAACATTATAATAATGAAGTGCGACCAGAACAGGAATCAACCCCTTTAAGAAGTCAAATAGGAAGGTCAGAAGCCCTGCAAGAAGTCCAGCATTTCTTATTACATTTGCTGTCCCGATATTCCCGGAACCAATCCTCCTGATATCCTTATTTGAAAATATCTTTGCAAATATCAGTCCAAAAGGGATAGACCCCCCCACATAGGATAAAAGGAGTAATCCAATTTGTATAACATTCATAAATTACTGTGCATTTACTATGACTGTCCCGCTGGTCGCCTCTATACTGAGACCATTTGGAACTATACTATACCTCCCACTGATTACATTTATTATATACATCCCGCTCTCATCCAGGTATCCACCATCAATCGTATAAGGATTCGGGATTGGCTGTTTCTCATCCCTCATAATCTCTCGCATCTGATTATTTACTCTATGTATAAGTTGAATCATCATATTGATATCGGCGCCCGGTGGATTCTTCCAGGCAACAGTCAGGTCCTCTCCGGCATTGATGGTTGAGTTATTGAGAGGCTGTGTTATCGTAACCAATTCTTTCATAGGTTTATGAGGGAGTGGAAGCCTTACAGGTTGTGAGCCATAAAATGGATGTTGAATGGTAAATTGATAATTGCCCTCCAGTGCAATCACTGCATTCTGGGCATAAGGATTAAAGTTCTTTTCATATTGCCCTGTCTGAGGATTATATGTAAGGGTGTAAGTCTGACCCATAGGGTCAGTTGCAGTGACAGTGGCATCCGAAAGAGGCGAACCATCTTTTGGATTAATAACCTTTGCTACAAGACTTATAAGATATGCATTTTGAGATTGTTGTCTTCTCATAAATACAGATGAGACCATAAGCTGAATTGTATGAATATTTATATTGATACCCGTTAGTGAACTACTCTTTATCTCAACAGGATTATTTAAATAAGACCCATAGGGGTCACCGGTTGCAGGGTCGGGATTGCCATCGCCGTTTATATCATAAATTGCAAAGACATAGTACCTACCAGAACTCAATCCATCAACTATGTAGTCATTATTGCTATCTGTTGTTGTATAAGCAATTGGAGGCACATCCTCGCCGGGAATCTTATCAAATATCATCACATATACCTGCCTGCCACTTTCAGGATTTCCTCCATTTACCGTGACCTTTCCGGATATGCTATACATAGCAGTGGATGTGTCTGTAATCTCATTGTCTGTAAAAGCCGTATCCCTTCCACCCCCATCTCCTCCTCCATCTTTAAATACATCAGCCTCAACATCTTCAAGGACATCTGTCTCCCCTTCATCTGATAAAACTATATCCTTAAAAGTTGTATCCAGAGAGGGAATATCTTCAATATTACCGTCTTTAATAGAGATATCAGCCTGTAATGTATCATTAGATGCATCACTTACTCCATCCTTCAATGTTATATCCTGTGATTGGGTATCCCCCATTGGCTCTTCAACCACAGCAGTGGAACCGCAATAATAAAAGAATATGCCTACCAAAAAGACAAAAATTAAATGGGAAACGACACTTTTCATTTTACTAACCTCCAGTAAGATAAATGTATTTTACTATAAAAGCAAATTTTATGCAACAGTAATTCGTATACATCCATTAGTATCCTTTTAAACACACAGTCAGTTAAAAAGTTGCCAGGTAGAATTATTTGTATTATAATAGTTATTAATGAAGTTCCCCTGTGCTTTTGGAAAATATTCTGCTTGACAAAATTGCCTCTGGAGGTATGGCGGAGATCTTCAAGGCAAAGACTGTCGGCGTCTCTGGATTTGAGAAGATCCTTGCCATAAAACGAATTCATCCACAATTTGCCCAGAATCAGGAATTTATCACGATGTTAATAGATGAGGCAAAGATATCTGTCTTTCTGAACCATTCCAATATAGTTCAGGTATTTGACCTCGGAAGAATAGGTGAGCACTACTTTATCGCAATGGAGTATGTAAACGGCATAGATCTGCATAGATATCTCAAGAAGTGTAAAAAGGAGAAGAAGTATCTGCCAACTGACATAAGTATCTTCATTGCATCTGAGGTTGCAAAAGGGCTTGATTATGCCCATAGAAAGAGGGACCCCGAAGGTAAACCTCTGAATATTATTCATAGAGATGTAAGTCCCCAGAATATTCTTATCAGTGATATTGGAGAGATAAAGATTACAGACTTCGGCATTGCAAAGGCAAATATAAAGAGTAAAGAGACTACCAAAGGACTGCTCAAAGGTAAGATTAATTATATGTCACCCGAACAGGCAGCAGGGATGGAGATTGACAGCAGGTCAGATATATATGCCCTTGGAATTGTTCTGTATGAGATGCTTACAAATCAGAGGCCATTTTATGCCGAGAGCGATTATAAACAGATAGAGATGATCAAAAAGGGAGTTGTAAAATCTCCTGCAATCTTTAGAGAAGACCTGCCGGATGAAATTATTGATATAGTAATGAAGTGTCTTGCAAAAGATAGAGATGCAAGATATCAGGCGGCATCAGAACTCCAGGCAGATTTACAAAAGTATCTATTTAAGACATATCCTGGCTTTGTCCCGTCAAAATTACAGGACTTTACAAAGAAATTCTTTGGTAAGTCAGAGGAGACCACAAAGGTCATAAGACAGGAGAAGATATCAGATAAGATGACCAGGGTAGATTTTGCAGTTGATACGGAAGAGTCTCTAATTGCCAGAGAGAAGGCGGAGATTACACGAAAGACCCCAACTCCTTACAAAATAGAGATGGAGAAGAGAGCCGATGCCGAGCCCACGCTCTCAATCACCAAACCTACAATCAAAGAGAAGGTAAATAACACATCCGGTGATCTGCTATTTAGAATACTAAATTTTTTAAACAACTCCGCTATGACTGCGAGGGAGACTGGCAGAGTAATTACACTTAGAATATCAGATTTCTTCTCAGATATCCATACCAACCCTATTAAACTCATTATAACTATACTGAGCTCTGTTGCTATAATTCTGGCAATAGTTATCCTTATGATGCTCTTTAATATCTATAAACATCAAAGGAGTCCTATTGATTCCTCTTATATGTATGAAATTAAAGAGATTCCTTCTCCACTGAACAAAGAGAATCTCAACAACTACTATGCAATACCAACTCTCAAGAAGGAATCACCACAAATTCAAATAAAAGAATCACCACCAGAAAGGGATATAATAAAGGAGAAGAGTCAAAGCAGGCAGAAAGAGAAGAAGAATACCCAGATGAAGAAAGAGAAGAGGGATTTAATAGCTTCAACTCATGAGGAGATGGGATTTTTATCTGTCAATTCCACTCCATGGGGAGAGGTTTATATTGATGGCAAGCCCATTGGACAGACTACACCACTTAAAAGATTTCAGATAAAGCCGGGCAAGTACAGTATCAAGATACATTACACAGGTTTAAATAAGTTTAGTGAATCCAGAACTGTCACAGTAAAAGCGGGTAAAGAGACGATAGTTCCACCATTTAAGGAGACAGATCTATGACAAAGAAGATTATTCTTGCAATCTATATCATCATCCTGATCTGGATAATCGCCTGTCCTGCAATCGGAGTAGGTATAAATATATTTTCCCCAAAAGGGTATGACCGTGTAGAGGCAATTGTTGTAACCTCCAAGATATGTGCTGCCGCTTCCCTTAGATTTAATACAAAAGAGGGAGATTGTTATAATTATACCTCATATTACGAATTTCCATGGAATATCAAGAAGATTGAAAATCTTGCCAGAAAGATATCAAATGAAGACTGGAAGAATCGCTCTCTTAACCTTATATCCCGCCTAAATACCGAGCAGGATTTAAAAAAAGAGATCTTCTTTCAGGAACTAAAAACACTTCAGGAAGAGATAATCAATACAAGGTTATAATCTGGAGATTTTATGAAAAATTTAAGTTTATTTATACTCTTACTTGGATTGACTCCTTTTTATAATTGTTCTGATGTGTCTGAAAATATTCTTTTAGATTCCGGGTATTCTGGTTTTAATGCAGATACTGCCATCTCAGATGTAGCTATTGATATATATATTTGCAATGTAGATGCAACATTTGAATCCATTCAGCTCAGTAATTATAAGCCTTTTGTAAAAGGTCCATATATAATGTATACAGATACATCTTCCACCACAATAATGTGGCAGACCGAAGATACAGAGCCAACAGTTGTTGAATATGGGGAGAGAGAAGATAAACTTGAAAAGATTATTAAAGATGAAGCTATTGTTCACGAAGTCAGAATTACAAATTTAAAACCAGGTACCAGATATTTTTACAGGGTTGGAGGTGGCGAGACTATGTCTGAATTTTTTACATTTGCTACAAATCCAGGTTACAATAAACCATTTAGATTTGCCGCATATAGCGATTCACAGAATCATCCAGAAAGACATTCAAGATTGATTCCTCTTATTGCAGCGCTGGGACCTTCATTTATCCTGCACGCTGGAGATGCTGTTGAGAGAGGATGGGAGGAAGAGAGGTGGCAGACTGAACTCTTTGATGTAATTAGACCTATAGCCTTTTACATACCTTATTATATGGCTATGGGTAATCACGAGGCGAATTCTGACTATTACTATAAATATCTATCATATCCCTATCCCGAGGGAGATGAGCAACACGAAAGCTACTATTGGTTTAAATATGGTAGTGTGTTTGTAATAGTGATAGACTCAGAAAAATATATCTTTGGAACAGAAGACCCTCAACACAGGTGGATAGTCAAAACTCTCAAAATGCCAGAGGCAGTCTGGGCTGGATTGAGAATAGCTGTATTTCATGAATCTGCTTATACAGATGGATGGGGACATTGTGATTATGATGGGAATCTACAAATAAGAAGTTCTCTAATACCAGTACTTGAAAAGGGTGGAGTTAATCTTATTCTAAATGGTCATACACACGGTTATGAGAGAGGTTATCTAAATGGAGTTTATCATATGATTATCGGAGGTGGTGGAGGAGACCTTGATTCAAAATGCAATGATTTCCCATTCATTCAAAAGACCAACTATGTTCATCATTTTATTTATGCTGATGTTCTGTGTGATAGGGCAATAATTACCGCTGTTGATATTGATGGAGATATATTTGACTCTTTTGAGATTCCATTTGATTACCCAAAACCTGCAAAAGCCGAATAGAATTATCTTTAATTACTTGAAATAACTATAAAAATGCGATTAAATAACAGGAGTTGATAACAGGAGTTGTGATTATGTCAATGAGATGGAATTTTTTGAGTGTAATATTTTCATTCTTACTACTATCAGGCTTTAATACCATTAAAAACCCTGATGGTTCTTCTGCCAGGTGGGAGGATTCAAATCTTCCTGTGAAATACTATATAAATCCAGCGGATTCGGGTTTAAATGAAAGTGATGTAATTAATGCTATTAAACTCTCATTTGAGGAATGGTCCAAACCAGACTGTACTTACATAAGTACTCAATATGCTGGCAGGACAAACTCAAAGACCGCAACTCCGACCGACTTTATAAATAATTTATTCTTTATAACAGGGAAATGGCCTGATGAATTGGGTGGATATGGCACTATTGCTGTATGCACCCCTGCAACATATTCAGATGGATATATTAAAGATGCAGATATAAGATTTAATGCAGCCGATTTTAAGTGGTCCACAACAGGTGAAAAAGGGAAGATGGATCTTCAGAATATTGCAACGCACGAGATTGGACACTTCTTTGGGCTTGACCACACAATGGTATATGGGGCTACAATGTATCCTTATTCAAATATGGGTGATACCAATCAAAGAACGATAGAAGATGATGATATAAAAGGCATCTGTTTTCTTTATCCTTCCACTTCATCCTCTTCAAAGGGTACATTCGGTTCGGTATGTGAATACAGTTCAGATTGCAAAAGCAATATCTGTGTCTCTAATGGGGATTCGGGTATGTGTTCTCAGATCTGTAATGTTGGTGAGATAGGGAGCTGCCCCAATGGATATAAGTGTTTTGAGGCAACAGATGGCAACTCATACTGCTTCCCCGGAGATAATTTATCAGACCTATGCAAACCCTGTGAAAGCTCAAAGGACTGTTCATCGGAGCTCTGCCTGACTGACGGAAATCTCTCTATCTGTTCAAGATACTGCGTTGTCTCAAGCAGTAACTGTCCATCAGGATATTACTGCACAGAGATTGAAAGTGGAGGTGGAGGCTGCTGGCCAGAGAAAGATGAGTGCAACATCCAGAATGCGCCAAAGGAGCTGGGAGAGACCTGTTATACATTAGATGAATGTAAATCTGGACTTATATGTGTAGCGGCTAAAGCTGGAGATGACTATGGGAAATGTTATTATGAATGTGACCCCAAATCACCAAAATGTCCCTCAGATGATAAATGTGTAACGCTCACAAATGAGAGTGGAGCCTGTATGCCCCGTTCAGGGACAATTGATGCAGGCATAACAGATATATCCAGTATTAAAGATACAGGGACATCACCTTCCAAAGATACAGATCAGAGTTCAACATCCGATGTAGATTTAATTGAGGAGTTAAATAACCTTGCAGGCTGTGAATGTAATGTTCTATTCTAATTTTTATCATTCTTTTGGCACAATTGTAATCCGGTAAAGATTTCGGAGTGTCCAGAGTATAAGAGGGCAGCAATTAACAACAATTTATTACTCTATCATCGTGTATTTTCTCATTTTCTCAGATATATCTTGAAAGTAGAACCCTTTCCATACACAGATTCAAATTCAATCTTACCATTCATACTCTCAATCAATCTCTTTACAATAGCAAGTCCAAGACCTGAACCCTGCCCTGATGGTTTGGTGCTAAAGAAAGGCTCAAAGATCTTCTCTTTATCAGAATCAGGTATCCCGCAACCGTTATCTCTAACACCAACTATTGTAAAATTATCGTCTTCGCTTAGATTTATTTCAACTACACCCTCCCCATTCATTGCATCCTTTGCATTCATCAATAGATTGATCAATATCTGTTTGATTCTATCCTTATCAAAATTGGCTACAACTCTTTTCGGTTCATTAAATTTAATCTGTATTTTATTGAATGATTTTTGAACTGATAGAAAATTTATTACTTCAGAGATTACCGGATTCAATTCCTCCTCTTTCATATTAAATTTAGGTGGTCTTGCATAATCAAGCAATTCTTTTAAAATGTTGCTGATTCTGACGATTTCATTATCCATCCTCTTCAGATATTCACTTATACTCTCAGTCCTCCCACCCTTTATCTCTTTACCAATTATTTCAATGTAACCCCTTACTGTGCCGAGTGGAGTCCCAACCTCATGAGCAATAGATGCAGCGATCTTCCCAACGGTAGACAACCTCTCACTCAGAATCAGGTCATTCTGAGCCTTCTTGAGCTCCTCATTAATCCTGATCAGTTCCACCTTCTCATTCTTAAACCTTCTTATCAACGAAGCCACAGAAGAGAGAATAATAGCAGTCTCATCTCTAATGGAATCCGTAATCAAAAGGTCATCTTCAATCTGTGAAGAAGTCAATTTGTCTTTAAGATTCTCAAGGGGTCTAAAATATAGGCGACGAACCAATATAAATATTACCATCACAAAAATCGTAAAGAGTATCACATCAAAAATTATTATAGCGTTTCTGAGTCTTTCATAATTTTTTATATCCTTCTCATAACCAAATATAATCAGATGTCTATACTGAAGAGAGGTATCAGTATTTTTTAAGATAGCAATATAGTCTGTCCCATAGGTAAAAAAAGTATACTGTCCTTTTATAACACTTATTGCATATTTTATTATCCCTGTATCATTCACAATTCCACATAGATAGTCAAAGGAGTTATCTTTATAAATCCTTGCAACGGCAACCGGCATATATTCAATGAGTCTCCTATCTCCTATAACCTGATAACACTCCTTATCCCCCTTTTCTATCACAAGCTGTGAGACTATTGAGGCAGAGATCATATATGTATCTATCTTCCCCGAATTAAAGAGCTTAAACGATATATAAAGATACACAAAGAGATTCAGGACTATAAAAATGGTCGTTATTAAAATAAGAAAAAAGATAAATTTATACTTAATACTCATATATTATGATTAAATAGTAATTTTAGTAAAAAATCAACAGCTTACTTCTGTTCAATCAAAAGAACAACCTGTTTGACAGCGTCTCACAGATCAGATATATTATATCTATGAGGGATATGGAATCCAGAATAACGGCTTTTCTGATATTATTATCAATCCTTATGCCTTTTGATCTAATGGCTCTTTCATTTGATGGACTTCTCCATACAGGTGCACTTGAATATAGAGGTCCAACAGAGCGCAATGGATATACCCTTGGCATAAATACTGATATATTTATCTTCTCTGACCTCGCTCTATCACTATCTGAAAATATCTCTATACTTGATGCAGGTGTTTATAGAGGACAGAAATATGCAAATGACGCAAGATTATTGAACACATCTTTAGGAATTATTTACATTGTAGATATTATGACACTTTTTCCATATATTAAAGTATGTGGGGAGTATTATAGAGGAAATTTTCTAAATGATGAGGATTATGATTATGGCTATTCAATGGGGGCGGGAGTGAGATATGAGAGGTTACCGATTCTGCTTATATTTGAACTATCGTACAAGCAGCTATATAAGACCACCACACAATGGCCATCAATCATACTCTTTACAATAGGGGCGGGAATATCCTCGGATAGGAGTAAAAACAATGAGACAGATATATAAGGAGAGAAAATATGAATAGAATCAAGATTATTTTTGCAATAGTTTTACTCTTCTCCCCCATAACACTCAACTCCACACCGATTCTGGATATCAAATGGGGAGAACAAAATATAAACTATTTTACAACTCCAGACGGGGTTTATGGGATATCAGACTTTTATGTGGATGACTCTGAGATTGGACTGCTTAATAATTTTAATCATTCAATAGATATCTATGAGAGTGGAATTTATAGATACTCCATTGAGAATATTCCAGACGAGGCGATATTCATTGAAAGACATTTTAAGAGGACATTTCTATTTACAAGAGATGGTACAGAATATCAGATTGTGAACAAATCCCTGATTAAGATTGGAAAATTATATGGTGTGGAGACCCTGTCTGGCATTTTGTATTCAAATAATCTCTTCTATCCAATTAATAGATTTGAAAAATATGCCTTCAAAGATATATTGATGGACGCAATTATTGAAAATCCACATCTTGCCCAGATAAAGATATATAAAGAGAATACAATAAGCACCTTCTCATATCAGGACAGGGATAATATTGCAGCAATTACACCTATTGGTCTAATTAATGATTTGCTTATTATTGCCGTAGAATTTGATATGGGAAGAAGTAGAGTTATAAAAGTGATAAACCAGAGGGGAGATATCATTTCAGAGATATTTTTGCCAAATAGATTTCTCCTTAATGATGTAAAAGATATAAAGATTTATGAAAACAATATTTTTGTTCTGGCATCGGATAAAGCTGGAATAAAGATGTACAAATTTGACACCTTTGCTGGTGGGAGTATTACAATATCTGAATGGACTAAAAAGATCTATGAATATAATGAAAATATCAATTATGAACAGAGACTTCTGGCTCTAACACCGGTGAAGAGGTCAGAGGCGCTGAATCTTGCAAAACAATATAATGACCACATATGGACTGCAAAATCCTGTAATGTAGGCACAACCACCTGCACCGATTGGTGTAATAAGACCAAGACTATCAAACCACCCTCCTGGGTAGTGGTAGGGACAAATAATAGATTCCCATATTCGTGGGGAGGATTCTCCACAATATCCCAGTTTGACCAGGGATTATCTGATTGCAAAAAGGCCGGGGATATACAGACAAAATATGCTGATGGAACCTCTGCCTGTGGTTCATCCTGTTCTGTGGGTGTTGACTGCTCCGGTTTTGTTTCAAGGCTATGGAAACAGACCACCAAATATGGAACTTCCACCATTATGCAAATAGCAACAAAGATTAACAAATCAGAGCTCAAGCCTGCAGATGCACTCAATGACACTGGTTCTCACATTAGATTATTTGTTGGATTCCGCCCGGACGGAAAGTGGGATATGGTAGAATCCTATGCTGGTTCTGGCTATTGGGGAGTGGGATATACAGTCAGGACACCGGCTGAGAATGACGGATATGATGCAATAAGATATAATGCCATAGTTGACGACTCTGTTCCAACTAATAAACCACCAGTAATTTCACACACACCTGTCACCACCGCTGATAGTGGGAAGGACATACTTATCACCGCAAAGATTACAGATGACGGAGGAACAATCGCCGCTGCCACACTTAGATTTAAGAATGAATCAGATGCAAATTTTACTGCCATTGCGATGACAGATAAAGGGTCTGGAAATTTTGAGGCAAAAATTCCAGCAGCATCAATAACATCCTCAAAGATATACTATTATTTAGCGGCGTGGGATGGTGAATCGCCTGTACAGACTGGTGTAAACAGGAGCGTTCTCCCCGAGAAGGCAGAGGACAGTACAAATCCGCAATATTTTGTAATCTCTATTACAAGGCCAAATACCCCACCAGTAATTATTCATACACCGGTTACCACAGCAAATGCAGGTGAGGATATTATCATATCTGCAAAGATCACAGATGACAGTGGAAAGATTCAGGCGGCAAATATCAAATATAAAAACGAAGGTGATTCAATAATGAAGACAATCAATATGATAGATAAGGGTAATTCAGTCTTTGAGGCAAAGATAAGTGCCGCATTTATTACAGCGAAGAAGATTTACTATTATTTAGCAGCATGGGATGGTGAATCGCCCGTAGAGACCGGGAGGAATAGAACTATACTACCTGAGAAGGCAGAGGATTTGATACCTGTATATTTTGTAATCAACATAATTGGTTCTACCACAGATGTCGGTATAGATTCTAACCCCTATAAAGACACATCATATTCAGATACAAATGTTGAAGATACCCCTGGTAGAGACCATAGAGCAGAAGAGATACCAGTTAATGACACATATGCTATTGAAGATACCATTGCAGAGGACACAATGATTATTGACAATGGAATTTTTCAAGAAGATGTTATTTTTTATTATGAAGATGTCTCAAAAAAGAGATCAGACTTAAATAAACCCCAACAGGAGAGTGATGAAGGGGGCTGTGGATGTAACCTAATTGAGTGATTTATGCAAAATCTCATCAATTAAAAGCCAAACTCATATCATCATTTCTGGACACAATTTTTATTGGTAAACAGATTATATAGATATTTTCGGGGGATGTGTTTTATGAGGTGATGATAGAGAAGATGACAGAAGAGGGGACAAATGGATTTAGTAGTGGGGGTAGATTGTATATAAAGATATGGAGATTGGCAATACTATATAAATAAAGAGGGCTGGGAGTTGCCCAGCCTCAATAAATTCAGTCTGCAACAATTAGAATAACTACTTTGTTGGCTTTTTAGGGAGGGTATTTTCTGCAACAATAGAATATGTAGTTCTACACTTATAGGGCATCGGGGTAAATGGAGAGTTATTCATCTTTATAAAAGAGGTAACCTTTATCTCCCTCAGAATGGAGAATCCTTTGTTCTTCTCTTTGAGCTTTGAATATTCAGAAATCAGTCCTGATATGGACATTCTAACCGATTCTAAGGGTTGATTGGATCCACCTATTGCCCTGAAGAGACTGCTTAAAGCATCAAATGTTGTATAACCCGCAAGAGGATTGAAGACTCTATCATATTTATAGAGCACACCATCATAGCTCACAAATGAACCCTCGGATTCAAGGTTTGGAGATGTGGGAATCACAAAGTCCGCCATCCTGCTTAAATCATTTTCAAACATATCAAATGCAATGAGTAGCTCGGGCTTGTAATTTACCTTATCACTGATATCCACATTGAATGTGATAATCACTGATGCCTTTTTATCCTTTATCAACTTCACTGCATTGCTCTGGGCAGATAGGTCAGTAAATTGAGCCTTTCTGGATTTAATGACATCATTATATCCTAACCCATTGCTCTCATTCCTCGGGATGAGCAGTCCATTCTGTATCCTGCCTGTCAGAATTAAGAGATTGAGAATCGCACCAAAGTCATTGTAATTGTTTCCGTAAATATAATCAGGGTTGTATATTGCTATAATCTTCTTTGAACTGTCTGATAGGAGTTCTGCAACAGATCCACTCTCCTCATTCTCTTCTGATGAAAATCTCATTAGTTCCTCAAATCCAGATATTTTCTGTGCATCTTTTACAAACTTACCATCAGTTATCAACTTCTTTACAACCCCATTTACAAACTCTGCAATCCTCTTCGTCTCAATCTGCTTTGAGATATACTTCCTGAACTCCTGAGAGCCCTCACCTACCCAGATAAGTTTTGCGCCATTTGATACAGCCTTCTTGATATCAAATCCCAGCACCTTTGTATAGGAGATTGTCCCCTGATTTCCAAAGATAAGGATATATTCTGAGGAACTAACATCATCCCTTCTGGCAAGAGTAATATTTGAGCCAATAAATTCGGCTAAAACCATCAGATTGTTCTGATATAGTTCGTTTGCTGAGATTATATTCTTGATACCAAGCCTTGAGGCTATACTTCCAATAAGATAATATTCCTCTACAGACATCCTCTCTGAGACCACAATGACCGTACTCTCTGACTTTATATCCTTTAGAGCCTGAGATAGTTCAACCACGACATTGTTGATATCTGTCTTGCTACCTCTTGAAATTGGAGAATACAATCTGTCCTTGCTTTTTATATAATAAGTTCCAAAACGACCCTTTGCACAGAGTTCGGGTTCAATGTACTTCTCTCTCTGCTTTCCATTTATGTAGAATATCTCCCTGCCAACATGGTTTACGATTATATTACATCCAACTGAACAGAAAGAGCAGATAGAATCGGCTGGAATGGTTCTGTATGGGCCGGGTCTGTTGGCAATAATCCGATGCACAATGGCACCTGTAGGACAGACCTCAATGCAGTTTCCACAGGAGATACAGGTGGTCTCCTGAAGAGGTTTATCAAGTGCCGGCTTTACAACAGTATCAAATCCTCTGTTTACAAACCCTAAGGCGCTTATTCCTATTACATCACTACAATATCTGACACATCTGCCGCACAGAATACACTTGTTTGCATCAAGAATGATAAAAGGATGTCTATCATCTACCTTGTATCTCTTTGCCTTACCGTGATACAGATCCTGTCTCGCGGCATATTCACCCGAGAATACCTTCAGGTCGCAATCAAAGACAGAGTTACATCCGCAGGAGAGACATCTCATCGTCTCCCTCTCTGCCATATCCTTTGTGATTATATGGTCAACCTCTTCATAGTTGTGTATTCGCTCCTTCGGGTCACTCTTTGGAATTCTGGTACGTTCAATCTTTGGCTGGGATTCAAAAAATGACTTATCTAATTCTGCCACAACTGTCTTTCTGGATAAGAACTCCTGTTTGAACTTTTCAATCCTACCGGTTCTGATATAAGAGTCAATTACCATTGCAGCCTTTCTCCCGGCACCTATTGCATCTATCGCCGCCATCGGACCGGTAAACACATCTCCACCTGTAAAGACACCTTCAATATTTGTGGCATAGGTCTCCGGACTTGCCTCAATTGTTTTCCACTTTGTAACCTTAAGACTTTCAGCAAAGTCCAGAACCGGCTCCTGTCCAATGGCTGAGATAATATAGTCACATTCGTAGATAAATTCTGAGCCTTTAACAGGTATAGGGCTCCTCCTGCCGGAGGCATCCGGTTCACCGAGCTCCATTCTATAGCACTCAATCCCTTTAAGCCTCTCCCCCTCTACTAAAACCCTCTTAGGAGCGATAAGAAATTGAATCTCAACTCCCTCGGCAAGTGCATCCTCCACCTCATCATGGTCGGCTGGCATCTCATTACGGGTCCTTCTGTACAGGATTGCTACATGTTTTGCCCCACATCTAAGGGCGGTCCTTGAGGCATCTATCGCTGTATTTCCTCCACCGATAACAACCACTACCTTACCAGAGAAATCAGGTGGCACATCCCTTTTGACCTGTTCAAGGTACTTTATTCCAGATAGAACCGATGGATGATTCTCGTTCTCAATCCCCATAGGCTTGGCGGCCCACGCACCAACTGCTATATAGACAGCGTCATACTCCTTTCTGAGTTGAGATAGTGTAATATCAGTTCCAATCTTTACATTATTTTTTGCCTCAATCCCATGAGCCAATAGATAATTTATCTCTTTATCCAGAACTGCCTGAGGAAGTCTATATTCGGGGATTCCATATCTGAGCATACCACCGAGTTTGGGTTGCTTATCGTAGATAGTTACCGAATATCCTTCCTTGGCGAGATAGTATGCACAGGTGAGTCCAGACGGTCCACCTCCTACAATCGCCACCTTCTTACCATTTTTGGGTGTAATCTTTGGCGGGGGAAGCCTGTCATATTCAAGGTCGGAGACATACCTCTTCATAATATTTACAGCGACTGGTGAATCTATATCCTTTCTACGACAGTTTGCCTCACAGTACCTGACGCATACCCTCCCACAGGTAAGTGGCATCGGATTCGTCTCCCTTATCAGTTCAAGCGCCTCATAATAGAGCCCGGCATTTGCAAGTGCCAGATACCCCTGAACATCCACATTAGCCGGACAATTTACATAACAGGGTCCCCTGCAATCGGCATAGTGATTTGAGAGCAACATTGATAATGCCTTACTTCTTGAATCAACTGCCATCTCAGAGTCTGTATAGATATCCATCCCTTCAGCCACCGGAGTTGTACAGGACATTACCACCCTGTTTTGATTCCTGAGCTCTACCACACAGACAAGGCAGCTACCATAAGGTGGCAGTCGCGGGTCATAGCAGAGTGTAGGGATATCAATCCCGTTCTCTCTCGCCACATTTAAAATTGTCTTTGATGAATCGGCAATTATCTCTTTTCCATTTATCTTAATCTTGACTGAATTTGCCATAATAAACCTCCATTAATCCTTGTAGATTGCATCAAATGTACAGACTGTGAAGCACTTACCACACCTCGTACACCTACTCTGGTCTATTACATGTGGCTTCTTCTTCTCTCCACTTATGCAACTCGCCGGACACTGTCTGGCACATATCATACAACCCGTGCATTTCTCTGGAATGATAGTATATTTTACGAGTGCACCACAGGAATGTGCTGGACATCTCTTCTCCTTTATATGTGCCTCATATTCATCACGGAAGTACTTAATTGTTGTAAGCACTGGATTGGGCGCCGTCTGTCCGAGTCCGCACTGAGAGGTCTTCTTGATAAAATCCCCAAGTTCCTGTAATCTCTCTATATCCTGTTCCTCACCTTTACCGGATACAATCCTCTCCAGGATTTCAAGCATTCTCAATGTCCCTATACGACAGGATGTGCATTTTCCACAGGACTCAAGTTGAGTAAAGTTTAGAAAGAATCTCGCCATCTCCACCATACAGGTAGTTTCGTCCATTACAACCAGTCCACCGGAGCCCATTATCGCACCGGTCTTTGTAATCTGCTCATAATCAATCTGTGTATCTGCAAGGGATTCGGGTATACAACCACCCGATGGTCCGCCCATCTGAACCGCCTTGAACTTCTTCCCATCCTTTATCCCACCACACACATTGAAGACCACATCCCTGATGGTAATACCCATTGGGACCTCAACCAGTCCGGTCCTCACCGCCTTCCCCGCTATTGCAAAGACCTTGGTCCCCTTGCTCTTCTCCGTTCCCATAGAGGCAAACTTCTCCCAACCATTCAGTATAATCCAAGGTACATTTGCAAATGTCTCAACATTGTTTATATTGGTCGGCTTCCCCCATAGTCCTTTCACTGCTGGATACGGTGGCCTCGGTCTCGGCGTCCCTCTCTTCCCTTCAATGGATTGCATCAACGCTGTCTCCTCACCGCAGACAAAGGCTCCTGCACCCTCTTTCAGTTTTATCCTGAACGAGAAGTTGGAACCGAATAGGTTATCTCCCAGATAACCTCGCTCCTCAAGCAACTTAATCGCCTTCTTTAATCTCTTAACCGCGAGCGGATATTCAGCCCTGCAATAAATATAACCCTGAGTGGCACCTATTGCATATCCACATATCATCATACCCTCTATCACGGAGTGAGGGTCCCCCTCCAGCACAGACCTATCCATAAAGGCGCCCGGGTCCCCTTCATCAGCATTGCAAATTACATATTTCTGGTCAGCAATAGATGATTTTGCAAATTTCCACTTCTGGCCCGTCAGAAAGCCAGCCCCACCTCTTCCCCTGAGTCCAGATTTAAGTATCACATCAATCACCTCATCCTGTGTCATTGAGGAGAGGACCTTCTTTATTGCTTTGTATCCATCTCTCAATTCATATTCTTCTATTGAATCGGGGTCAATCATTCCACAATTTCGTAGCACAATCTTATACTGTCTCTCATTAAACTCCTGCTCTGTTCCACTCTTATAATCCCTGAGGACAATCAGCTCTTCAACAGGGATATTATTTACAATATGAGACTCAAATATCTTCTGAGCCTTCTTCTCATCCACATCTCCATATAGATATTTTGTCTTACCATCAAATATCTCAACAAGAGGCTCTTTATAACACATCCCCATACACCCTGTTGTATGCAATGATACATCTGCCTTACCCTTTAATAGACTCTCCAATGATTTATAAACCCTGTCAGCCCCTGCAGAGATGCCGCAGGTAGCCATCCCTACTGTTATCTTATACATCTTTCCTCCTTTTAGTTACTCTCTTTGCCCTTCTTCTGGTAATCCCTGATAATCCTTCTGAGCTTCTGTGGCGTTAGTTTTCCGTGTGTATCCTCACCGACCATAATAACTGGAGCAAGGGAACAGCAGCCCAGACAGGCGACTGGCATAACTGTAAATAGCCCATCCTCTGTGGTATCGCTACCTTCAAGTCTTAATTCATCATTGAGTATATCCAGAAGGGTCCTTGCACCATTTACATGACAGGCCGTTCCATCGCAGACCCTTATTATAAATTTTCCGGGTGGTCTTAGACGAAACTGCTTATAGAAGGTAATTACAGAGAATATATTACTTACAGAGACTCCCGTGATTTCAGATATCTCCTCAATGGCTCTCTCAGGCACATAACCCTCCTTCTCCTGTACCATCTGCAGAAGTGGAATTACCTGAGAGGGGTCACCCATTGTATGTTCCACGGTCTCCCTCCCAAAAAACTTAAACTCTCCATTTGTCTGCATACACAGTCCTCCTGAGTTAGATAGCGGGTAATAAGTAAGAATAAAATTGCCTCCCTGTCAATGATAATAGATAAAATTTTAAATCTAAAATTTTCGCAAAATGACAATATTTTTTTTTATGCCTTTTTAAGATTGACAGAGCGAAGATTACATCTTAATAAAATCCTTATCTTCTTTCAGGAGGAATATCAATGATAAATATCAAAATTGAAAAGAGGCCGGAGAGCCAGTTAAAACCAAAACCAAAATTAAAATATGAGGAGAATGAAAAGGATGAACTCGGATTTGGAAAGTATTTTTCTGACCATATGTTTCTGATGGACTATACCAAAGACCATGGCTGGAATAACGCAAGAATTGTGCCTTATGCTGAGCTACCAATGGACCCGGCTGCGATGGTATTCCACTATGGGCAGGCAATATTTGAAGGTTTGAAGGCATATAGAGGGAAAGATGACCATATATATTTATTCAGAGCCAGAAATAATTTTGAGAGATTTAACAGGTCTGCGAAGAGACTCTGTATGCCACGAATAGATATAGATTCCGCACTGAAGGGACTAAAGGAGTTGATCAAGATTGAAAAAGATTGGATACCATACGGGACAGGGAGGGCACTCTATATCAGACCAACAATGATTGCCACAGAGCCAGCACTCGG
Source organism: Myxococcota bacterium (assembly GCA_049969675.1). Lineage (GTDB taxonomy): Bacteria > Myxococcota > SpSt-1050 > SpSt-1050 > SpSt-1050 > SpSt-1050. The sequence continues at coordinate 4,026 of JBMFOP010000026.1, read as the reverse complement.
AGTCAGGCCCTCAAACACTTATCTGTTTTTTATCATAGTCGGTCCCGTCGGGTCATATTATCCAGGGGGATTCAATCCAGTCAAGATATATGTCGCAGATAAGTATGTAAGGGCCGTAAGAGGTGGATTGGGAGAGGCAAAGACCGCCGCAAATTATGCCCATAGCCTGTATGCAGCTGAGGAGGCAAAACAACTCGGATTTACACAGGTTTTGTGGCTGGATGCAATAAATATGAGATATGTAGAGGAAGTAGGGACAATGAATATATTCTTCTACATCAATGATGAAATTATTACCTCTCCACTCACCGGTTCAATTCTCCCCGGTATCACCCGCGATTCGGTCATCAGGATTGCCCGAGATTGGGGGTATAAGGTCTCTGAGAGGCTCTTATCAATTGATGAACTCATTCATCACATAGAAAAGGGAGAGGTAAAGGAGATATTTGGAACCGGCACAGCAGCAATTATCTCACCAGTTGGAGAACTCTACTATAAAGGAAAGAACTATTCAATCGCCAACAATCAGGTAGGTGAACTTTCAAAGAAGTTGTTTGATTACATTCAGGACCTGCAATACGGCTTAAAGCCCGACCCTTATGAGTGGGTTGAACAGGTAATTTAATGCCTCTTTTGTGAAAAGATTCCTCTCAATAATATTTGCCCTGATTATTTCTGGGAATTTATATGCCACCGAACCTCTCGCACAATACAAAGAAGCACTAACACTTATTGAACAGGGGAAGAGGATGGAGGCGAGGCGACTATTAAAGGAGTTGACAGTCAAATATACCGATTGGGGGCTGTTTTATCTGGAGTATGCGGCAAATTGTATATATATTGAATGCCCTGAAGATGAGATATCAGAGAATCTCATCAAAGCAGAGGGACTTCTGATAGATAATCCCAGATTCTACTTTTATAAAGGGCTATTCCTCGAAGGGAAGAAACCAGATGAGGCACTCAAACTATACGATAAGGCAATTGCCCTCAGACCGGCTTATACAGATGCCCTGATTAGAGCCTGCTCAATCTATGCCGATAAAGGCGATTTTAAATCAGCAATCTCTTATTATGAATCAATTCCAGTTGAGATGAGAAGCAGCACACTTATATTAAAGATTATCAATCTGCTTTCAGAAAATAAGGAATATATGAGGGCTGAAAAGGAGATATTAGGACTTGTAAATAATCATCCAGAAAACGAATTATATCTCACAAAGTTAAGAGAATTTTATCAAAAAACAGGTCAGAAAGAGAAGGAGAGGAAGATTGCAGATAGAATAAAGAGACTCTTCCCCAATAGCAAGAAGTATATGAGACCACTGAAATAAAATTACTCTATATACGAACAACTACAGCCCGATGAAGGGACGACCTCTCCATTTGCACTCTCAGCAGTATTCCCATCATCAACTATCTGCCCTTCTTTTAAGGAGAAATAGGCTGTAACTGGCATATCATAATCCATCCTGATTGTGCAGGATTTATTCTTCCCACAGCTCCCGATATTCCATCCCTCAAAGTTGGACTTTGAATCAGGTATAGCAGTAAGTACCACCTGAACACCTTTTTCAAACCAACCCGAACAATCTTTTGTGCAATTCAGTTGAGAGGGATATGAATAGACTGTTCCACCTCCATTCCCTTTATATGTAATGCTCAACTTCTTATACTCTTTCTGTGTAGAGACCTTTTCAAATGCCGCATAAATTTGATGATCCGCCGTTACACCTGAGAATGTATAACTGGATATCTTCCCCTGTGATTTGCCATCTACCAGAACATTCTGTATTGCATATTGGGAGTACGGAGTAATAGTAAATCTCTGACTCCCTCCCTTACTCACTGTTATAGTCCCTGAAGGCGAGATACTTCCACCCTCCCCAGCCTGTGCAACAATCTTATATGTCTCAACAGAATTGAGCGCGAAAGCGACACTGATTGTGTGATTTGAAGTGACATTTGAGAATGTATAAGAGTTTGTACTTGCAACCTGATTCCCGTCAACAAGCAATCTGTCAATATGATATCCCTGATTGGGTGTAATAATGAAGGTCTGAGAACCACCCTGAGGGACATTTACTATCCCTGATGGCTCTATCTTCCCATTTGAACCGGCAGATGCCGTGATTGTATATGTCGTAACCGAACTCTTCTTAAAGTTGGCAACTACTGAGGTTGGTTTTGACATAGTAAATTGATACGGATTCTGTGTAGTAGTTATATCGCCAGTAAAACCGGTAAATTCGTAGCCAGCATTTGCAGTCGCTGATAGAGTAATTGGTGAATTTGGATCCAGCCAGCACTCAGGGGAACAGTAGGGACTCACCTTTCCGGCATTTACATCAGATAGTGAGGTCTTAAATTGATACTGAGTCTTAAACTTAAATGTAATTGTAGACGATACAGATGGGGCAATTATTACATCCAGCATATTTTTCCCATCTGAGCGTGAATCAAAATAGTATTTGTATCTTCCATCGGCACTCTTCTGCTCTGGCTTTACATTTACACTATGCGATGAACCTGCTATCCAGGTAAAAGTCTTCGGTGCTTTAAAGACAGTATTATCAATATTTAGCTCTAGACTGGTTGGGTCAGTTGCAATGGTAACCTGAACTGCATCTGCATCAGTCACCACATCTCCATATGCAACTCCCATCTGACCGAAGCTCGTGCAGGTAAAGGTTTCACGAGAAGAATCATAGCAATCCCTTACCTCACTATAATCTATCCTGAAATAGCCATTCTCTCCCCAATATCTACCACCACTATTCTTCACGATAAAACAGTTATTATAATCATCCCAGCCAACCACAAGCACCCCATGCCCTGAATCAGGGCTACAACTTCCACTCCTATGCTTATATACCCCGCTATTGTAATATTGATAGTCATCACACGCTATCATCCCGACCGGCACAGGGCCATATTGATATACAGCAGCTTTAATCTCATTTACATCCTGAGCAACACCAATAAAGTCTTTAATCTTATAATATTTAACTTTATTCCTGTAATCTGCACAGGCTTTAGAACATCTTGTTGAAGATGGGTCTGAAGTTGATGGGTTGTATGGGAAACAGGACTCAGTATATATGCCACTATCCTGTAAAAATGATGCTGCATTTGCAAGCAGACCGCCATTACAACCATAATTAGACATATCACAGGAGACAAGAATCTGCTCTGCAAGGTCTATATTCAGTCCGGGTGACTTCTTTGTAATCATATACTTTGATTCAATGGCACCGGTTGAGGCAAATGCCCAGCAACTCCCACAATACCCCTGATCCTTTGGAGTAGTCACATAATTCCCATTATTATTTCTCCAATCAAATGTGGCTGGAAGCGACATCTTCAATGTAGATGCAATATTACTTTTGGGCGACTTGTATCCCCGTGGGATAATGAGACCAAATACGGACTTCCTCTGCTCAGGGGTCATCTTTGTATAGATTGTCTCTGAAGCCGTCCAATATAGATTGTTCTCAATAATAGCCCTCTGAACCTCTTCAAGGGTTACACTAAGTCCATTATCGGCATAAAGATTTGATATTAAAATTATTAAAAAAGGCATAGATAATAATACATTCCTCATAATCAAGACCTCCTCAGTCCGAAGCCTTAATCTATTACATCAGACACCCCTCTGGCAAAAGACAAAATTTTTAAATTACAAACTATGCCATTTTTTTCATACAGAAACCACTCAATAAAATCCAATACTCATTTCCATCCAAAATGTTTATAATGATAAATTAAATATTTAAGGATTCTGGACGCGTAAATCTATATTTGCAAAATCAGATTACCTCCTTCTCCTCATTACCAATTAAAATGCTTTCCAACTAAAATTATCTTTTAAAGTAAGGGTCAATAATCATTAGCCCCTACAATTGCTACATCTGGCACAATTGGTTGTGTCTCTAAGAATTTATTCATTCCCCAAAATTCTTGTATGCTAAACCCCGTTTGAAATTTATTGCTACTAATTGCCCCAAGCAACTAAAATCACCCTGC
>JBMFOP010000025.1:0-33342 GCA_049969675.1 Myxococcota bacterium | reverse complement strand
CTGCGATTATCTTAAGTCTCTCTGAATCTGTATTTATACCAGTCATATCAGCCATTGCGAGTATGAGTCTGTCTGCATCTGTTTTCTTTAGCCATGGATTTACCTTCCCCAAGAATCCTTTTGTGGCAGAATCTACAATTCTATTAAATTCATCAGCCACTTCGGTTATGTGGATTATTGAGTGACAAAAACCACTTTTTTCAATAAATATATCACAGGTCTTCTGGATATTCAAAATCTTCTCTTTTTCAACAGGTTTTTTCATATATTTTCTGAATGACCTTCTCTTTATAAAGATTTTTTGCAACTCTGATGGGTTATCAAATAGATGCTCTCTGCTGTTATTGTCAAATACCATAAACTCTATATTACATCAAAATGGTAAAATAAAAAGATAAAAATTGGTTTATGAATTTTCTTGCCTCAACCCAAATTAAATTGTATTATATCATCAGAATGGAAAGAAGAGATAGTAAAAGATACAATCTCATATTGAAGGCGGACATCTCCTACAAGGATAAGAGTTTTTCGGAGTATATTGAAGATATCTCAATCGGTGGTTGTTTTTTATCCACAAATCTGGAGATTCCAATCTCAGAGAGGATAAATATTGAACTCTCCTTCCCATCTCTTGTGGAGAGACTTATACTTGAGGGCGTAATTGTCTGGAAGAGGTCTCCTCTCCCGAGGAAGAATGTAAGAGGTGGTTATGGTATAAGATTTGATATCCAGCCACAGGTAAGAAAGAGACTTGAACAGTTCCTGCTCCCGCTCGCAGAGGAACGGGGTGGACTACCTCCAATTGATAGACCCTATAAGATAATTATTGCGGAGGACAATCCGCATATACTCGGGATGTATAGATATGGGATTCAGAGGCTTGCAAAGTTTGAATTGCCATCAGATAGAATGATTTTACTTTCAGAGGTTGATGATGCTAAAGATGTAGAAGAGATTATCTTTAAGGAGGAATTTGATCTGCTTATTCTGGATTTTTATATACCTTTATTCTCTGGAGATGAAGTAATCAAGAGACTTAGGAGTTCTGGTGTTAATAAACCTATTCTGGTAATTTCAGGTGGAGGGGAGGAAGGGAGAGAGAAGGCATTATCCGCTGGTGCAGATATGTATCTTGAGAAGCCCATTACTGTAAATGACCTTATTGCCAATATAAAAAGGCTCTTATTTATAGATTTTTTAAATAAAGGGTGAAAGATAAAGGCGAGGGGATAGATTGGCAACAATTTGAAGGAGGAGTATTATGATTAAAAAGGCGAAGATGGAAACTAACACAACGGATAGTTCACAGGGCATATCAAAAGAGCAACTCTTATCTTATCTGAATGGGAAGAGAAATATGGTCCTGAATGAGATTGAGATAGAAAATGATAACAACAAGAAGATAGCCTTATATGCTATGCTGGGGACGATTGATACCTTTATTGAAGATGTTGAGGGTGGACTTTTTGATAGAACAAATTGATTGAACACCTTATTGACTGAACAAAAATTATCTGTATAATAGAAAACCTGTTATATGTCTATATCTGGATTCTTTTAAGGAGTTGTTGAGACCTTGATGAAGAGAGTTTTGCTTCTTGCATTATTATTAATTTTGATGAGCGGTGTTATACTGATCAGGACAGAGGTCTTATTAAAGAGTGTAAAGAGTGAGGTACCATCAGAAGGATTTATATTGCCGAAGATTGAGCTCATAAAGGCAGCGAGCGCGGGATATTACGAATTGTTTGGAGATTTTTACTGGCTAAAGGCAATTCAGTACTTTGGAGATAAGAGTAATTATACAGATGAGAGGTTGAGACATCTCTATCCACTCGTCAATCTGATAACAGATATATCACCACTCTTTGAGTATGCATACAGATTTGGAGGAGTAACAATCTCACTTCTGGATACAAATGGGGACCTCGCAGAGAAGGTCTTAATTAAGGGGATCAGGAATGTCCCTGATTCCTGGAAGATTCCGTACCTCCTTGGATATGTTGAATATTATATTCTGCATAATCCAAAAGTTGCCTCAGTTTATTATAATCTTGCCGGATGGGTGGCAGTCTTAACCGGGGAAGGGGATATGAAGTGGCTGGTAAATCTTGCAGAGAAGATACTGCTTGATTTAGAAGATACCGATACAATGATACCTGTGCTTGAGAAGATGTACAGAGAGGAGCAGGATCCAATTTTGAAAGAGAAGTACTTTGCAAGGTTCAGGATGGCACTTCAGAGGAGAGACCTAAAATATCTGACAAAAAAGGTAGAGGAGTATAAAGGTATATATGGTAAGTATCCTGCTACACTTGAGGAGCTTGTAGAGAAGAATATAGTTCCGATTATTCCAGCCGAGCCGTTTGAGGGTAGATATGATATTAAAGATGGGAAGATTATCATTATTCCAAAGTGACAAAATTTGTCATAAGGCAGGGAAAGAGTTACTATTATTGGCATTTTTCTGTATTTTTGTCAATGATTTCAATATGTTAAATCTGGAATAGGAGTTGATTAATCAGATCTGGTTTAGTAGCTATAAACCATTTTATTAACCTTTGCAAAGGAGGTATGTCATGCTAAGGTTACTCAGAACAAAGAAGGGTTTCACCCTGATTGAGCTGATGATTGTGGTGGCAATCATCGGAATTCTGGCGGCAATCGCCATCCCAAACTTTATCAAGTTCCAGGCGAGGTCCAAGCAGTCAGAGGCAAGGACAAATCTCAAGGCGGCATTTACAGCAGCCAAGTCCAAATTTGCAGAGACCAACTCCTATGCTAATTTGACCTTCGTGGTTACAGGCTCAGGTAAGGTACCAATCGGATTTGCACCGGAGAAAAATAATAGATATAGATATAACTCTGGTATTTCAAGTGATTCAATTGCCTGCGAACCAGCAATCGGTGCACTCTGCACAGGCACCAACCTCGCTGGAGGTTGTTCCTATACTGCTCAGCCTCCAACCCAGTTCAACTTTGTATATGCTGCTATCGGTAATGTGGATGGTGAGCCCAAAGAGGATATGTGGAATATAGACCAGGCAAACCAGCTCATCAATGCCCAAATCACCCTTGGTACAAATGGTGCCCCTGGATCACTTCCTGCTGACATAGAGCAGTGCAACGATGTAGATAAGGATTGAGAGGTTAGACCCTTTCTTTTGAAGGCCCGGATATTTCCGGGCTTTTTTGTTTTAAATCACTGCTGCCCAGAATAATCTGATTTGAGAATTTAACTGTTTGTAAAATAAGGATTCTGGATGGGGGGATTTGGGGGTTGTAGTGAGTCTTTATATCCAAAAATTGTAGATTATTTGACCAACAAAGTTTTCACAAAATATATAATGAACTATTGACAATAAACAAAATGATAAAAATCTTCTATAGACTATGGACTGTTTCTCAATGCCTTTATAATTGACTGGACCTCTATATCTTTGATATGGGAAATGTCATTCTTCTTTATAATGTCAATTAGTCATCCCCTATCCCGATACCGAGCCTTGTAATACTCTTTGTATTGATGTGGCTTGCAAGTGGCAGTGTCATCCCGATGAAGAATGTTGGTAAGAACATTGCTATAAAGCAAATAATAATCTTTGAAATTTCATAAAATACAAACATTGAATCTGCCTTTGGAATTCCACCTCCAATGATATTAAAGTAATAGGGGAGTCTCATATAGAGTGGTAATACTGCTACTATTGTTATAGCAATTAAAAACTCTATTACCGCAAACCATAATAGATGGTTAATTCTCTTCCCCAGCATTTTATGTATAAAATAAGAACCGATTGCAATACCTGTAATAAAAGTAAAGAGCATTATTGCAAAGGATTGAACTGCTGAGCCTATTATCAGTGAGAGCATCCTTGTCCAGACCACCTCATATAGCATTGAGACAAAGCCGCTGAGGGAGATCATTATCAGGACAATCTTTATCTGCAAATCTGTATATCTTATATCTGAGTTATCATTCTGATTACTAAAGTTGTTGTCTTTATCTGAGAGTGTAAAATCCTCTCTGACATTCTTGCTGAGATAATAAGTTACAATACCGATTAATAGATTGACAGATGAGAATAATTGCACAGAAAAGTCAAGCCCGAGTGTATGAATTATAAAGTAGCCCCCTATCAATGTCCCGAGTATAGCCCCAACGGTATTTAAGAAATATAGGAGCCCTACCTTCGCCCCCACATCCTGAATCTGTCTGATAATGAATTTACTCATTACCGGTAAAGTCCAGCCCATCAGAGTTGTGGGGAGCAGGATAGTAAATATGCTGAATATAATTTTCAGAATAATATTGCCGGGTGTATTCGGGATTGAGCCATTTGCAAGCAAAAAGTATAGATTAAATAGCCCGTCAAAGTAGAGAGGGAAGAATGCACAGGCTATACCAATTCCAAACTCAAGGTAAGAATATAATCTGAGCGGGTTCCTATTCTTATCTACAAACTTCCCAAAGATATGATTGCCGAGGGCAAGTCCACCCATAAATGTTGAAAGCAGGATCGCCGTTGAATAAGATGTGGCACCCAGAAATAGATTAAAGTATTTGGACCAGACAACCTGATAGATGAGTCCAGCCATACCGGATAAGAAGAAACAGGTGTAGAGAATATATCTCATAACTCCTCCAGAGAATTTGATAATCAATATTGTATTTTATAGGCTTTGTAAATCTATATTTTAAAAAAGTTAAATAGGGGTCTAAAATTTTTGATAACAGGCGCGGTTTAAAAAGTTCTTGACACACTGCGTCATCTGTGATATCTGCACTCAACAACCTGTTAAGGAGGCTTTTGATGAACATGGAGACCTTAAAGAATCTTAAGAACTTTGTTAATGTTGACTTTATCAAATCGCTCAATAAGGAGCAGATAAAGGCTATTGCCGAGTTTTATATCCCGAAAGGAATCAGATTCAGTATGACTATGGGCGGGACGCACAGGATGATTAGCGGGAAAGAAGATAGAGGGGACCAGCCAGTAACTCTTACTCTAAATTGCGCAAGCAATAATATCTTGAGTTTTATTAAGAGAGATAGCGGTGAATTTTTGAGGATGGAAATAAACGGGACAATTACGGCGACTGACCTGGTTGAGAATGCAGAATTGAAAGGAAATGTAGAATATGATTTTATTTCAAAAAAGCAATTTATCTATGAATTCTACTTCTCTGATAAGAACGGCAAAGAGTACTATTTTAATGGTCACAATGACCTTTCAATCTTTCAACCGGTCAAGTCATTTAGCACTATGTTGGGAGAGATAGTGGATAGAGAGAGCGGGAAGATAGTATCTACCGTGGTCCTAAAGATTGAGGCAAAAGATATCTTCCCACTGATTGCAAGTTTTAGAATTACAAGATAATTCTTCTATCAATAAAATTGTGGACAATCTTATAAATCAATTATATCCAGTATCGGCTATCGGGTTTCTTTACATCCCCTTATTTAAGAGATAGGGGTAATTTTATTCATTTTTTGACTTAGTAACGAGGAGGATTTTTATGACAGAAGAGAAAAAGTTTAATAGATGGCTTGTGGTAGTTGGTGCTCTGCTAATTCAGATTTCACTTGGAGCGATTTATATTTACTCGGTTTTTAAGCCAGCGCTTAAAGATAAATTCCCTGATTGGTCGGCAACAGACCTCGCCCTTCCATCACAACTTGTGCTTGCCTTCTTTGCACTGAGTATGATTATATTTGGGAGGATTCAGGATAAACTTGGTCCAAGGAAGATTGCTACATTGGGTGGAATCTTTCTCGGCGTTGGATTGATAATTGCATCCTTTGCCAATAATCTATTTCTCTTTGTTCTCGGTTTCTCAATCATCGGCGGCATCGGGATTGGCGCAGCATATGTCTGCCCTATCGCAACCTGTGTAAAGTGGTTCCCAGATATGAGAGGTCTTATCACCGGACTTGCTGTGGCTGGATTTGGCGCGGGCGCACTTGTATTTACCCCAGTTGCAAAATCTTTAATAGCCTCTCAGGGGATAATGATGACATTTCTCTACCTCGGAATAATCTTTTTGATTGCGGTTGTCATTGGTGCACAGTTTATGATAAACCCGCCTCCCGGTTTTAAGCCCGAGGGATGGAATCCCCCGGTACCTTCATCAACAGCATCGGGTGCAGTTCAGAAAGTTGATTTCACCTGGCAGGAGATGCTCAAAACATCTCAGTTCTGGCTATTGTGGTTAACTTATTTTGCAGGTTGTACGGCCGGTCTTATGATAATAATGAATGCAACAAATGTCTGGCAGTCCTTCTCTCTACTCGGGCTCTTTAATGGCTCACCGATTCCTAAGGATACTTATACAGATATTATTTCAAAGGGCGCATCTGCGGTCATTATTGTATCAATCCTGAATGCGATAGGTAGAATTGCGTGGGGAAAGATTTCGGATAACATCGGGAGAAAGCCCACACTTACGATTATGTTTCTCTATGCAGGTCTTATTATGCTCGCTATGCAATTCCTGAAATCATATCCGCTTTATCTATTCGGTGTGGCTTCAATTGGTTTCTGTTTTGGTGGATTTCTGGCTCTCTATCCAGCGGTCACAGCCGATTTCTTCGGGACAAAGAATGTTGGAGCAAATTATGGCTGGATGTTTTCGGCATACGGTGCGGGTGGTCTATTCGGTCCGTGGCTTGCCCCAAAGTTAATGAGTATCGTTCAGAAGGTCCCTTATGAGGCATTAGATAAAGGGGGCGCGATTGTTCAGAAGACCTACGATGCTGGAAACTATATGACTGCATTTGTCATCTCTGGCATTTTATGTATAGTATCTGCCATTCTGATTATTATTCTGAAGGCACCAAAGGTAGAAGAGAAGACAAATTAATCTAAAATTATCATTTGAGATACTCGCCCGTATCCTGAATTTGAGGGCTGCGGGCGATTTTTTTAATCATTGCTGAAAAGATTGGTTTGCTGATTAAAATTGATGTCAAATTTCCTTGCGGTAACCCCTATTCCCATATTATATTCTCCAGAAGCAACTTTGAGCAGGTATGCTGATTACCTGAGATGAGGGCTGGATGATAAAAATCTTTGTGAGGTGAGAGATATGAAGAGAGTAATTCTTTTTACCCTATTTATCTTTTTATCTCAATCACTATTTGCCGAGGAGGGATTTTACCTCTCGCTCGGATTGGGGAGCGATATATTCTTTGGGGAACAGATGCCTAAAGAGACTATCTATAAAAATGGATCCCCTGTTACAATTATTAGCGGGAATAGTAGCAGAGAGGCAACCACCGATATAGTCTCAACAGATCTGGGCGGGATGTTTGCCGTAGATTTTAATATGGGATATAATATAATGAATTATGCCTCAATAGAGTTAAAATTAAATTTTACCGGCTCTGATATATGGACCAAAGGAGAGAGAAAGGGCGGGGGCTTTATATCTGGAGTTGCAAAGTATCATCCTATTAATCACTGGAAGATGAACTACTTTGTTGACCCATATGTCTTTCTGGGTGGCGGCTATTCAATGCTCGGTATGAATGTAGAGGAGTGGGGATTTATAGATAAACAGTCAAAGGCAATATCTGGCGGCTTCTTTGAGACCGGGCTCGGGACAGATGTTTATATAAAGAGGTGGTTTTCGGTATTTCTGGATCTGAATCTCTATTTCCCCTCATATTCAAAATTTTACTACGATTGGGATAAGGATATTACTCACGATATGCAGAAAACTCCGTCCACAACAGTATTTACAATTATTTTAGGTGGGAGATTTCACTTTACTATTAAAGAGGAGTAAATATGGTAAGTAGTTTTGTTATAGTTTCTCTAACTATTATACTTCTGCTGGTTTTATTTCTCCCATTCATCTTTCATAAGGTGGAGGAGAATCTGGAGATATTTCTATTCCTTATGGGGATTCTGTCCCTCATAGTTACCAGGAGTCTGCATATTGATATAATCAAGGAGGGTCTCAATGAACCGATAAAGATTTCGCTTGCAGTCTTGATAGCGGGATTTGTATTTAAATATACACACAGGTATCTCAAAGACCTTGTCTTCTTTTCATTAAAGAGAATCCCCTTTGGACTGTTCATTTTTCTTGTTGTAGTAATTCTGGGACTGCTCTCAAGTGTCATAACAGCAATAATTGCCTCACTGGTTCTGGTGGAGATTATTAATGTACTCAGGATGGATAGAAAACACGAGTTGTTTTATGTGGTTGTAGCCTGTCTGGCAATCGGTGTTGGTGCTGCACTTACCCCCATTGGAGAACCATTATCTACTATCACCATAAGTAAACTCAAGACATGGCCACAGGCAGATTTCTTTTACCTCATAAGGCTTCTGGGACCTTTTATCATTCCAATAGTATTGCTATGTGGGCTGGCAGCGGGATTTTATAGAGGGCACAAGGCTGAAGATACTCTATCGGAGCCTGAGGAAGAGGAGAGAAAGGTGGAATCGGTAAAAGAGATTTTATTCAGGACATTCAAGGTATATCTCTTTGTAATGGCTCTGGTATTTTTAGGGTATGGATTTAAGCCAATAATAGATAATTATGTCCTCAAACTCTCACCACTTATACTATATTGGGTAAATATGATTTCTGCTGTAGTGGATAATGCCACACTCACCGCCGCAGAAATAAGTACCTCTATGTCAGAGGCTCAGGTCAGGGACCTGCTTTTAGGACTTTTATTATCCGGAGTTATGTTGATACCCGGAAATATCCCGAATATAATCTGTGCCAGCAAATTGAGGATAAAATCTCGCGAATGGGCAAGAATAGGTATCCCTATTGGATTTACCCTTTTAGTAATAGTATTTATTATTCTGCTTTTTGTTTAAGGGATTCCCTGTAAATTTTACTGGCAGAAGTAGGCTGGAATTTTTAGTGTAAATTGTTTTGATTCTGATGAACTCTCTGCAATCTTAACATATTCCACTCTCTTTTTATCAAACAGGAAGAGCTCAGTCCTGATATTTGAAAGTTTGGTTGATGTATCGTTCTTTATCTCCCCTTTAAGTGTACAGGAGAGTGGTTGTGAGAACTCATTAAGATTGATATTGTCATTTATACAGAATGAATTTGATATCATATTTGCGCTCTTAATATCCTCTGTAATAATCTGAATTCTATATCTCCCCTTTGAGACATCAATATTAAAATAACCGTTACTATCCGGGATAATTGAGATTTCAAAATTTATATTGTCTGAGGAATTTCCTTCACAGCCTCCATCTCTAATAATTTTTATTCTGGGTGTACTACTTTTGTCATCAAAAATGAGCCTCCCCATAAGGTTCACCTTTTTTTCTAAAGACAATTTGTAACTACTCTGAGATGGAACTGAGATATTTGAATGTGCTGTAATGCTCCATTTGCTGGAGTAAATATCTGAAGGGACCATAAGAAAATTATATCTTCCTTCCCTCAGGTCTGTCTCAAAATATCCATCTTCATCAGTATTGAAATTCTTAGAATAACTAAATTCATCTGAATCCATTGTCGCTATAATTTGTATCTTCTCCTGTGTACTGCTTATCCCTGAGATGTGTGTCAGATGGGGGACAAATCCAAGATTTATACTCCCTATCTGAATAATCCCCTCGGTAATTATATCTGGAAATCTGATTATGGGCCAGTCGGGATTTTTTGGAGAACCATAAATCATAAGGGAATAAGCTCCGTATAGGTTAGGAATCACCAGTGAGAAGTTGCCATCTGAATCTGTCGTTGAGACATTTGATTGGAGGGTTACCCCATCCTCATACTTTTTATAGGCGAGTACATTTATCCCTTCAACAGGGAGATTACTTGTGGTGTCCAGAATGACATTACCATAAATATATCTTACATTATCGGCAGAGGGATAAATGATATTGAAATTTGAGATGTCCGCATCAACGGTGATATCTATCTTTAATTGAGGTATCGCCTCATGTTTGTATGGTGAGACAAGAATTGTATATTCGCCTTTATTCAGTGCGGCACAAAAATTACCAAACTCATCGGTATCCGCCATAGTTGCTGGGATTAAGGGTTGATCTGGTCTCCGAATAAAAGTCAGATTGGCAAGCACAGGTGATTCTTCATATTTCACAGAGCCACAGACAGAATAAGTCTCATCAGTTGATATTATGATTCCACCTTTTATTTCATCCCTCTCAAATATAGAACTTTTATAGATTGTAAAGCCGCCATTTAGTGAATATGATGTCCTTATAAATAGTCTATCAAGGTCAAAATCTGTATTCTCACAACCACCTATTATAAAACAACCACCTTTATCTGTTGATATGGTGCCACCACTCTCATTGCACGAGCAGAAAAGCAATGCGATAAAAATTAAATCGCAGGAAATTTTAATAACAGTCCTCAAGCTGTATCACCGTCCACGAGATATAGTCGTAATTGCCACCTTTTTCTATAGCCTTAAATTGAGGTGGCTCTGTTGAATCAAGTAAGAAGGGTCTATCAGACAGAATAACTTCAACAGTATGTATTGAACCCCTCGTCTTATTGGGGAGAATGGAATTTTTCAAATCAAGGATAAAGCTATCTCCACTTCTGGTAATGCTCTTCCTGTCGTTTGCAGGAATTACAGAGCTCTTCTGATAGTTCTTTATATTTTCATAATCAACATACCATCTGACATATAACAGGTCTTCGGTATCAAACTCTGTGACCTCCGCAAAGGAGAATTCTCTTTTGCAGGAGGAATCAATCTTTATAATTGGACCACCCGGGGTGATTGTGGATTTATTTATGATGGGGGGACGATTGTCCATCTCCAGAACCCTGATGTCTGGCATATCTGTACATTGAATTAATAGTGTTAAAGATGTCACCATAGCAATAGTATAGTTTAGGTGAACAATTCTCAAAAGTCTATATATCAGAGTTTTGGGCTTTGTGATTTGGGGCAATTTCGTCATATCGTCTCGTCGTCAATATTTTCAAGATACCTGAATATTGTTCTTGGGTCCACACCTAAATCCTTTGCAGTTTTAGTACGATTCCCTCCATTCTTTCTTAATACCTGTAGAATATATTTCCTCTGAAACTCCTCCCTCGCCTGAGCCAAAGGTAGTATGGGTGTCTCATCCTCTTCTGGTATCTCCAGGTCCTCTTTCTCAATGAGCGGATGTTTTGCAAGGATTACTGCCTTCTTGATCCGATTCTCCATCTCCCTGATATTCCCGGGCCAGTTATAATTATTGATAGCCTTTATGGCACTGATGGAAAAACCCTCAACAGGTGAGTTATAATCCGTCTTGAATTTTTTTAAATAATATTTTGCAATAAGCATTTTATCCTCTTCCCTGTCTCTTAGAGGTGGGAGATAGAATCTAACCACATTTATCCTATAATACAGGTCCTGGCGAAATTTTTTTGCTTTGACAAGCTCTTCCAGATTCTGATTTGTAGCACAGATAATCCTCACATCTACCTCTTCAGGAGAATTTGAACCGACCTTTGTTACTATCTTTTCCTGAATGGCTCTCAATAGTTTAACCTGTAGTGGTAATGGCATATCACCTATTTCGTCCAGAAAGAGTGTTCCGCCTGAGGCGAGCTGGAATTTGCCCTCTCTTGTAGAGATGGCTCCGGTAAATGCACCCTTTATATGTCCAAATAGTTCACTCTCCAGAAGGTCCTTTGGTATGGCTGTACAGTTGATTGCTACAAAGGGGTTGTTTTTTCTCGGGGAGTTGTTGTGAATCTCTCTTGCGAGAATCTCTTTCCCGGTACCTGTCTCCCCTTCAAGTAAGACCGTTACATCTGTCTGTGCTACCCTGTGCATCTTCTCCATAATCTCAGTCATAGCAGTACTGGAATAAATTATGCTGCTGAAATTTCTTACATCCATCTCCTTTTCAAGCCTATCTATATGTAGTGCTGATTTCAAGAGTAGAGTAACCTGTGATGCAAATATCGTGAGCACCTCAAGTGAGGTCTGGTCAAAGAGATTGGCGATATTGTCATTTCCAAGATATATCAATCCTAAAATGTTCCCCTGATATATTAGAGGCGTACACATCACTGAACAGAGTTTTAGATTTATTACCGAGGCGCTCATCTTGAATTCGGTGTCGTGCATAGCATCATTTACGATTAATGCCTTTTTGGTATTGATTACCTTCTCAATTATTGAATCAGATATCAGTTCACGAGGATTCTCTATATTCTTACCCTCAAGATTTCGTGCCACCATTATATCAAATGAATTCTCTTTGAATATTATGATAAATCCTTTCTCCGCCTTTGTCAGAGAGATGATGGCATCGGTGAGATTATTAAGGAATATATCCAGTTTGAAATCTGACATCAGTCGTGTGGATGTCTCAAATAATATTCTGTAAATATTTTTTTCTCTGTCGGGTTCTGATGTCTCCTGTCTCCTCCTCTCAATTATAAATGTGATTGAAAAGTTCCCTATCTCCGCAGGGACATTCTCCGAAAGCTTCTTTCTCCTTGCAGGTTTGTTTTCATATAAAAATTCAAGGTCACTACTTGCAACCTGAAGAGTATATGTGTGACCGTCAAAGAAGATATTTGCAAAATGTTTTGGAATCTTCTTATCATCAAGGAGAATATCACACTCAGAAGAGCTGCCAAGTGATGTAATTCTCTTCTTCAATTCATATGTCCTTGAGTACCCTGTAACCTTATTCCTGACAGTTATAAATGGCATAATCAATCCCCTCCTCTCACCTGAGAAAGTGTATAATAAGTCCCATCTGAGACCGAGAATAGATATACCACACCAAATGTAATAAGAGATGTAATCTGAATGGTCTTGAGTAGATTTGCCCTATCTGCATCAGTCCGGTCCTTTACATATCCATATCTATCAATCATTGAATGAACCTGCCAGTATGATATGATATTTGCTGTGAGTGAAAGTAATTGAAGGGAGAGAAGAATACTCCCCTTGACTTTTTGATTGTGCGCATATTGTGGGAGACCAAACGGCAAAAAATTTATATACAGTTCATATTTTCCGCCCTCTAATCTGCTTTTATTTGTTATTGTAGTACCACCTTTTGGCATATCCTTCTTGATCTTATCAAAGAATAGGACCATTGAGGGAGGAAATAGAAATGGGTCAAGTCTGAAGTCGGGTTTTAACAGTAAGAGCTGTCTGAAATTTGCCTCAGAGGATTTAAGGTCTTCAAGGTAGAAATGCGCCGCACCGAGATATTTGTAACATTCTATGAGCTCATTTTCATCTTTAGAAAGATTATTATTTATGATTCTGTTAAATATTACTACTGACTGTTTAAAGTCCTGATGCTCAAAGAGATATACACCCTTTTTGAAGAGGTCATCCTCAGGCTGATTCATTGAGACGACAAGAATAATGATGATAGTTGAAATATTCATCTTTCCTTTATCATATTTATTTTGATGGTGTTACTCTCGCCTGCTCTGAGTTCAATTTTTGTGATAAAATCTTTATACCCACTCTTTGTTGCCTTTAGAATTATCTCTCTTCTACCATCGCTGCTGGTTATTGGGATTGTAATTCCGTTTTTAATATACATATCACTTCTACCTAATAGATTCCCGTCAATATATATATCACATTCTGTGTTGGTGTTAATAAATATTTTTGCAGGTTTAATTCTATCAAATATGAGCCTGATATCTGTCTTTTTATTTTCATCCACATTTATCTCTTTCTCTATATCAAAATAAAATGGATTTTTAATTTTGAGGTTATGGCGCCCAGCCCTGAGCCTCAGACTAACCGCTGCCTTCTCCTTTGCATAGAGATTGTTGTCAATGTAGATATCCCCATACGGTTTGATGAATAGATTTATCTGTCCGAATTTTGGTACCTCTGATGATGGAAACTCTTCTGCCTTAACACCCTTTTCATCTTTTTTGAAACTCAGGAGTTTCTTTTTATGCCTCTTTATCTCCTGATTTATCTCCCACTGCTGCTCAGAAGAATTATTATTAGCCTCCTTAGATGGCTTTACATCCTCTGCAATCTGAATGTAATCAGAATAGACATCCTGAACAAAACTCATACCGTTAATATCATCTTGAGCCATGATTGAAATATTCCCTCGCTGGTGAGTAAAAAATAATTGAAAAATAATGAAGAATATAAATACGATAAATGGTATAAATAGTAGCCCCCTCTTTATAGAGTTTCTCCTCCTATCTCTGATTTCAAGGCTTGAAAATCTTTCAAAGAGTGCCCTTGCATCAATATCCTCCGGTGCGAGGTAGAGCAGGATATTTAAGGAATCCTGAATCTGAATCCTACTTTCCTTATTCTTAATATTCTTATAAAGATAATCTTTGAGATGTCCAATAATCCTCTTCTGTAATTCTTCCAGATATTCAAGTGGTCTTTTAAAAAAACTTGAGAGCTCACCCTCTACATCTGTGATGCCGTATAGATGTAGATATTCCAGAAGTTCTTTCTTTAATTCCTCAGCATCTTTATATCGTTCATCAATATTCTTTTTTAGAGAGGTGTGAATGATATTTGAGAATTTATTGTCTATGAGTGGGTTGAGCTCTTTTGGTTCTCTATATTCTCCGAGCAGAATTGATTTGAAGATTGAGGCTGGTGAATTTCCTTTAAAAGGTAACTCCCCGCAGGCTATTAGATATAAAAGTGTCCCGAGAGAGAATATATCTGTTCTAAAGTCTACATCTTTTCCATCTATCTGTTCAGGTGACATATGCGCTGGCGAGCCGGAGATTGAGCCAGTTATGGTAAGACTTTCTGCGTCTGCAATGTGGGCAATCCCAAAATCGGTGATTTTAAGAATAAAGTTCTCTGATATGAGGATATTCTCCGGTTTGATATCCCTGTGAACTATTCCATTCCTGTGTGCATGCCCGATTGCGTCAGAGAGGATGGATACCATCATCGCAGCAATAAAAGGGGATGAGATATCATATTCTGAGAGAAATGAGGCGAGGCTCTTCCCTTTTACAAATTCACTGATAATATAACAGTCATTCTCATCTGATTTGTAGTCAAATATCTCAATGATATTCCTATGTCTTAATCTGGCTATTGCCTGAGCCTCTCTTAAAAACCTCTTCTTGACCTCATCTTTTTCAATTAGATGTGGATGAAGGAGCTTGATGGCTACATCTCTATTCAGAACAGTATCTCTGGCTCTATATACTGTCGCCATCCCCCCCGAGCCAGCCTTTTCAATTATCTGATACCTGCTATCAATATGCATAATCATACCAGTATGACAATTCTGACATACCTTATTTGTTAATCTATTTAAAGTCAAATCTTTAATTGATTAACTTAAATACCATAAACTATATTGATAAAACGGTGAGAGAGAGGGAAAGGGAGTTGTCTCTTAAGGGCTATTGGGGGCAATTCTATCCTGTCAATCTGGACTGGCTCATTCATTAAGCGGATCCCCCTATCAATTAAGGCGAATAGAGGTATGCAATAACCCAACGGGAATTGAAGAAAGGAGGATAACCTGATTTTGAAAATATGGATTTATCCATCCAGAATTCTTATTTTACAAATAGTTAACTTCTCTAATCAGATTATTCTGGACAGCAGTGTTGTCATTGATTATTATATTCTTGAAAATTGAGGATATTGAGTATATAAAATCTGAATCGGTTTTTTGATGGATATTAATCTTTTATAAGGAGATATTTGTGAAGAAGGCATTGATTACTGGAATAACAGGGCAGGATGGCTCATACCTAACAGAATTTCTGCTATCAAAAGGTTATGAGGTCCACGGAATTATCAGGAGGTCATCCACATTTAATACGGAGCGGATAGAACATCTCTACATAGACCCGCATAAGGCAGAGGCTAAGCTCTTTTTGCACTATGGGGACCTCTCGGATCCCGGTGAGTTGACGGAGATTATCTATAACATCAGGCCCGATGAAGTCTATCATCTGGGTGCACAGAGCCATGTAAGGGTCTCTTTTGATATGGCGGAGTACACTGGAAATATTACAGGGCTTGGGACGATCAGACTCCTGGATGCAATCAAAAGGGCTGGTGTCAATACAAAGTTTTATCAGGCGTCCTCTTCTGAGCTCTTTGGCGCCTCTCCACCTCCGCAGAACGAGAATACCAAATTTTATCCTCGAAGCCCTTATGCCGCGGCAAAGCTTTATGCATACTGGATTACAGTAAATTATCGTGAGGCATATAAACTCTTTGCTGTAAATGGAATCCTCTTTAATCATGAATCCCCGAGAAGAGGTGAGACATTTGTGACCAGGAAGGTGACTCGCGCAGTTGCAAGGATTAAGGCCGGTCTTGACGACTCCCTTTATATGGGTAATCTGGAGGCGAAGAGGGATTGGGGCTTTGCACCTGAATATGTAGAATGTATGTATCTGATGCTCCAGAATGGCAAACCGGAGGATTTTGTAATAGGTACAGGGGAGGCACACTCTGTTAAGGATCTGCTTGAAGAGGCATTCTCTTATGTAAATCTGGATTACCACGACTATGTAAAGATAGACCCAAAGTATATGAGACCTACAGAGGTAGAGTGTCTGATTGCAGATGCAAAAAAGGCAAAGGAGAAGTTGATGTGGTCCCCAAAAATTACATTTAAGGAATTAATCTGGATAATGGTTGATGCAGATATGAAAAAGTTAGGACTCACCCCGATTGGTAAAGGTGAGAGGATTATCAAAGAAAAATTTCCAAATAGATGGTGGAGGATTGATTGATGGAAAGAGATGCCAGAATATATATCGCTGGACATAGAGGACTTGCGGGCTCGGCTATATTGAGAAGGCTTGAATCCCTTGGATACAAAAATTTTATTTTGAAGAGCCATAGCGAGCTTGATTTAACAGACCAGAAGAAGGTAGACGAATTCTTTGACATCAACAGACCCGATTATGTGTTTTTGGCTGCGGCAAAGGTTGGGGGAATACTTGCAAATTCAACCTACCCAGCAGACTTTATCTATCAGAACCTTGCCATTGAGACAAATGTGATACATTCAGCCTACAAATATAATGTGAAGAAGCTTCTATTTCTCGGTTCATCCTGTATATATCCAAAACTCGCCCCACAGCCATTAAAAGAGGAATATCTTCTCAGTGGATATCTGGAACCCACCAATCAATCTTATGCGGTAGCAAAGATTGCTGGTATAATTATGTGTAATTCCTACAACTTTCAATATAAGACGAACTTTATCTCTGTTATGCCGACCAATCTCTACGGACCGAATGACAATTTCAATCTTGAGACCTCACATGTGATTCCAGCCCTGATAAGAAAATTTGTAGAGGCAAAACAGAATGGGAGTAAGACTGTTACTGTCTGGGGGAGCGGAAATGTAAGGAGAGAATTTCTTCACTGTGATGACTTTGCAGATGCCTGCGTCTTCTTGATGCAGAATTTTGACGCAAAAGATTTAGAGCCTTTTATCAATATCGGTAGTGGAGTAGATATCACCATAAAAGAACTGGCATATCTGATTGCAAAGATAGTTGAATTTAATGGTGAGATTCACTTTGATACCACAAAACCTGATGGCACACCTCAGAAATTACTGGATGTCTCAAGGATTAATAAACTTGGCTTCAGATATAAGATATCTCTTGAAGAAGGTCTTAAGAGTACAATAAAGTGGTTTATAGAAAATAAGAGCCGACTATAATGAAATTATATCCCTCCCTACTTTTCCCTGCTGCTGCAAAAGATAGATTTGATTTTGATAAGGGCATCATAAAAGAACTCTCCACCCTTATGGACGACATCAACAGTCACCCATTTAAGAATCTGGTTGCAGTTATTTACCACAATATAAAGAGAAATGGGTATCTATCAAATATCCCAAAAGGGCTTTTAGAGAGACTGAAATCAGAATATTTGAGCGCAATTGCCCTGGATATGCGTCAACGTGGCTGGCTTGAGAATTTTATTAAGAATAAATTGCCTGAGGATATTGAGATTATATTATTAAAAGGCTCAGCGAATTGGGGGACTATATATTCACCTGAGGCACCACGAACAGGTTGTGATATTGACATTCTGGTGAGAGAGAGAGATTTTGAGAGGGTTGTGGGGATCCTTGAGAAGGAGGCAAAAAAGACAATTCTGGATGAATCAAGGGTCTTTACAAATCAGAATGCGTATGAATATGCCTATATAGTGGAAGATTATTCCATCTCGGTTGAGATTCATCGCAGGATTTCATATCCATTTGTAGGAGATGTGGATTATGAGAGGTTATTCAAAAGTAGTAAGAGACACCCTTTTTACAGAGACCGTAGGGTAAGGATTCTCTCTTCAGAGGAGAGGCTTATTAATACAATGATACACTCACTAAAACACGCAGATATTACAGCGCATGAATTGGTAGATGCATACAGAATCATTAAGAGATACAGAACAGACCTGAAAGATATTATTGGCACTGCTATAAAGTATAAAATCTCTGACTATTCCATTCTCTTTCTTAGACACCTATTTAGATTGATAGAGGGTAACCCCGACCTTATCTCATATTCTGAGGGGGGACTGAAGACCGCCTTTGCCATCAAAAATAATATCTTTGAACTCTTATATCTCTCAAATGCACAGATTAATTTCAGGGTCAGGCAACTTCTCGCCCTTATGCTGCTGGACGACCCAATAGATATCCTGCAATTTTTGTCATTTTACATTAATTTGAGAGCAAAGGATTTATTTTATAACTATTTAGGCAGATTGAGTGGGAGGAGATATGCCTGATAAGAGAAGGGGTCTTATGCTCTCTGGCATCTCATATTCATTGCTTCTCCTGATTCTTTATTTTGTGAAATTTAGAGAGAACATATTCTTACTTTATATCTCCGGTATACTATTATTACTTGCCCTTATCTTACCAAAATTTTATAAGCCTATTAACTTTCTAATTAATCCGGTGGGGAGATTCTTAATAAATCTCATTGTGAATATATTGCTGATACTCCTCTTCTACCTCGTATTTTCACCTGTTGCACTGATAAGGAGACTACTTGTGAAGGATGGGGTTATAAAGAAAGATATAGATATAGGTTGCACAACTTATTTTGTAGATAAACCCAAGGTTGAGTATGATAGGCGATTTTTTGAGAGGCTGTACTGATGAGGATTATTGGGATATCTGCATTTTATCATGATAGTGCCGCTGCCCTTGTAGAAGATGGTAGAATTGTGGCGGCGGCACAGGAGGAGAGGTTCACAAGGGTAAAGCACGACAGCGGATTCCCATCAAATTCCTTGAAATTCCTTCTTGATTATGCAGACATTTCTATAAATGATATTGATGCCGTTGTTTTCTATGACAAACCTTTCTTAAAACTTGAGAGACTCTTTGAGGGCTATGCCGCATTTGCCCCTAAGGGTGTAATCTCTTTTGTCAGGGCAATTCCAGTGCTTATAAAGGAGAAGCTCTTCATAAGAGAGAGGATAGAGAGCGAACTATTAAATCTGGGACTTAATAAGGATATAGATGTCTTATTTTCTGAACACCATCTCTCACACGCCGCCAGTGCATTTTACCCATCTCCCTTTGATAAAGCAGCCATACTCACAATAGATGGTGTGGGGGAATATGCAACCACTACCATCGGATATGGGGAGGGAAATAGAATAGAGATATTGAAGGAACTGCACTTTCCACATTCACTTGGACTATTATATTCGGCATTTACATACTATACTGGATTTAGGGTCAATTCGGGTGAATATAAACTTATGGGGCTGGCACCTTATGGCGAACCAAGGTTTTACGATTTAATAAGAGAGAGACTGGTGGATATTAAGGAGGACGGCTCTTTAAGACTGAATATGAGATATTTTGGTTTTGTTACATCGCTTGAGATGATAAATTCAGAGTTTGAGAGATTATTTGGTAAGAGACGGAGAGAACCCGAGACAGAGATTACACAGCATGAGATGGATATTGCAGCCTCTATTCAGAAGGTCACCGATGAGGTTATGCTCAAACTCTCAAACACGGCATATAAATTGACAGGTTGTAACAATCTGGTGATGTCCGGTGGTGTGGCATTAAATTGTGTTGGCAATGGAAAGATATTGAGAGAATCTCCATTTGACTCGCTCTGGATTCAGCCAGCATCCTCAGATGCGGGTGGTGCCATCGGGGCAGCACTAGCCTATTTATATCTCGGGTTAAATTATGAAAGAGTTGTAAATCAGGATGATTCAATGAACGGTGCATTTCTGGGCAATGAATTCTCTGATGAGGAGGTCAAAGTCAGACTTGAGAAATTTGGGGCTGTATATGAAGAGTTTTCAGACTTTGATCTACTCCTTGAGAAGGTATCGGAACTGCTCTCACAGAAGAAGGTAATAGGGTGGTTTCAGGGACGAATGGAATTTGGTCCGCGGGCGCTCGGTGCAAGGTCTATTCTTGGAGATGCGAGGGATGGAGATATGCAGAGGAATATGAACCTGAAGATCAAATTTAGAGAGTCTTTCAGACCATTTGCACCTGCTGTCCTCTCGGAGATGAAATCGGAATATTTTGAGATTGACTGTGAATCTCCATATATGCTGCTCGTTGCAAATGTATCTCAAAGGCACAGAAGGGAGATTGGCGATGTAGAGAAGGGGTACCAGGGGCTTAAGAGGCTTGAGGTATTAAGGTCTGATATTCCGGCTGTTACACATGTTGATTACTCTGCCAGAATCCAGACAGTTGATATTAAGCGAAATCAAAGATTCTATCTATTAATAAAGAAGTTCTATGAAAAGACCGGATGCGGGGTATTGATAAATACATCATTTAATGTGCGCGGAGAGCCTATTGTCTGCACACCAGAGGATGCCTATTCCTGTTTTATGAGGACCAATATTGATTTCCTCGTGATAGGGAACCTTTTGTTTGATAAGTCAAAACAACCACCTATGAAATCGGATGGTGAATTAAAAAGACCTTTACAGCTAGATTAGGATTATCAATCTGTTTTTCTTTGAGGGAATTGAGGCAAAAAAAAAGGAGGCCTGATGCCTCCTTCTTAATTTCGAACAAGAGATAACTACCTATTCCCTATTATTACCCCCGCTATTTCTCCTGCCTCTGAAGCCGCCTCTTCCTTTTGAATGGAAGCCGCCACCCCTTCTTTCGCCCTCTGTTCTGGCCTCTGACACGATAATCTTCCTGCCCCCTACCTCCTGTCCACTGAGCTCGGATACAGCCTTTGAAGCCTCTTCCTCACTCGACATCTCTACAAAACCAAATCCCTTGCTCTTCCCGCTGAATCTGTCTGTAATAATTGACACTGACTCAACGGAGCCAATCTTCCCGAACATCTCTTTGAGTTCTTCCTCTGTTGAGGAATAGGGAAGATTGCCTACATACAGTTTCTTGTTCATCGCTCGCGTTCCTTTCCACCCCATAATGGGGTTAAAATAAGTTACAAAAGGAAGCATACCTTAAAAAACAAATAAAGCAAGTTAATTTTTTTATCCTTTTTGCATAGACAAATGATTTAATGGATATTATATTTCCACCCTGTTGATTTTTATTTTATGCGGTAATCAGTGAGGTGCTTATGGATATCAGAGGGACAACGATACTTTGTTTAAAGGTTGGCGATAAAGTGGTTATGGTGGGAGATGGGCAGGTCACGATGGGACAGACTATCTTAAAACACAGTGCAAAGAAAGTGAGAAGGTTATATAATGATTCTGTGCTCGCTGGATTTGCTGGTTCAACAGCAGATGCAATGACACTCTTTGATAAGTTTGAATCAAAATTGAAGGAGTATAAGGGGGATATCATCAGGAGCTCTGTGGAACTTGCAAAGGACTGGAGGACCGATAAGATTTTGAGAAGGCTTGAGGCGATGTTAATAGTTGCAAATAAAGATAAGATTCTACTCATCTCCGGACTCGGCGATGTAATTGAGCCAGATCACTCTGTCCTTGCAATCGGTTCAGGAGGACCATTTGCCTACGCCGCCGCAAGGGCATTGATGGAGAATAGCAGTCTTGGAGCTGAGGAGATAGCAATTAAGGCGATGGATATTGCATCTGATATCTGTGTTTATACAAATAAGAATAGAGTTCTGGAGGTATTATAGTATGTCTGGATTTGATAATGAAGAGAGAATTTTTAAGATAATGAGTTTTACTCCGAGGGAGATTGTCTCCGAACTGGATAAGTACATCATCGGTCAGGATGAGGCAAAGAAGGCAGTTGCAGTGGCTATAAGGAACAGGTGGAGGAGACAGTTGGTGAGCGAAGACCTTAGAAATGAGATATATCCTAAGAACATTATTATGATTGGTCCGACTGGAGTGGGGAAGACGGAGATAGCCCGAAGGCTTGCAAAGATTGCACAGGCACCTTTTGTAAAGGTTGAGGCGAGTAAATTTACAGAGGTAGGTTATGTGGGTAGAGATGTGGACTCTATGGTAAGAGACCTTGTGGAGGTGGCAGTCAAACAGACAAGGGAGAAGGCACTCTCTATAGAGAGGGAGAAGGCGTATAGAATCGCTGAAGATAAGGTGCTTGAAATACTCTTCCCTCATACCAATAATTTGAATACCACAATACCTTTTAGCAATGTATCTCCCGCATATCAGGAGAATAAGGCTGAGATGGAGAAGAACAGGGAGTTGCTGAGAAAAGGGGAGTATGATGAGATGGAGATAGAGTTAAATGTACAGGTGACTGCCCCGCCTCCGATTCAGATGTTAGGTATTTCAAATATGGAAGATGTTATGCTTCAGATGCAGGATATGCTGTCCGGGATTATGCCAAAGAAGGGGAAGAAGAGAAAGATGAAGGTAAAGGAGGCTCTCAAGGTGCTCACCGAAGAGGAGGCTCAGAAGTTGATAGATATGGAGAGGGTAACCAGAGAGGCACTATTCTGGGCTGAACATATGGGTATAATCTTTTTAGATGAGATTGATAAGATAGCGGGGCGCGAGCGCGGATATGGACCGGATGTCTCAAGAGAGGGCGTTCAGAGGGATCTACTCCCCATTGTGGAGGGTTCAACAGTCCTTACAAAATACGGAACTGTAAAGACAGATCATATTTTATTTATTGCAGCAGGTGCCTTTAATGTAGCCAGACCGTCTGACCTCATCCCGGAGCTTCAGGGGAGATTCCCGATCAGGGTTGAGCTTAGCCCACTCAGAAAGGAGGACTTTCTCAGAATTCTGAAGGAGCCCAAAAACTCATTGATAAGGCAGTATAAGGCACTCCTTATGGCAGAGGGTGTTGAACTTGAATTTACAGATGATGCACTTGAGAGAATCTGTGATTTTGCATATTCCGTCAATCAGAGAAGTGAAGATATAGGTGCAAGGAGGCTCTATACAGTAATGGAGAAGTTGCTTGAGGACCTGAATTATAATGCACCAGAACTTATGGAAAAGAAGGTCGTAATAGATAGGAGTTATGTTGACAATAAACTTGACAGATTTGTAAATTTAGAGGATTTATCAAAATACATTCTGTAAGGGCGATAAGATGCCGTATATTGTAGGTATAGATTTAGGGACTACCAATTCCTGTGTAGCTGTCTATAAAGATGGTCAGCCAGTCGTTATCCCGAATAAGGGCGGTTATAAGACTACTCCATCTATTGTAGCGATCTCTGACAATGATAAACGTCTCGTCGGCTATACTGCAAAGAGACAGGTAGTAACAAATGCCGAACATACTATCTATGCAGCAAAGAGGTTGATAGGCAGGAGATATGATTCAGAGATTGTTCAGAGAATCAAGAATATGGTGCCTTATAAACTTGTGCAGGGTCCAAATGGGGATGTAAGGGTGGAGTTGAGGGGGAGGGTATATTCAATTCCAGAGATCTCCTCTATGATATTGCAGGAGATGAGGCTTATAGCAGAGTCATATCTAAACGAGACGGTCACAAAGGCAGTAATTACTGTCCCCGCATATTTCAATGATGCCCAGAGGCAGGCAACCCGTGATGCAGGTACTATCGCCGGGCTTGAAGTGGAGGCGATTATCAATGAACCTACCGCCGCGGCACTTGCATATGGTTATGGGAAGAATATAAATCGTAGAATTGCCGTTTATGATATTGGGGGAGGGACTTTTGATATCTCCATTGTGGATGTTGCGGGTGAAAATTTCAAGGTGATATCTACTGCTGGTGATTCATTTTTAGGAGGTGAAGATATTGACAATCGTATAATGGACTACTGTATAAGTACATTTATGCAGGAGCACGGTATTGACCTGAGACTGGACGCCGTGGCTATTCAGAGACTAAAAGAGGCATCTGAGAAGGCAAAGTGTGACCTCTCTATTCTTACATCTACCGAGATAAGTATTCCATTTATAGCGACTGATTCAAAGAATAATCCTATTCATCTGAAAGTTACACTCACGAGAGATTTTCTGGAGGAGATAAGCAAGACCATTATTGAAAAGACATTTTCAATATGTGATATGGCATTTAAGTCAGCCAATATTTTGAAATCTACTATAAAAGATGTTTTGCTTGTGGGTGGTCAGAGCAGGATGCCAATGGTGGCAAGAATGGTGAAGGAATATTTTGGAATAGACCCATCCAAGAGGATTCATCCAGATGAGGCGGTAGCGATAGGTGCAGCAATAAAAGGATATATGATGCAGAACACAAAGGGTATGGCAAAGCTGGTAGATGTAACATCACATTCGCTCGGGATAATGGTTGCAGGAGGATATTTCAGCCCGCTTATTGAGAAGAATACTGCTGTTCCAGCCAAAAAGTCCAGAATCTTTACTACTGTAAAAGATAATCAGGAGCAGGTAAAGATAATCGTCCTTCAGGGGGAGAGTAAGAGGTGTGAGGAGAATGAGCTTCTTGGAGAGTTTATTCTCAATGGATTGAGAAAGGGACCGCGAGGTTCGGTTGAGATAGAGGTGGTATTTGAAATTAATTCGGATGGGATAGTCCTTGTATCAGCAAAGGATGTGAAGACTGGATTCAAGCAGGAGATTATTGTAACCGCTACATCTGGACTCACGGATGAGGAGATTCAGAGGATGGCGGAGGAGAATAGAGACTATCTATTGGAGTCAAAGACTGGTGAGGATTTTGAAAAGTGTAGATATGAGGTAAAGAGGATGATAGCTGAAGTTGACCGGATGGTCACCGAGCTCACAGCAACACTTGAAAAGGACGAGTTCTTAAAGGAGATTCTGACAAAGATTAAGAGGTCAAAGGAGAATATTGAGAAGGCAATCAGTGAGAAGAATCTTGAGCAGTTATTATCAGAGTCTGAGGTATTTAAGAGAATTCATAAGATGTGCAAAAGTCTTTTGAATAAAGGATAATATATGCCACATAGAATAGAGATTTGTGTCAGGGGACCGGAATTGGATGTCTCGGGTGAGAGGCTTGTCAAAAGGATAAAAAGAGACCTGAATTTAGATATTGAGCAGATACGGACATCGGATATATATAATATTGGGCTTGAGCTTGATTATGAAAGACTTGATTTTATTGCAAGAGAGGTCCTGCTTGATAAGGTTATTCATCAATATGTTATTGACAGGGTAGTCTTTGAGAACTTTGATTTCTATCTGGAAGTAGGACTCCTCCCGGGTGTCACCGATGATGTGGGCAGGACCGCAGAGGAGGCAATCAGTGTGGCTCTTGAACTCTCCTCTGATGTCAATTTTAGGGTCTTTTATTCACGAGGTTACGCAATTAGTTCAAAGGGGGTATCAAAAAGAGAGGTTGAACGGATCGCAAAGGATATTCTCTGCAATGAACTCATTCAGGGCTTCAGGATTTACTCTTATGATGAGCTTATAAAAAAGGACAGAGCCATCTTGAGCTGGTTCCCAGTCGTAGAGTTGAAAGAGAGTGTAGAGGTAAAGGTCTTTGACCTGTCCAGAATGAGTGATGAGGAGCTACAGAGGCTCTCCAGGGAGAGGACACTTGTATTGAATCTGGAGGAGTTGAAGACAATCAGAGATTATTTTAGTGACCCGGAGGTGAGAGGTATCAGAAGGCGGATGGGGATATCCGAGAATATCACAGATGTGGAGCTGGAGTGTATAGCCCAGACATGGAGTGAACATTGCAAACACAAGATATTCAATGCAGCAATTAAATATACAGATGCTGATACAGGTAAGACCGAAGATATAAATTCCCTCTTTAAGACATTTATTAAGAGGACCACAGAGGAGGTAAGGGCTGAGAAGGGGGAGAAGGATATCTGCGTCTCAGTATTCTCGGATAATGCAGGTGTAATAAGATTTAATGAACGATATAATCTGGTATTTAAGGTTGAGACTCACAATTCACCATCTGCACTTGACCCCTATGGTGGTGCACTAACAGGTATTGTAGGTGTGAATAGAGACCCTCTTGGAACTGGGAAAGGTTCAAAACTGATTTTTAATACTGATGTCTTCTGTTTTGCATCTCCATTTTATAATAAGCCACTCCCTCCAAGGATTTTGCATCCACTGAGGATACTTGAAGGCGTTCGAGAGGGTGTGGAGCATGGCGGTAATAAGAGTGGAATTCCTACAGTCAACGGTTCTGTCGTCTTTGATGACTCATATCTCGGGAAGCCTCTCGTCTTCTGTGGAACGGCGGGATTATTGCCCCGCGAGGTATGTAAAGAGCCCGGTGAATCCAAAGAGATAAGAGAAGGAGACCTGATAGTAATGGTGGGAGGGAGAATCGGGGCAGACGGCATTCACGGTGCGACATTTAGCTCTGAAGAGCTGCACAGCGGCTCACCATCTACGGCGGTTCAGATAGGCGACCCCATC
Source organism: Myxococcota bacterium (assembly GCA_049969675.1). GTDB lineage: Bacteria > Myxococcota > SpSt-1050 > SpSt-1050 > SpSt-1050 > SpSt-1050. Next base: position 6,589 of record JBMFOP010000025.1, on the reverse strand, counting down.
ACGCAGAAACGTATGAGCGATTTTCTACTCCTTGCGAGGGATCTATGTCTCTACAGGACACTTACAGATAATGGGGCTGGTGGGCTCTCGAGTTCTGTTGGAGAGCTTGCTGCCCTGGTGGGTGGTGCCGAGATAGATCTTAAGAGGGCGCCACTCAAGTATCAGGGGCTTAAGCCATACGAGATTCTGATTTCGGAATCTCAGGAGAGGATGACAGTGGTGGTACCACCTGATACAATTGATGAATTTTTATCCCTATCAAAGAAATTCAAGGTTGAATCAACTGTATTGGGCAGATTTACCAGGAGTGGATATTTTGATATCAAATATGGGGATGAACATGTAGGTTATGTAAATCTGGACTTTCTACACAATGGGAATAAACAGATGAGACTTGTGGCGGAGTGGAAGAGTAGAAGAATAAAACCCTGTTCACTTGAGATGCCATCAGACCTCTTAAATGTGCTACATAGATTATTGGGTTCTTTAAATATCTGTAGCAAGCATTACTTCGTGAGGCAATATGACCATGAGGTTCAGGGTGGCTCAGTCCTGAAGCCACTTGTAGGTGCTGAGAATGATGGGCCATCTGATGCTGCAATTGTTAGACCAGACCTTGATTCTTTTGAAGGTGTGGTAGTCAGTCACGGAATTATTCCAAGATACTCCAATCAGGATACTTACTCAATGGCTGCCTGTGCGATAGATGAGGCGGTAAGAAATTTTATTGCAGTGGGTGGTGACCCGGAGCATATGGCTGGTCTTGACAACTTCTGCTGGCCCGACCCGGTAGAATCGGAGAAGAATCCTGATGGTAGATTCAAACTCGCACAGCTTGTAAGGGCAAATAAGGCTGTTTATGATATCTGCACATACTACGGAATTCCACTTATATCAGGCAAAGATTCAATGAAGAATGACTATCTCTTTGGGAATATCAAGATATCTGTCCTGCCCACTCTGCTCTTCTCTATTATAGGCAGGATAGAGGATGTAAGAAATGCAGTCTCTATGGACTTTAAGAAGGTCGGAGACATCATTTATATAATTGGACTTACAGATTTTAGAATGGCTTATTCAGAGTATCTCTATCTTATGGGCAAAGAATCTGAGACCGAGGTTCCTCTCCCACACAAAGAGGTAAATAGGGAGATCTTCTTTAGACTTCACAACTTAATGAAGATGCGACTCATCAGGTCCTGTCATGATATAAGTGATGGAGGTCTGGCTGTAGCGGTTGCAGAGTCCTCCTTTGCTGGATGTCTGGGTGCCGAGGTAGATATAGATAATGTCCCGAGGACCCTGGATATGAGAGAGGATTTCATCCTATTCTCTGAAACACCGGGCAGATTTATCATCTCAATTGAGCAGAAGGATAGAGAAGAATTTGAAAGATTAATCAAGGGCATCCCTTATGCATTAATAGGTGAGGTCAATGATTCAGAGAGGCTAATTATTAAACGAGGGAAAAAGATATTATTGGACGAAGATATAAAGAGGCTCAAAGATTCATTTATTAAAACACTTGATTTTTGAGGTAATATGGGAAGAGCAAATGCAATAGTAATCTCTGGTAATGGTATTAATTGTGAGATGGAGATGTCATACGCCCTGAGACTCGCTGGAGCAGACAGAGTGGATATAGTAAATATATTCTCCATTCTAAGTGGAGATGTCAATCTTGAAGACTACAATTTTATAAATTTTGCAGGTGGATTTCTGGATGGAGATAATCTTGGCTCTGCAAGGGCAGGTGCTGTGAGGTTCAGATTTGCAAAGATAGACGGGACCAATGAGCGACTGATAGATAGCATTCTCAGATTCATCAACAGAGGAGGACTTATTATTGGTGTGTGTAATGGATTCCAGCTTCTAGTTAAATTAGGTCTTCTCCCCGGCTTTGACGGGAACTATACAGAGCAGAGAGTTACTCTCACATTCAACAAGAGTGGAAGGTTTGAAGATAGGTGGGTATATCTGAAGGTAAACAAAAATTCTCAATGCATTTTTACAAGAGGACTGGATGAGTTATATCTCCCCGTCAGACATGGAGAGGGCAGATTTCTTACAGATAGTGAGGATACACTCAATAGATTAATAAGCGATAATCAGATTGTAATTCAGTATATAAAAAAAGGTGATAAAAATTACACAATGGACTATCCCGATAACCCGAATGGCTCTATAATAGGGATCGCAGGTATATGCAGCAAGGATGGCAGGGTATTCGGTCTTATGCCTCACCCCGAGGCATTCCTGCATTATACAAATCACCCGAGATGGTTTAGAGAGAGACTTCCCGAAGAAGGCGACGGGTTGAAGATATTTAAGAATGCGGTAAAATTCCTCAAAAATTCATAGTCAGATGAGAATATGTTTTTAGTAAGTTTATATTCCTGTGAAAAATAGCGCAGGTTATGGTAAATACAAATCCCGTCTTGCGATTTGAGAGTTAGTTTTATACAAAATTATTGGTTGCGCAACAAACTCTTGACCTCATCCTTTATCTATTATTAAAATAGAGGCAAGGAGGTAAATATTATGAAAATATGTATCCCTACTACTATTACACTTGATATTGATGAACCAGATCCCCAGAGAAGATTATCATCTCTTTTAGAAAACCTATCTTACAAATTTTTCAGGAGATAGTTATTTCTGGTTTTTGCAGTGGTCAGAGGCGAGTGCATTATCAGTAGTTAGGATTAGAGAGGGATATTACTATAACGGATTTGATGTTTAAAATGTTTAAAAAGAGATAAAGGATATATCTTTTTAAGATTGAAGGTAAAGCAGGAAATTTATGAGATGTGAAGGATGTAAGAAAAGAAGATTTGACAAAAATAAATTTATTTTATATCTAAATAAATAGGTCAGGGAGATGAGGATGAGTATATATTCAATTGGTCAACTATTTGTTACGCTACCAATTATGTTATTGGAATAGAGAGATAGAAACCTCTTAACAGGTCGTGGGATGTTGTATATGAATATTAGATAGTTTTGAGGAAACCATAACTACAACTCTTAAGAAATGGCGTTTACAACCTATTTAGCGTCTTATTTTAATAAAAAGGTAAAAAATAGGGGGTATACCTATTACAGGAATGGGGCTGTAAAGATTCACTATGGAGATGAAATTGAACTCCGCGCAACAGTGACTGGAACTATTAAATACAAAGTGTGTTTATATAGAGAATATAACACAGATACAGTGTTTGTCTATTGTAGTTGCCCCTATTTTGAAGGTAAAATGGGGCCCTGTAAGCACATCTGGGCAGCTCTCCTTTCTGCTGAGAGTCAGGGTTATCTAAGAGCTGAAAGTACGACCGATCCACTACATATCAAGATGGAATATAATATAAAGCCATTTTTTGAAGATGAAGAGGAGGATTTTGAAGAATTTGAGGATTGGGAGGATGAAGATGATGTGCCATCAATCATTTTTTCTAAGCCCTATATCCCTCAAACAAAAGAGAGAGAATCTTTCCAATTTAAAAATCCAACTATCTGGAAGGGACTTTTTGAATCTTTAAAAAATACATTATCAAAGAAAAGGAATGAGGGAGGTCGTCTGGATGGGGATAAGCAAATACTCTATCTGGTTGATATCTCTAAAAGCAATGAAGGGAGGGATTTGGCAATTGAGGTTTCGTACAGACAGATGAAGAAGAATGGCCAATGGGGGGAGATAAAATCTTTTTATGCCTCATCTTTTAAGCTTGAAAATATTAGTAGCCATGAAGATCAGAAAATCATTGCCCATCTCATTGGGAAACGGGACTCCAGAAGTTACTTTTATAGCTATTCTAATTATTTCAGAGAAGATATCCTTTGTTTTCCTATTTCGGGACTCATGCAGGAATATCTGATGAGGATTATCTCGCAGACGGGGCGATGTTTTCTGAGGAATGCGAACTATGAGATAGAAGGGACCCCCCTTCAATGGGATGATGGAGAACCGTGGGAATTTTTCTTGAGTGTAGAGGGAGAAAGAAAGGGAAAGTCCTATTGTCTTAAAGGTTATCTTAAGCGGGGGAGTGAAAGGATTGCCTTAGAAAAAACCACCCATTTTTTCTCGGGGGGCATCTTTCTCTTTGAAGGCAGGGTTTACAGGCTACTTGATAAAAGGGCCATTGATTGGATTTTGTTCTTAAGAAATCAAAAGAAAATTACTATTTTAGATAGTGATGTAGAACTATTTATAAAAGAGTTAATATCAATGCCATATCTCCCAAGGCTCATCCTTCCTGAGGAATTGCAATATGAAGAGATTCATATGAACCCAAAACCGAGGCTCAAAATCTTAGCCCAAGAGAGAAGGGATACCCAGGATAATGATCGTTTAAGATGGGAGCTATCATTTGACTATGATGGACACATCATTCCTTATGAAGATACCTCTCAAGGATTCCTTATTGAAAATCCACGTAGATTAATTATGAGAGATAGAGCCTTTGAAGATGAGTCATGGAGGAGACTTAGAGGTTTGGGATTTAGAGAGGTCTATTCTTATGGTAATTTAAGAAGGGAGGTCACACCAAGAAATCTTCCCCGAGCAGTAAAAGAACTAATTGCCTTGGGGTGGCATATTGAGGCAGAAGGTAAGGTATATAGAATACCAGGTGCGTTCAACCTTTCTGTAACCACCGGGATTGACTGGTTTGAATTGCATGGGGAGCTCAGATTTGACGATAGGGTTGTGAAACTGCCTGAATTGCTTTCAGCAATAAAACGAGGAGAGAATGTAGTTACTCTCGATGATGGGACATTTGGGATGATTCCAGAGGAATGGATTAAAAAATATGGTATGCTTTCATCCATTGGAAAGGCACAGGATAACCACATCCGTTTTTTACGCTCACAGGTGGGAATTCTTGATGCATTGCTCTCTTCACAGCCAGAATCCAGATGTGATGAATTATTTGAGCGTTTAAGAAAAGAACTGATGAGTTTTGAAGGTATAAAGCCATGTGACCCTCCAGAAGGCTTTTTAGGAAATTTAAGGGCATATCAGAAGGATGGATTGGGCTGGATCCACTTTCTTGAAAGATTTGGTTTTGGAGGATGCCTCGCAGATGATATGGGTCTGGGTAAAACCATCCAGGTTCTTGCCATGCTTGAAGAGAGGAGACAGAAAAGGATAGCCATAAACTGCAGAGTTCAGGATGGAGTAGATTCAAACAAAACGAATGAAGTTTTGGGCCCCTCCCTTGTAGTTGCTCCAAAGTCGCTTGTTTTTAACTGGATAGAGGAGGCTAAACGCTTTACCCCTCAATTAAAAATCCTTGATCATACAGGTTCCAACCGGCTAAAGCCTGGGGAGCATTTTGAGAATTATGACCTTATCATTACAACCTATGGGACATTGAGAAGAGATGCCATTGAATTTAAGGATGTTAAGTTTGACTACTGTATTCTTGACGAGGGCCAGATGATCAAAAATGCCAATACCCAATCAGCCAAAGCAGCTCGCCTTATTAATGCCAAACATCGGTTGGTGCTAAGTGGAACTCCAATTGAAAATCACCTTGGAGAGTTATGGAGCCTTTTTGAATTTTTAAACCCCGGTATGTTGGGGTCTGCTTCTGTATTTAAATTGACAGGGACTGGCTCAAGAAACCCTGACCCTGAGACGCGGGAGTTACTCGGAAAGGCTCTCAGGCCCTTCATTCTTCGCCGAACAAAGGGGCAGGTTGCCTCTGAACTTCCAGAAAAGTTTGAGCAGACACTCTATTGCGACCTTGAGTCAATACAGAAGAAACTCTATAATGAGTTAAGAGACCATTACCGTCAGACACTACTTCATCAGGTGGAACAAGATGGGATAAATAGGTCAAAGATTCAGATTCTTGAGGCACTCCTTAGGTTACGACAGGCAGCCTGTCATCCAGGACTCATTGACAAATCTAAAAGAACCTATCCCAGCACAAAACTTGAAATCCTGCTCTTACAGCTTGAACAGGTTTTGAAAGAGCATAAGGCCTTAGTCTTTTCACAATTTACAAGCTTTCTTTCTATTCTTCGTGAGGAATTGGATAAACAGATGATTCCATATATATACCTTGATGGACAGACACGCGATAGAAAGTCGGTTGTTGAAAGATTCCAGAATAACCCCGATTGCAGACTATTCCTGATCAGCCTCAAGGCAGGTGGTCTTGGATTAAACCTTACAGAGGCTGAATATGTTTATCTACTGGATCCCTGGTGGAATCCTGCCGTGGAGGCTCAGGCTATTGATAGAACCCACCGGATCGGGCAGACGAAAAAGGTATTTGCCTATCGTATCATTGCAAGGGATACAGTGGAAGAAAAGGTGCTTGAGCTTCAGAAGACGAAACGTGATCTTGCAGAGGCAATCATCAATACTGATAATAGCCTTATCCGTAACCTTAAGAAAGAGGATCTGGAACTCCTTCTATCATAGACAAGCAGGTTTACTCGCATTCGCTCAGAATGACATAAAAGATCATTAACCCAAGTTGCGCACTGGATGTAAAAAAATTATGTAAAACCAGTGGGTTGGGAGATTGTTGTGTCAATTTTAGGTAATACAGATTTTTTAATGTAAAATGCCCTCTCTCTT
>JBMFOP010000024.1:0-33403 GCA_049969675.1 Myxococcota bacterium | reverse complement strand
CTAATAAACATTAAGTGGGAAGTTTTTAATCTACTTAATAGTCCTTGAAATAGCCAGACAAACTAAGGAGATTGGTAGAAAAAACAGACCATCATATTACTTAAAAATTGGGAAGTTAGGGATTAAATTTTGGACAGTCTTTTAATGAATTATAAAGAGAATTGTGATAACCTGATTTTGAAAATTTGGATTTATCAGTCTGAAGTCCTTATTTTACAAATAGTTAATTCTTCAAAATAGATTATTTTGGACAGATGTGAAGTTAAAATTATTTTAATTCTGGTTCTGGCTCATCTGATTGATATAGTAAAAGTTAACATATTGATAATATTCTTACTTTTTAAGTTGTAAAAATTTTTTTTTCTGTTAGATTATCTTGCTGTGCAGAGGGATTGTATAAAGTGTATTATATTAAGAAGGTATGCCTTTGAATTCTGGAGGGTTGAATTCTAATGTCTCAATCAAAGACAAAACCGAAGACTCTCTCAAAGAGGGTTCTTAAGAAGACGAAACTCACACCGGAGGATATTGAGGATTTAAGGCATCTCCTCTCTCTTAAGAGGCCGAGAAAGAGGTCTGATTGTGTGAACTCCCTTAGACCCTGTCCATTTGTCTCCTGCAAATATCATCTCTATCTGGATGTAAATGAGGAGAATGGCTCAATCAAGATTAACTTTCCGGATAAGACTATCTGGGAGCTCAAAGAGACCTGTGCACTGGATGTGGCAGAGAAGGGCGGTCTGACCCTTGAAGAGGTTGGAGAGTTGATGAATCTAACGAGGGAGAGAGTCAGACAGATTGAGAGTGAAGCGACAGAGGTCTTAAGAAAGCTCGGAATAGACCCGGACTACGACCTCGGAGAGAAGAAATGAATGTACTTGTCATAGGAAATGGGGGGAGAGAACACGCCCTTGTCTATAAGATTAGAAAATCACCATTGGTAAAAGAGGTGTACTGTGCAAAGGGGAACGCGGGGACTCAGGAGATAGCCATTAATATTGAGATCTCCCCTGAGGATATAATTGGTCTAAAGAATTTTGCTATTGCCCATAAAATAGACCTCACTGTTGTTGGCCCGGAGTTACCACTTGCATTGGGACTGGCAGATGAATTCTGTAAAAGTGGCCTTCCAGTCGTTGGACCTATGCAGGGTGCAGCAGAGATTGAATCCAGCAAGGTATTTTCAAAACTTATTATGCAAGAGGCGAATATTCCAACTGCGGATTTTGCTGTATTTGATGATGTATCGGAAGCAGAGAAATATATAATGTCAGCTGATAGACCACTTGTGGTAAAAGCAGATGGGCTTGCACAGGGAAAAGGGGTATTCCCCTGTCTCAATAAAGGTGAGGCAATTGCCGCCGTCAATGCGATAATGAAAGAAGGACTATTTGGCTCTGCTGGTAAGCGAGTGGTGATAGAGGAGTTTTTAGAAGGTGAAGAGGTCTCTTTTATGGGTATTACAGATGGAGATACCTTTATCCCATTTGCAACGAGTCAGGACCATAAAAGGGCTTATGACAACGATGAGGGTCCCAATACTGGTGGAATGGGGGCATATTCTCCAGCAAGAGTTTTGAATGAGAAAGAACAGCAGAAAGTAATAAATGAAATTATTTATCCACTCTTAAAGAAACTCAAGGAGAAGGGTCGTCCATATAGAGGATTTTTGTATGCAGGTCTAATGATTGTAGATGATAAGCCTTATGTACTTGAGTTTAATGCGCGTATGGGAGATCCGGAGACGCAGCCTCTGATGATGAGACTCAAAACAGATATAGTTCCTCTCCTTTTAGGTGCAGCAAATGGAAGTTTAAAAGACGAAAATGTTGTATGGGATGATAGATTTGCGATCTGTGTGGTTATGGCTGCTCAGGGATACCCGGGGAGTTATAAGAAGGGGATGGAGATTACAGGGATTGAACAGTTCAGAGATCTGGAAGATATTATGGTCTTTCATGCAGGAACGTTCAGGGATTCAGATAGAATTATTACAAATGGGGGCAGGGTTCTCGGAGTGACAGCACTGGGCGATACGATTGAAAAGGCTATAGAGAAAGTCTATCGGGCTGTATCAAATATCCATTTTGATGGTGCTTATTACAGAAGAGATATTGGTAAAAGGGCACTATTGAGATAATCTTTTATTATGAGTTTGCAAAATACAACCAGGCATAGTAAAATAATTCCGCTTTATCTGGAGGTCTTAAAATGAATAAACTAGTTTTTATTCTGATGACTTTGGCGGCATTATCTCCATTTCTGGGCTGTAGCGATAGTTCAAAAGGTGGAGATAATGATATTGGGTTGAGAGATGTTGTGATGGGCGATACTCAAAATAGATCCGATGCTGATATTGAAGAGGATGCCGGGCCTACTGATAGATTTGTCCAGAAAGATTATTTCTGTACAGAGCGGGATCAGGAATGTCCTCCGGATATGGTCTGTGATAAAGATAAGGGGAAGTGTGTGGCAGGGAAGCCCTGTACAGATTCCGCCACCTGTAACTACGATTTTCCAGAGGGTGACCATTACTGTGATAGCACAGGAAAGGTCTGTAAGAGAAGGCTTATGATATGTGAGCCCTGTAACTCTGATGAGGAATGTGGTTACAATGTCTCAGATGGAGAGGATGAAGATAGATGTATTGAATATATTGGTGGTAAGAAGTATTGTGGTAAAGCCTGTGGGAAGACCGCCTGCCCTCCGGGCTTTGAGTGTGTGAGTGTAGAGAATCCACTACCTGGCCCAAATCCAAATCAGTGCAAACCAAAGAGACTGGATCAGGCAGATCCATTTACCTGTGCTGGAACGACAATCTGTGAGACTGAAGATGATTGTAAAGACCCTAATAAGTCCAAATGCGTAAAGTATCTTGGAGATTCTAAATATGGAGTCTGTGCGGGCTACTGTGAGAATGACAGGGATTGTCCTCAGGGATTCTTATGCAGGCTTGATACACATAGCTGTATTGCCTCCTGTATAAAGAATGGGCAACCTTATGATGACCAGTGCTCATCAGCAAAGCCAGTGTGTCATTACAATGGCAAATGTGACCAGCCCTGTATGAGTGATGCTGACTGTGATACGATGTTTGGCAGGCTCACACTCCCAAGGCAGTGGTTGTGTAAGAATAGCAGGTGTATAATTCAAATATGTGATGAAAATAATAATTGTACCCCCGGTTGCCTTTCTGATTCTGAGTGCTGTTTCCCGGGTTATTGTGATACCAATACCAATATGTGTATGTGTGATAAGTGTAGAACACCAAAGGATTGCTGGTCGGGGTATAAGTGTGAGAATCAGGTGTGTGTAAAGCTTAACTGCCTTGAGAATGGCGGAGCCACGGTCTCCTGCAATATCTTTGAATTCTGTTGTGGAGAGGACCCGAGTAAATCCCCCTGTAAAAACCCAGAAGGGGAGACCGTAAAAGATGGAGAGTGTTATCTGGCATCTACACCCCCGTGGTGTACAAAGTGTGAAAAGAATGAAGAGTGTGATACTAAAAATGGATTTGATGGTTACTGCTATGAATTTCAGGATAAGGATGGGAATACTATAGGGAAATTCTGCGGTGTCCCCTGTACGGGGAAAGATGGTGAATGTCCAAGAGGACATGAATGCAGAGATATAAAGGATCAGGATGGAAATCTGGTCTCAAAATCCTGTCTATGGCTTAAATGCCCTGAGTGGATTGAACAGAATCAGAAGTAAGATTTTATAATATTTTGTTCTGTCTTAATTTAAATTGAAAGTCCTATTATAGGAATTGATAAAGGGAAAATGCGATACTATATTTTAATATTTGTCTTCTTTATACTTACACTTGGAAATATCTTTGCATTATATCCATTTTCTCTGAACCTCAAAGATTCTTCACCGGATAATCCCGACGATCTCCTGCTCAATTCATATATATTGAAGTGGGAGTATCAGAAGATATTTTCGCTTGATTTTAAGAACTACTTTAATACAACCTATTATTACCCCTATCCAGATACACTTTCATTTACCGAGCATCATACTATATCTCAACTCTTCTTCATACCTCTAAATACAATTATAAAAAATGAAGTTTTGACGCACAATATAATAGTTTTTCTCCTCCTCGTTCTTGCCGGTTTATCAATGTATATTTTCATCTTTTACATTACAAATTCCTTTCTATCTGCAATTCTCTCTGCAATTTTATTTAGCTTTGTCCCATATAGATATACACATCTCGTTCATATGAATGTTCTGCATTGGTGGGTAATTCCTCTCTTATTCCTCTCTTTTTATATATTCTCTCAGAGATTAGATATCCGTGGTGCTATATTTTTTGGTGTCTCACTCCTCTGTCAATTTCTCTGGTCTAATAATATGACTGCATTTTTTATAGTTCCTTTTGGTTTATATTTTATTTTTATCGCTTATAATCAGAAAGTCATTTTCAACATAAGATTTTACATCTACCTAACAGGTATTCTCCTATTTGTTTTAATAATATCCCTGCCTTTTATCCTGCCATATCTCAGGCTCAGAGATGAGATGTTCTTTGAGAGATTTATGCATGATATAAGGTATTATTCTCCACAACTGAGTAATTTTCTGGGGGTTCATGAGACAAATATTTTATGGGGAAAACTATTGAAGAATTATGGCAAATGGGAATGTTTCTTATTCCCAGGTATAACCTTTCTATTTTTCTTTATATGTGGACTTTTCTCTGTCTTTTTTAATAAACAATATCGGGGATATATCATTTTCTTCTCTCTGGTTGCCGTTATCTGTTTTACTCTATCTCTGGGTCCTTATATAAACGGACTTCAAGGAAATATAAAAGGACCTTATTATCTCTTATGGAGATTTATCCCCGGATATTATGGGATAAGGGTACCAACACGATTTGCTATATTTATGTATTTTGCAATGTCTGCCTCTGTTGCATTCTTTATTGCAGGGATTATAGATAGATTGAAGGAGAGTAGATTTCTCAAGGTTCTCTTTGGCTCGGCGGTCATAATTTTATCTGTTTTTTATATATTAGAAGGCTCTCATAGAATAGTAATCCGTACTCCTTCAAATCACCCCGAGTATGACCCAATATATAAAAAACTCAGAGAGTTACCCTACGGTGTAGTCTTTGAATATCCGGCATTTAAGGCATACAAAGACGCCGCACAGACATTTGCATCACTATATTATAACAAGCCTACCTACAATGGTTATTCGGGGTGGAATTCAAAGCCGCTTGAGAATCTATGTGATGCTGTGAAGAATTATTCGGCACCACAGTTTATAAATCTCCTCAAAGACTTAAATATTAGGTATTTTGTTTTACGGAGTTATATACCTTCAAATATCTATGATAAGGTAGTGAATCTTTTAGAATATTCACAGGATGTAAAGAAAGTCTTTTCAAATGTTAGAGATGTAATATTTGAAATTAATAATAGAGGGCTATCTGAGCTAAATTTTTATAATCTAAAATTATCCGATGCGGAGATTTATCTCCCATCCTGCATCAAACCTGGAGAGAGGGTCAATGGTGGTGTGGTATTGAGATTAGATGAAAATCATTTTTATATATCAAAGAGGAGGAGATACCCGACTCAGATTGAGATATATGATAGTGTTAAGAATCATATCAGAGATGTAAAGGCGGATATAATTGCATATCAGGTTTATGAGAATGGATATGTGCATCTTTTGATTAAAGGGGTATTTAATGAGAAGGAAGGAGATTATTATCTCCGTTTGAAAGGGACTGATACTTTTAAATATGTAAAAATAAGCAAAAGTTGTAATACAGAACTCTCGGAGAGTATAGAGATATCAGATTTTAATTATTCAGAAATTCTTACAGTTGATGAACCACTCAAAATAGGTTTAAATATTAAAAACAATTCAGAGAACTATATTATAGCGGCTGTGGATATTGATGACTTTACTACGGATGGTGTCTTCAGAACAGCCGTCTTTATTGAAGGTATTGATGACGACAATAAAGATGTGAGGTATGAATTTAGATACCCAGTATATTCTGATCTGTCAACTGGTGATTCAATATATTTTGAAAGAATATTGCCTGTATTTTTTAAGAAGGGGAGATATAAATTGAGAGTGGATTTTGTCTCGGAGAAGAGATTCTGGTTCTCCAAGAAGAATCCAAAAAATGCTATTGAGAGGGAGTTTATTGTTAAGGCATTAGAATAGATTATATTTAATTATGCAATAGATGGTCCTGAATGCATCTTTGATACCTATCTTCTTCCCCTCTGAGAATCCCCTTGATTTATAGCCAATTGGCACCTCACATATTTTAACCTTTGCTCTGGCGAGTTTTGCAGTAAGTTCTGGTTCTATTCCGAATCTGTCCTCTTCTAATGTGATAAGTTCAAATAGACTCCTTTTTATCATCTTATAACAGGTCTCCATATCGGTGAGTCTGAGTCCAGAGAAGATATTGGAGATAGTGGTAAGGAATCTATTCCCCATATAGTGGAGGATATTCTCGTCTTCCGGTCTTCCATTGTAGAATCTTGAACCGAAGATTGCTTCATATCCCTCATAAGCCTTTTTTAGGAGCAGATTGATATCTTCTGGATTATATTCAAGGTCTGCATCCTGAATTACTATGTAATCACCCTTTGCATTATTAATTGCGGTTTTTATCGCTGCCCCCTTCCCTCTATTTTCTGGATGATGAATAATCTTAACTCTCCCATCTGAAATACCATTTAGTATCTCCTCCGTCCCGTCAGTAGATGCATCATTTACAACAATTAGTTCAACATCTGCATCAAATTTCACTGACAGCACCTTCTCAATCAGCGATTTCGCCGTGTTTACCTCATTATAAACTGGAATTAATATAGACAATAACATAGTCCGATTATTTAGACTACAAAAACTAATTTATCAAGAAATAAATTCAAATGAAACCCTTCCAATGAAATACCTCAAAAGATTATTAGTTTACACTGCTGCCCAGAATAATCTGCTTTGAGAGGTTAATTATTTTCAAAATAAGGATTTTAGACAGGTAAATCTATATTTTCCAGATCAGGTCATCCGCTTTTTTTAATACACTACCAATTAAAATGCTGTACAACTTTAAATATCTTTTAGTAAGGGTAATAATCATTAGCCCCTACAATTGCTACCTCTGGCACAATTGGTGGGGTCTCATAGGTTTTATTTGTCCATTCCCATAAATTTTTTTATAATAAACCCCGGTTAGAGATCTCGGCAACTGTTTTGTCTCATAGTAAATGTTATAATTAATCCGATAAGGGCTTTCATTATATGTTCATTTTAACTGATTTGCTCTGTATTCATTATAGTAATTAATGACCTTTCCCACATCTTCAATGTTCTGAATGTCTATTCATATATCCAAATTCTTCTTGACTTTCTGCCTATGGAAATTTTCTACTTTCTATAATGCAATATTTTTTCAGTAGCACAGCACTATTGTCTTAAACACTCTCCTCATTATCATATTTTACCGCGCCCTGATGGTGTCATTCCTCTTTCTAACGAAGTAAAGAGATTATACATAAGTATTGCTACAAGATTACCCAATTGTAGAAAGAAACCTCAGATACTTCAAAAATAGTACCTGCATTAATTCTTTCCAGATCTGCGTCATTACCACATTTGCCGTTGTATCCACTAATGTCTTTATCCTCAGATTCTGCTTTATTATCTTAAAAAATACCTCTATCTACCATCAGTCTTTATATATCCTCACCAATGTCGTTGCTCCAAATTCAAGATGATTTGTAAGAGGCAATATTACCCCCCTTTGTCTCATCCCATACCTCTATTCGCCTTAATTGATAGAGAAGATCCTCTCAATGAATGAGCCAGCCCTGATTGGCAAGATAATATCGCTACAAATTGCTCACAACGAATAAATCTATTTGCTCATTTGTCAACCTTCGTCTCCTCTACCGCCTTATTAAAATAATAATTCTATAGAATTTGCTTACGCCAATCATAGATTTGTCCGGAGATACTACTTTCCCCTCTTGTAGAGGGGTATCAGAGATGACGGGGTGTTCATATATAGGGTCTTTGTTTGAAAAAAATTCTACCCTACCGAGGCTCCCATATCAAAAAAAAATTATTTTGGATTGATTTGATAAAAGGCATAAAATCATATTAAGGAAAACTTACTTAGTCCTTTCCAGTTTGCTTTGAATCAACAGAGGTGTATCTAAAAAAGAGATTGACAGTCATAAATTAGGGGGTGTATGATGGCAAATTATATAGGGGGATATTTTTTTGAAGATAATCTTTCTGGCAGTTAGGATTTTTTCATTTCTGAAATGAAATTAGAGGATTATGGTGTGAGAAAATCTTGTAATTGTCCTATAATAAATATTCCAATTTTTTCAACATGCCTTATTTATATAGTTGGTGAAATAAGGTGGAAGAGAGGATAAGAATTTTATTAAGAAAGATTATTTTTTAAGGAGAGTACTATGAGGAAATTGTTGGTTTTGTCTTTACTTTGCCTTGCACTAATATATGGCTGTTCATCCAGTAACGATGAAAAAGGCAATGATGTGAGTGATGTATCTGATACAGGTGCCCCTTTTGATGCATCAATGGATACGGGGTCATCTGACACTGGTATCACTATGCTAACTGAATGGAATCCCAATCTTGTGCCCAGTAGCAATATCGCTGAGACCAGAGGATATAAGGTGGCAAGAGCCATTATTCACGCCCACTCAATATATTCCCATGATGCCTGTGATAATAAGCCATGGTTTGACCCTAATGACCAGAACAGGGAGTGTAATGATAATTGGTGGACTGATTCTGATTGTGTACCAAATGAACAATGTGTGGACGACCTGAGGGAAGCGCTCTGTGCTGATGCAATAGATGCATTCTTCTTAACTGACCATTCAAGCACATTTGCCCACCCCGATAATTTTGATACTCTCTATATTCAGAGAGATGGTGATAAGTGGATTGAAGAGAATGGAATACATACCGGGAGTGAGATTACCTGTAAGAATGGTAATAAGACAATCTTAATGGTAGGGACTGAAAATGAGATAATGCCTATAGGTCTTACTTCTCATGTTGAGGGAGATGCAAATGCAAGAAAATCAATATACGATTCAAATGATGCCTCTGCAATAAAGGCATTTAAGGAGCACGGTGCCATAGTGTGTCAGAACCATAGTGAGCAGAGAGATGACCGTTTCTTGATAGAGAGTGATATAGACTGTATTGAAATCTACAACTTTCATGTGAGCATTCTGACGGGTACCGGGATTACCACTCTTATAGATTATGTGAATACCCCGGAGAAGATGCCACATCCCGACCTTGCTTTTCTGGGATTCTATTCTGTGTTGAGAGAGCAGCTGGTGAAGTGGTATGTAACAGTGGAGAAGAGGGATGTCTCTCCTATCATTGGAACAGATATTCATCGCAACGCAGTTCCAAAGATTGCAGGAGATGGAGAAAGACTGGACTCTTACAGGAGGTTTATGAGATGGTTCAGCAACTTCCTTCTTGTAAAGGATTTTAAGCCCTCTGAATTTAAGGCTGCAATAAGGGAGGGGAGATTGTATGTTGTGGCAGAGGGGTTGGGGACACCCACCGGGTTTGATTATTACGCCGAGACAAAAGATGGCATAGCAAATTCTGGCTCCACAATAAAACTTGAAGATTTTAAAAAATTTGTAATAAATCTCCCCACAATTGTTGGGATAGAAAATGCCGATAAGTATATAAAGGCAAGGCTATTTAAGATAAAAGATAAGGGTGAGATTGAAATCCTGTCGCCGGTCTTACGGTCTGAGAGATCTACAATTGAAATTTCTAATGGAATAGATAAAGGGGTATATGCAGTTCAGATTCTTTTAACTCCGATGCACCTGAAATATCTCTGTAAGAGATATGCATCCGATTATATCAAGGAATTTGTCTGGATCTATTCAAATGCTATAAGGATAGAGTAGAGAAATTTTATTTAAGGGACAATTACATCTAATGCATTAGGGATGATATTGAATCGGGCGGGTGTCTTCCCCACATCTTCGCCATCAAGGTCTATATAAATTCCTTCCTTCTCCACTACCACCTCTCTCCCTCTCAGGGCGAATACATCTGGTGGGACTATATGTCTCCCTTTGTATATCTTCTGTCCATCTCTTATAAATCTCAATCGGGAGATATCCTTCATTACAATTATATCAAAGAGTCCATCATCCGGTTCTGCCTCTGGTGCGACCATCATTGAGCCGCCGAAATATTTACCATTTGCGACCGCAACAAGGGTGATATTCATCTCGCCGAGTGACTTTCCGTCAACCACGATATTTGCAGGTATATTTGTGTAATTGAATATTCCTCTTAATGTCCCGAGCATAAAGGAGGCCTTTCCTCCAAAGAACTTGGTAGTGTGATTTACATAGTAATCTACCAGACCCGAGATGCCAAAACTACAGATGTTTAAGAAGTATCTCTCTATTCTTTCAGAGGTATTAGATATAAAGTCAATCTTTCCGATGTCTATCCTTCTTCTCTTTCCTGCTTTTAATATTTTTATTGCCTCAGTGATATCTGAACTAAGATTTAATGTCCTTCTGAAATCTCCACCAGTCCCCTGAGGTATAAATCCGAGTGCAGGCATCTTCTCCAGGTTGAGGTTTGACCTCATAATTCCGTTCAGGACTTCATTGTTTGTTCCATCTCCTCCCACAGAGACTATGATGTCAAAATTTGATAGAGCGGCATTCTGTGCAATCTCTATCGCATCAAGCGGAGCCTTTGTAAATCTAAATTCAAATTCTATCTCTGTCTCTTTAAGACTCTTTTCAATCAGGGGCCAGAGTCTCGCTGTCTGACGATTTCTGGAATTTGGATTTACTACGAAGAAGTATCTCATTTTAGTTGTTTAGAAAGTCATAAATAACATCAATCAGGTCTTTAATCTCAATATTTGCATCAGCCTTTCTGAACATATCTATACAGGTTGGGCAGGAGGTTACAATAGCCTTTGCACCCGTAGATGAGAACTCATCAATTCGTCTCTTTGCAATCTCAATTGAAATATCTCTATTTGTGGATGGAAACATTGAGCCACCACCACAGCAAATAGAGTTTTTTTTATTCCAGAGAAATTCAGAAAGTATTGCACCAGTCTTTGTAATAATCTCTCTTGGTTCCTCAGTCTGATTTAAGTATCTGCTCATAAAACAGGGGTCGTGATATGAATAGTGCTCGGTAATCTTCTTTCTATTCTTTGAAGCCGTCCTGATATATGGCAGTATAAATTCTGAGAATGTCAGAATCTCTGCCCTGATTCCATTATCGTATTGTTGATAGAGGGATTTGAGGGCATAGGTACAGGCAGGGCAGAGCACAACAATCTTCTTTTGACCGGAAAGGTTATGCCTTACTTTTGAGATATAATTGGAAAACTCCTGCTCAAATCCGGATGCATAGAGCGGATATCCACAACATATCTCCTTCTCTGAATAGATACCAACATAGTCTATCCCCAATCGTTCCAGAATAAATATTGTCTTTTTTACTGTCTCAATCTGCTTCTTTGTATATACGCATCCGACAAAGAGCTTTACCTTTAAAGAGGAGGAGAAGTAGACTGAATCAAATTCAGATCTCAATCTGTCATTTAATGCCTCTGAATAGATCGCCCCATATCTCTTAATATTCTTAAGTCCCGTATCCAGTCTTTTATTGTGTCGGGAATTTCCATATGCCTGGGTTCTACCTTTAATAAGCAGGTCCTGTACTGATATCTGATGTGCACAGAATTCCCTGCAGGCAAGACAGCCGGTGCAATGATAGAGCAGGTCGTAATTCTCTGAGGTGTGGGGGAGAAAGTTCTGATTCAGGTAATATAGCATACTTACCTTCCCCCAGGGAGTTACAGATTCTTTATATTCCGAATTTGCAACAGGGCAGGCAAAACGACAGAGCTTGGGGCAGGTAGTACAGTATTCAGTCTCTTTCTTAAATTGTTTCATCAATGCTGTCTTCTCCTTCTGGTAAAGAGGATAAATGCCATAGCCGGTCTCTTTGAAGATTCACGCATTGCAAACTGGATATTTTCAAAATTCCAGCCATCACAAACAAATTTATTTATTATCTCCTCAATGGTAGTATCTGTTACATCGGAGGTCTCTACGACCTTATATTCCAGTTCTATTGATTCTATTTTTGGTTCTTTCTTCATTTATCTTTCTTCTCCCTTCTGTTATTCATTCTTGCAATATAGCTTCTAATCACTATATCTGCTCTGAGATTCAGACACTTTGCGATCTGTGATAGATATCCTTTTATATAGACCGGTGCAGGGAGATTTTCATAATTCTCCTCCTCTAAATATCTGATGTTGGAGATAGATATCTTTGTGGTCTGAGCAATGTCTTTAATAGATATTCCCATTGATTCTCTAATCTGCCTTAAGAAGTTGCCAGAGAACTCCGAATTCTCATCTACGACTATTGGAGTCTTTTCTTCAACTCCTATGGGTTTGGTCTCAATGTTTGTTTGAGGAGAGGCATTTGATGTCGGGGCTATATCACGAGGATTTAGTATTGTATCTTCTCTGATGTCAGTTTCTTTGTCTATGGTCTGTGATATCTCTTTGCTCTCCAATCTATCTTCAATCTCCTTCTTAACATGGGACTCAACCGGGATAATTGGAGATTGATTTTCTGATTTGTCCTCCAATTGGGATTTCTCAATCGCATTCCCCACTGTACCTGCTACTTCTGAATTCTCCTCAACTATTTTTATAGATAACCCCTCGGAATAAGTGAGATAGTCATTCCTGATTCTACCTATCGCTTCATTATATAGTTCCTCTGATTTTCTGGTGTAGTCCAGAAATGTAAATGCCTCACGAGCAAAACCAAAAGAGAGCTGTTTAATCATATCTGAATCCCTATTTTGAGTCGCTGATTCTACATCGCCTTTTAATGTTGAGTTGTAATTTTCTCTCTTATATGGGTCGGATAATATCTGATATGCCTCCTCAACATCATTTAAAAATAATTCTTTTTCCGAAGTTGGGAGTATTGAGTATAGGGATATGGAATTTTTGGTTATGAGAGATTTTAATCGTCTATATGCCTTCTCAACCTCTATCTGGTCTGCATTAAATGGGATATCCAGTATTCTGTAGTAGTCTTTCATAGTCTCAGTCATAGCATAAACTTTGTGAAATGTTGATAATATTTGAAGCAATCTTATTAATCCTTGCAGTCGTTTCTGATTCAGGGAAGAGTTCAATAAATGGTTTCATTATCCTTATTGATTCTCTAATCTTCTCGTCATTCATAAGCACGCCCAATGGCAGGATATTGAAACCATAAAATCTCTTAATTGCAAATGGGATATGCTCCATCAACTCCATATCTCCCTCTGAGGCATTGTTGAGAATAAAGAAGTAGTGATGTTTATTCATTATTGATATCGCAATATCGCTCAATTCTGTATATACTGTTTTGAAGTAATCAATAATCTTCATACCTGTTGGAATGAGTATCTTTCCATCGTAAATGTTATCAACCAGCTCTTTTAGTTTCTTCTCCCTGACCTTTGAGCGTAGTTCTCGTAAGAATGAACTCTTTAGAAATTTATAACAATTCTCAAGGGCTGTAGGTTCGGGATATGTGATGAGAACTCCATTAGGTGCAATGTTGAATGTATCAAGGGTGCTGATAGACATCCCTGCACCAATATCTATGATTGTGTAGTCAAAATCTACTGATTTTATGGCTGAGAATAATCTGGACTTCTGTCCTGCATTGAAGTTGGTTGCCTTAAGGTCATTCTGTATCCCTGCGGCGAGGCTGATCTTATACCCTGGAATCGGGATAAGTACCTCACTAAAGTTCTTAATCCGATGTTCTATAAAGTCGTCAATAGTTCTTATGGGTTTATCAATTCCGAACAGGGTGTGTTGATTTGCTCCCCCGAGGTCTAAATCTATCAACCCAACATTAAATCCGTATTTGCTAATTGCTGCTGCTATGTTTGCAGATAGAAAGGATTTCCCTATTCCCCCCTTTCCGCCACCAAATGCGAATATATGTCTCTTCCTATCATCCATCTCGTTTTAATATTATAATAATAAATCGTATAAAATCAAAAATCTGACTCATCTAATCCATTTAAATATTCGCTTAAACTGTATTCCCTGTCCTCCGCCCCAGGACCACCAGATAAACATTGCCCTCCCCTTGACCTGTTTGAGATTTACTGTCCCCCAGAATCTTGAATCTGAACTATTGTCTCTATTATCCCCCATTACGAAGATAGAATCTTTGCCAACTTTATATACCCCATCTCCGTACCCCATAAGGGGAGAATCTGGTCTCAGTATGATATCGTGCTTTATATCTCCTATGGTCTCAATATATCTCTGAGTCTTGATTATTCTGTATGTATCTGTAAATTCGTCCTTCTCTGGATATTCATACTCACCCACATATTCTTTTTTTAGAAGCTCTCCGTTTAGATAGATATCGTGTCCATGTACTTCTACTGTGTCTCCTTCTATTCCGATTACTCTCTTGATAAAATCTTTCCCTTCGTCTGGTTTTGTAAATATTACAATCTCTCCTCTCTTTGGCTTTCTGTAATCAAAGAACTTTATAAATGTAAACGGTATCTTCAATCCATAGATATACTTATTAACAAAGAGGTGGTCCCCAATGATAAGCGTCGGAATCATTGAGCCAGACGGTATCTTATATGCCTCAATTACAAATGACCTGAGGAGCAGGGCGATGGCGGCTGCCCAGAGTATGGATTCAATATTCTCTCTTATAACACCCTTTTTGTGCTTTTCAAGATTCTTTTCAAAGAAGTCTTTAAACTTTTCAAATTCTGTTTTAAACTTCTGAAAGTCTGTGGAGGACGATAGTTCCTTCAATTTGTTAAGATACTCAATGGATTTCTCAATCTGTTCATCTGTAAGTTTTTCTGACCTGTGCTTTAATATCCATTCAGATTGTTCTCTTATCCTGTTGTATCTTTTTTTCAATCTATATTTTTTGTAAATTAACCTGATATCCATTATTCTTCCTCAATCTCCTCTGTGGAAAGGACGGCAAGAAATGCCTCCTGTGGAATCTCAATTCTGCCTACCTGTTTCATCTTCTTTTTCCCCTCCTTCTGCTTTTCAAGTAGTTTTCTCTTTCGGGTGACATCACCACCGTAGCACTTTGCAAGCACATCCTTTCTAAAAGCCTTTATTGACTCTCTTGCTATTACCCTTGAGCCAATAGCCGCCTGAACAGCTATCTCAAACTGATGTCTCGGGATGACGCCACGAATCTTATGTACAAGCTCTTTTGACCTTCTATAAGCAAAGTCCTTATGGACTATGATTGATAAAGCATCAACTATATCACCATTTAAGAGTATATCTACCTTGACCAGCTCACCCTCCCTATATCCGATAAATTCGTAGTCCAGAGAGCCATAACCTCTTGTCACTGTCTTGAGTCTGTCGTAAAAATCAAATATTATCTCCGACAGTGGCATCTCATATTTTATGGCTACCCTGTTCTGAGAGAGATAGTCAATAGACTTCTGTATCCCCCTTCGCTCTTCACATAACTTTAGTACTGCCCCTATATATTCAGATGGAATATGAATGGTAGCAAGGATTATTGGTTCAAATATAGATTTTATAAATTGTGAAGGTGGCATCTTGGATGGGGAATCTATAACGACTTTCTCTCCTCTGGTCGTGAGGATTTCATATACAACATTTGGGGCGGTGGATATGAGTTCAAGTCCATACTCCCTTTCAAGCCTCTCCTTGATAACCTCCATATGCAAAAGTCCTAAAAATCCACATCTGAATCCAAGTCCCAGTGCCGCTGAATTCTCGGGCTCAAATACGAAACTCGCATCATTTAATCTTAATTTCTCAACTGCGTCTCTCAACTGATTGTATTTCTGTGCCTCCACCGGGTAGAATCCTGCAAAGACCATAGGTTTGCTCTCCTTAAAGCCCGGAAGCGGCGATGAGGCTGGATTCTCCTCGTATGTTATAGTATCTCCTACTCGTGCATCCTTGATGTCTTTTATGTTTGCAGAGATAAATCCCACCTCACCAGCCGAGAGAGAATCTACAAACTTCTGGTGTGGAGTCAAAACCCCCACATCCATTACCTCAAAGACTTTATTATTTGACATCAGCTTAATCTTTGTCCCCTTCTTTATAATGCCATCAAAGACCCTTATGAGGACTATAACACCTTTATAGTTGTCAAACCAGCTGTCAAAGATCAGAGCCCTTAATGGATTTTCTGGTGAACCGGATGGTGGGGGTATCTGCCTTATAATCTCCTCAAGCAATACATCTACATTCAATCCAGATTTTGCGCTTACTTTAATATGTGAGGAGGTATTAAGACCAATGTCATTTTCAAGCTGATTCAGGCACATATCTATATCAATATTTGGAAGGTCTATCTTATTTATAACAGGTAGTATGGTCAGGTCATTCTCTATTGCCTGATAGACATTTGATACAGTCTGTGCCTCCACCCCCTGTGAGGCATCTACTACCAGTATTGCACCTTCACAGGCCTTAAGTGCCCTTGAGACTTCATAGGAGAAGTCCACATGTCCGGGTGTATCAATCAGATTAAAGATATATTCCTCACCAGTTTTTGATTTATAATTGAGCCTTACTGCACTTGCCTTAATTGTAATTCCACGTTCCCGTTCTATGTCCATAGAGTCCAGATACTGTTCTCTCATCTCTCTATCGCTTATGGCGCCTGTCAGGTTCAGGATTCTGTCCGCAAGTGTAGATTTGCCGTGGTCAATATGTGCTATTATGCAAAAGTTCCTGATTCTTTTCAAATCCATACGACCTCAAATGGAGAATAAAATAGTAAAATAAGCGACGCAATATTATATTTATGCAATGAAATGTCAAACATAAAATGCCAAAAATATTTGTTGACAAAAATGTAATATGATATTAAATGACATTGAATACTATTAAAGGGATGGTAGGAATATGAAGAAAAATTTTTTAGTTTTAAGTTTGGCATTTTTAGTGGTTATTTTTTCATCCTGTAAGAAGAATCAGCCTGTGGAACTTCTATGGAAGTATTTAGGGCAGGCACCTTCTTATTCAACTCCTCTAATACTTGACGATTTGCTCATATTTGGAAATGAGGATGGCTATCTTACGGCATTAAACAAGAGGACCGGAGAGCCGAGATGGAGCTACAATGTTGGGATGAATATCATTTCAGCCCCTAAATATGCTCAGGGGAAGATTCTATTTGGCTCAATCAATTATAATTTTTATGCGGTTGATTCAATGGGGAAGGAGACCTGGAAGTTTACTACAAGGAGGGCTATCAAGTCTGACCCTGCTATTAAAGGTGATATAGTTTATTTTACAAGTTACGATGGGCATATCTATGCATTAAAGATTGCCAATAAAGAATTGGTCTGGAAATTTCCTGAGTCACACAACGAGAAGGTGGCAGCGCTTAAGTCAGAAGGGAAGGATATAGCCGGGCTAGTGGAGGACCTCAAAGTGGGCGAGTTCAGTTATTCTGCGCCTTTTATTGATGGAGATATTTTATATGTTGGCAATCTGGATAACTATCTTTATGCGGTGAATATCAATGATGGGACAATGGTCTTTAGATTCAAGACAGAAGATGCGGTTACCTCCTCTCCAGTAGTTGAGAACGGTATAATCTATTTTGGCTCAAATGATAAACATTTATATGCTATAGATGCAAAGGAGGGGAAGAAGGTCTATTTTAAGGTGGAGACACAGGGGTGGATAAATAGTTCACCGAGAATAGAGGGGGATAAAATATACTTTGGTTCAAACGATAAAAATCTTTATATTGTTGATAAGAAATCCGGAAGTATTGCCGGTAAATTTGCAGCGGCCGGCCCGGTAATATCTATTCCCGCACTTTATAAAAATATTATAGTCTTTGCCGGTGGTCAGGGCGATGGAACCATATACTTCGTAGATTCTGCCACATTAAAATCTATATTTGAATATAAGACTGGTGGAAAGATTGAATCTGACCCGGTGATTGAGGGGAATATAGTCTATATAACCTCAACCGACAAATTTACTTATGCCTTTAAGTTCAATTTTTAACCCTTATTTAAGGAGGTGTATTATGGGTTTGAAGCAGTCAGTTATTGTAGTATTAGCCATTATTTTATCATTGTTTGCCTATGCTTGCAGTGATGACAATGGCGGTGGAAATGGGGGTAAGGATGCGACTCTGGATGTAACTATTACTGATGTGGTAACAGATACATCAGGGATAGATGCAGGTAAGGATGTTTCCCCTGATGTATCAGAGGATGTTTCCCCTGATGTATCAGAGGATGTTTCCCCTGATGTATTAGAGGATGTATTACCTGATGTATCAGAGGATGTTTTGCCAGATGTATCAGAAGATGTTTTGCCAGATGTTGGAGAAGATGCGGGCACAGATGTGGTGGATGTAGGTCCAGAGGAGCACAAATACAATGCAGAGGAGCCAGATAGTTTTGATAAACCGAATAAGGTAGAGCTCAATGCTGAGATAAGCGGGCAGATTGATGAACCAGTCTATGACCCCCAAAATGATTATTATAAAAATGACCTTGACTTCTTTGAATTTGAGGCAAAGGCTGGAGATATTATAAGGCTTGAGGCAAAGGCACTTGAAAATATGGATATAGTTCCGGTGGTGATTCTGGTTGATAGCAAGACCGGTGGGAGTTTCCTTTACAGGAGTGCTCTTATGAATATGGATAACAACACAAATGCTGCATTTACAGCATTTATTCCCAGAGATGGAAGATATTTAGCAGTTGTTGGAGAATATACCAATTTTGGACAGAATCCGGCTAATGTGGGAGGAGAGAAATATAAATATACTCTCACGATTAAGTATTCCTCTCTTGATAGAGAGACTCTGGATCTCTCATCTGTGCCTAAAAAGGTCTCAAAGGCGATGCCAGTTGATATGCCAGACATATTTAGTTTTAATGTGGCGGAAGAGAAATATATCAAGGCGGAGACCTCTGCTGTAAGACTGGCGACCCCATCAGAGGTAAACACTGTTGTCACACTCTTTAATGCAGATAAGAAAGAGTTCATTGAATTGGCTGATGATATTGATGCAGACAATGGAATCACTGATTCACTACTACTTGCATATACTGGCGGCTCTGGAAATTTCTATCTGATAGTAGAAGCAATCATATATACAAATCAAAAGACTGATTATGACCTTGATGTGGATTTCCTGCCTATGGATGTGGAGGTTGAACCGAATGATTCTTATACAAATGCCTCTGCGATGAGAATACCTTCTGAGACATCTGGCACAATCGGTGAACCAAAGGACGGCAAAGATGAAAATGGAAATCCAATTAAGATAGGAGATTTAGATAATTTCTATTTCTATGGCAAGCCCGGGGAGTTGTACAGATTTTCAATTGTTGCCGAAAATGGAAGCCCATCTTCTCCACTTGATTCTTATTTAATTGTGTATCAGGTAGTTGATACAATCCTTGGACCTTATCCAGTGGTTGTAAACCTCAATGATAATTCAAACGGCAAGGATTCAATGGTGGAGGCACTAATATCCGAGGAAGGGAAATATTATGTGGCAGTAATGGATACAAGAAATACATCTGATAATCCCAATCCAGTAGGTGGGGCGGATTATAAATACAAAATTAAGGCAGAAAAGGTAACTCTCAGTGCAAAGAATGCCTCTTCAATGCCATATTCAGATAGTGGTGCATTGGAACCGGCAGGCGCCTATAAGTTCTATAAGTTCAGCGGTGTAAAGGCAGATAAATTTACAATAGATGTATATCAGGCAAGTGGCTCAGACCCGAACTTTACACCATTTATACTGCTTTACAATGCGGATACATATCAGGTGCTGGATGGAACGCATGGCGATGATAAAGATCCACTTAAAAAGGCAACATTAAACTATCTGTCAGTTGCTCCCATCAATCTGATGGTTGCAATTCTGGATTATAATGGCGAGGGTGGCGCAAATTATAAATACACGATTGATATTAAGAAAGTTGCTTTACCATATTATGATGAAAAAGAGCCAAATGATGATTTGAGCATCGCAAATGAGGTAAAGGAGAGTCATTCGTTGTATTTTGGTACTTTAGATGGAGATGGAGAGGGAGAAGATGACCTCATTGATTTATATAAATTTACAGGTAGCGTTGGACAGATATTGAATGTTGCTTTGTATGGTGGCCCAGCCCCGGAGGTAAAAGATACAAAGATATCAATACTTGATTCGGATGGAAATGAACTTGCATCAAATGAGGATTATGGAAGCAATTATTATTCTGCAATTTATAGCTGGGCAATACCTTTTGATGGCACATTCTATATTAAAGTAGAGGCGCAAATTGATTATGGTCCAGTAAAAGGCAGCTATGTTCTTGAGTATGAACTTATCAATGGTTGTCTAACTTCCAATTTATCAAGACCTCTGGCAAATGAACTTATTATTAATGAGTTTTACCCTGGCGCACTTAAAGATGCCAATAATGATGGGAATATTGATGAGGGTGACCAGTTTGTAGAGATAGTTAATACCACAGAGAAAGATTTACTTATTGAATTGGTGGAATTGAAAGTTGATGACAATACAAAGATAAAATTCCCCTGCGGAACTACCATCCCCGCCAAGGGTGCGATTGTAGTCTTTGGTGGTGGAAAGCCAGATGGTAGTTTTGGCGTGGCTCAGGTATATATCGCAAGAGGTGGACTTGCAATGCCAAAGGGTTCGCAGTTGACGGCCAAAATCTCAATCAATTATGAACCGGTAATTATAGATGAATATTCTTATGATGCAAATTCCTCAAATGTAGATGCCTCATTTACAAGGAATCCTGATATAACTGGGGACTTTACAAAACATTCGGACATACCTGAGGCAAATGGTGCATTGTTCTCTCCTGGCACAAGGGTAAATGGGGTTCCTTTTGTAAATGGATATGGAATGCTGGAGAGCGAGCCAAATAATGATAGAGGCACTGCAAATACGCTTCCTCCCGGTGAAAGCAGAATTATAGTCTTTGGAAATCTGAAGTATGTACAGGGTGCACAGGACAATGATCTGGATGATTATTTTAAGATAACACTTTTACAGGGACAGAAGATTACAATATATACCGAGGCTGGATTTGCACCAGAGGTTACTGATACTACTCTTGTTCTCTTTAATAATGCAGGTGATGAGCTGGCAAGGAATGAAGATATTGATTTGAGTAATTATTATTCAAAGATTGCCGATTTTGAGATTCCATCAGACGGCGATTACTACATTGATGTGAAGGCTGAGACGAATTATGGAGACCTGCCTGGTACGGGATATAAGATGGTTATTGAAATAAAATAATAAAAGTATATATACTCAATAATGATAAAGAGCGGAGTAAAATCTCCGCTCTTTTTTTATTCAGAAAATCGGTTGACAGAGTTAAAAGAGTGATTAAATTTTTAGCAGATAAAGATAGAGGAAAGGAGGTAAGAGATATGATGCTGACAAGATTGAATCCAGTAAGGGAGCTCACAGGGATTCAGAGAGAGATAAACAGGCTCTTTGAAGATTTCTTCGGTGAGACATTTGAACGTGGGATTGAGAAGGCGTGGGGTCCAGCAGTGGACATCACCGAAGATGGGAAGAACATCTACCTCAAGGCTGATCTACCCGGGATGAATCAGAAGGATATCAAGGTTAGCGTTGAGGATGATGTTCTGACAATCAGTGGCGAGAGGAAGTCAGAGAGAGAAGAGAAGAAGGACGGGAAGTTCTACAGGCTGGAGAGGGTCTATGGGCAGTTCTGCAGGAGCTTTACCCTCCCGGACAATGTTGATGCCACGAAGATCTCAGCGGAGTACAAAGATGGAGTCCTCACCCTGACAATCCCAAAGACCGAAGAGAAGAAGAGCAAGGCGATTGAGATAGAGGTCAAATGAATTCCCTGTGAACAAAGAGGGGCAGAAATGCCCCTCCCCTCCCACCTAATTTATATTCAAAAAAAATTTAGAGGTAATCTTATCTGTCCAAAATAAATTTTAATTGAGCCCTCAAAGATATTGAATTTTTAAGACCTGATCTAATTGATTTTTTAGATAAAAACACAGATCTGTTTAGTTAACATGCTGAACAGATTTGACAAAGACACAGGTCTGAATTTAACTCCATATCACACAAAAAGTGAGAGGTTATTTACATACACAGAGATATTTTGAGACAAAAAATGATTTTGTAGAGATTACCAATCCCAATCAATACAAAGAAACATTCAGTTCAGGTGACACTAACTATGGACTATTCACTATGGTCTGTGGACTATGGGCTTCTATTTACGGTGCGTATTTCAGGAGAAATGGTAGGTGAAACAAATATTGCAAAGCCTCTTGATAATGTTTTAATTTTTAACAAAATTTGGTTGACTCAAATCTGATTTTGGAGTCAGATAGATTAAAGAGATGGTGATTTTTGGTTACTTTGACAATCTATCTAATATGTGATAAGCAGTCTTTCCTTTTTTACGGAGGCGAATGATGAGTAGCATAACAATAAATGATTTGATTGTGAAGAAAGAGGAGGTCTTTTGTGATGTAAGAGAGGAACTAAAAGGCTCTATTGACAATAAATTTATTGGCAATCTCAATATCAGATATGCGAGAGGGCAAGAAAATAGTGAAGATATCGCTGCACTGATTGACCATACAATTCTCAAAGCAGATGCCACGGTTGAAGATATAAAGAGGGTCTCAGACGAGGCAAAGCGATATAGATTTGCCACCGTGTGTGTAAATTCCTCAAATGTAAAGATTGTCTCTGAGATGTTAAGCGGAACTGATGTGCTACCCATATCGGTTGTGGGATTCCCTCTCGGTGCAATGGATTATATCTCAAAGTCATTTGAGGCAGTAAGAGCCGTTAAAGAGGGTGCAATGGAGATTGATACAGTTATAAATATTGGCAGGCTTAAGTCAAAAGACTATTCATATCTCTTAAAGGATATTTATGCAGTAGTGGAGGCGGTAAGACCGATTCCAGTAAAGGTAATTATTGAGACCAGTCTGCTTGATAATTCAGAGAAGGAGATTGTCTCTCTTCTGTGTGTGGAGGCTGGGGCTGCCTTTGTCAAGACCTCTACCGGATTCTCAACTGGAGGTGCTAAAGAGGAGGACATCAGATTAATCAGGAGAGTGGTAGGCAATAAATGTAAGATAAAGGCGTCTGGTGGAATCAAAACTCTCTCAGACCTTAAAAGGATGGTCTCTGCTGGTGCGGATAGAATAGGTGCCTCTCAATCTGTAAAGATTCTGGAGGAGTTAAGGAGTTGATATGAGGCAGGCTGTATTGATTGTCCTTGATAGTGTGGGGATCGGGGCTATGCCAGATGCTGATAATTATGGAGATTACGGTGCAAATACTGTATTGAATCTTGCCCGAAAGAGGGGATATTTAAACCTTGAAAACCTCGCATCGCTGGGGCTCGGATATATTATAGGTGATTTTGTAAAGGGAATTCCACGAATTGAGTCTCCATCGGGTTCATTCGGAATTCTTATGGAGAAGAGTAAAGGTAAGGATACAACTACAGGGCACTGGGAGATGTGTGGTGTTATACTGAATGAGCCTTTTGCTACCTTCCCTGATGGTTTCCCAGAGGAGGTAATTAAAGAGTTTGAGAGAAGGACACAGAGGGGAGTTCTCGGAAACAGGGCTGCGAGCGGAACCGCTATTATTGAGGAACTCGGGGCAGAACATATTAATACCGGAAAGTGGATTGTATATACCTCAGCCGATTCAGTCTTTCAGATTGCAGCACACGAGGATGTTATTCCTCTTGAGGAGCTCTATAAAGCCTGTGAGATAGCAAGAGAAATATGCGATAGATTGAGGATTGGGAGGGTAATAGCAAGGCCTTTTGTCGGGCAGGCTGGCTCTTTTAAGAGGACATATAATAGAAAAGATTTCTCTATGCTACCTCCTCACAAGACAGCACTGGATATCCTCTCAGAGTCAGGTATAGATGTGACCGGGATAGGGAAGATCTATGATATATTTGCCGGGCGTGGTGTGACAGAATCCATCCACACAGATGGGAATGCTGATGGGATAAATAAGACGATTGAGATAATTTCACGCAAACGGGGTCTGATATTTGTAAATCTTGTAGATTATGATATGGTCTATGGTCACCGTAGAGATGTGGAAGGCTATGCAAAGGCACTTGAATATTTTGATGAGCACCTGATAGAGATTATGAAGAGAATTGATGATGAGTCTATTTTAATAATTACGGCAGATCACGGCTGTGACCCGACATTTGAGAGACATACTGACCATACGAGAGAGCGTGTCCCACTTCTTGTCTATTCACCGTCTCTGAAAAATGGCATATTTCTGGGTATTAGAGATACCTTCTCTGATATAGCCCTGACATTACTTGAGTGGTTTGATTTGAAAGGTGACTTCTCTGGAAGGTCATTTTTAAACGAACTAAAATAAGGAGAGTTAAGAGATGTATAGGATGTATGAGTTAATCAAGAAGAAGAGAGATAAGAAGGAATTGGCCGCCGATGAAATAAAATGGATAATAAATGGATATACAAAAGGGGAGATACCTGATTATCAGATTTCAGCACTACTTATGGCGATATACTTTAATGGTCTCAATGAGAGGGAGCTTCTGGAATGGACAAATGCTATGATAAAGACAGGTGAGGTAATAGACCTCTCCTCCATAAAGCTCCCAAAGGTAGATAAACACTCCACGGGTGGAGTTGGAGATAAGACCTCGTTTATTCTGGCACCTATTGCAGCTGCCTGTGGTGTGGTGGTTCCTATGATATCTGGTAGAGGGCTCGGACATACAGGAGGGACACTTGACAAACTTGAATCTATCCCCGGCATAAAGACGGATATATCAAATAAGGACTTTGTCTCTATCCTGCAGAGGCACAGGATATGTCTGATCGGGCAGACCAAAAATCTGGTTCCTGCTGACAAGAAGCTCTATGCATTAAGGGATGTCACCGGGACGGTAGAGTCTATTCAATTGATAAGTTCCTCTATTATGAGCAAGAAGGTCTCTGAGGGGATTGATGGGCTTGTTCTGGATGTCAAGGTTGGTCTCGGTGCATTTATGAAGACTATGAAAGATGCGAGGGCCTTGGCACAGACTATGGTAAATCTTGGAAAGAGAATGAATAAGAAGGTAGTGGCACTTATTACAGATATGAACCAGCCACTTGGTCAGAATGTTGGGAATGCACTTGAGATGATAGAGTGTTTTGATATTCTTAAAGGGAAGGTGTTGAATGACCTCTCAAACCTCTCCTGTGAGCTGGCTGCGCATATGCTTCTTCTCGGGAAGGTGGTTGAGAATATGCAGGAGGCAAGGGCTCGGGTTGCAAATGCGATTGTATCTGGTGAGGCTTTAATCAAGATGAAAGAGATGATAGAGGCGCAGGGTGGAGACCCATCTGTTGTGGATGATTATACAAAGCTTCCTCAGGCAAAACATACAAAGATATTTATCGCTAAACAGAAAGGTATTATTCAGGAGATAAATGCAGAGGAGGTTGGGCTTGCGGCGATGTCGCTCGGGGCGGGAAGGGAGAAGGTGGATTCAAAGATAGATCACGCTGTTGGTTTTGTGCTCTTAAAGAAGGTTGGGGATAAGGTAAACAAAGGTGACCCATTACTTGTAATTCATTATAATGATTGTGAACGTATTAAAGAGGTCCTTGAATCAGTTCAGTTCAGACTGGATAAGGCGTATAAGATTGATAGGAAGCCAGTCAAACCTCCAAAACTCATTAAAGAGATTATTAGATAGAATCTTCTTTATGGAGGAATTTATGGATAAGATGAATTTGATTTTTGTAATACACAATCATCAACCTGTTGGTAACTTTGATAATGTCTTTGAAATGGCTTATGAGAGGAGCTATAAACCTTTTATAGATGTCCTTGAGAGGTATCCAAAGATAAGAATAGGTTTGCATATCTCGGGTCCTATATACGAATGGATACTCAAAGAGAGACCTGAATTTATAGAGAGACTGAGGGCGCTATGCGATGACCACAGAGTTGAGATTCTATCAGGTGGTTTCTATGAGCCGATGCTCTCAATCCTCTCTCAGAAGGATATAGTTGGTCAGATAAAGATGATGAACGATTTTATTTCTGAAAAGTTTAATCAGACCCCTAAGGGGATGTGGCTTACTGAGAGGGTATGGGAGCCTGCACTCCCTGCATTGCTGGATGGTACAGGGATTGAATATACTCTCGTTGATGATGCCCATTTTGCCTATGCAGGAAAGAGGATTGATGAACTGGGTGGTTACTATATTACAGATAAGGCTGGGAAGGTTTTACTCATCTATCCGATTTCTCAAAAACTCAGATATGCAATCCCATTTGCAGAACCTGAAGAGACTCTAAAGGTTTTGAGAGACGCCCATAATAGGGGATTTGCAGGTATATGTTATGGAGATGATGGCGAGAAGTTTGGTATCTGGCCCAGGACATTTGAGTGGGTATATGAACAGGGCTGGCTTGTCCGCTTCTTTGAAACTATCTCAAATAATGATTCATGGTTAAATATGACTTTGCCATCTGATTTTATCTCTCAGTATGCCCCTACAGATAGGATATTCCTCCCAACAGCCTCTTATCAGGAGATGATGGAGTGGTCACTCCCTGCTGATGCAATCCCGCTCTATGAAGAATTCATAAAATACCTCAAAGATAACAATCTCTATCAGAGGTATGAGCCATTTGTTCGTGGAGGCATCTGGTTAAACTTTCTCTCCAAATATCCTGAATCCAACAGGATTTACAGGAGGGTATTAAAACTTTCAGAGAGAATTGATTCTATAAAGAGTGTAAAAGTGAGCAAAGAGGCTAAAAGGCATATATATATGGCACAGTGTAATTGTTCATACTGGCATGGGCTCTTTGGTGGTCTATATCTCAATCATCTCAGGAATGCGTTATATCAGAATGCGATCGCGGCACATCGTATAATAGATGAGTATAGAGGAGGTCAATGGGCTGTCTCTGAAATAGTTGATACCGATGATGACCTTAATAATGAGATTACTCTGGATTCAAATGATATATATTGTATTATCAAACCCTTAAAAGGGGCAGTTATAGAAGAGATAGATTTCAAGGATGTTTGCTTCTGTCTTACGAATGTCCTTACAAGAAGGGCTGAAGGGTATCACCATAAACTCCTGATAAATCAGGATAATACGGGTAGTGGTGGAGTAAAATCTATTCATGAAGTTGTGAGGAGCAAGGAGAGTGGGCTTGAGAATTTTCTAATATATGACAGATATCAGAGATACTCATTTATGGATCACTTCCTGGGTAAGGGTGTGGATGTCAATTCAATGTATAATGGGAGTTATGTAGAACTCGGGAGCCTCATTGATGCACCTTATACCTATAGGAGGAAGGATAGAAGGGGCGCTGCCTATGTGGAGTGTGAGTCCGATGGGGTTGTAAGAATAGATGGAGAGGATCTCCCTGTTAATATGCAGAAGAAATTTAAGCTCTCTGCCTCAAGACCAGAACTTGGTGTCAATTACAGAATAAAAAATTCTTCAGGTAAGAATATTGATTGTTATTTTGCTGTTGAACTCAATCTCTCTCTGCTGGCAGATGATGCCCCTGACAGGTCTCTGGTCATTCCATCGGAGAATGTGAGGAATGAGAAGTTCAAAGATATAATTACTGCAATTGGTATCTCACGATTCTGGCTCTCGGATGGATATCTCAGGCGGAACTTTATACTTTCTTCGGACAGGATATTCAGCCTCTGGCACTATCCAATACAGACGGTGTCTCTCTCTGAAGACGGCTTTGAGAAGACCTATCAGGGCTCTTCATTCATTTTGTTATTTGAGATGACACTCAAACCACAGGAAGAATTCCCGGTTTCAATCTCTCTTACTGAAGAGGAATTGAAGTAGGGTTTAATATCGTTGTAGTCTCAATGGTGGCTTTACAAATTTGAGAAGAGATTGTAGATAGGACTGAAAGAATTTTCCAATGTATTTATGGTCTCTGAATAATCAAAAATTTGAATCCGGGAGTAGTATATTGATGATTATAATGAAGGCATCAATATTGAAGTCTGTTAAACTATAAATGCCGCAAATCTTATTAAAATACCAGAAAGCGAGAGCTATGTATCAGGAGGTAAATGGTAGTTTATGTCTGAGTTTGATTTTATAGAGAGTATCAGGAAGAAGATCAGAGTAAGAAATAAGAATGTCCTCATTGGTATAGGTGATGACTGTGCACTAATAGATGAGAGTAGAAATCTACTTGTTACAGTGGATTCGGCTGTTGAAAATATACATTTTAAAAGAGAGTGGGGTTCTTCAAGACTCTTAGGGAGAAGGCTGGTCAGGGTCAATATATCGGATATATATTCAAAGGGTGGAGTTCCTCTATATGCACTGCTCTCAATCGGGATTGATTATAAAAAAAGAGGGGCATTTGTAAATAGATATGTTGATGGAGTAATTTATGAGCTTGAGAGAAATAAAATACAGTTGATTGGAGGAAATGTTTCATCAGCTAAAGATGATATGTTCTTTGACCTTGTATTGATAGGAAAAGTTGAGCGAGGAAAACTCAAAAGAAGAGATGGTGCAAAAAGTGGAGATATGATTGCGGTGAGCGGGAAGCTCGGAGATGCCGCCTGCGGACTTAATATCCTTCTCACAAATCAGAAGAGAAGGACAAAATATAGTAGTTTTATAAATTCCTTTCTGCTCCCTGATGTGAGGTCATTTTCTGAATATAGAATCTGGAATTATGTAACATCTTCTATAGATATAAGTGATGGGCTTATTGGGGATTTAAGTCATATACTTGAAAAGAGCAGATGTGGCGCAGTTCTATGGAAAGAGAGGATCCCGGTATCCCGTGCACTGATAGAATATTGTAAAAATAATCGTCTTGACATTTATAGGTTTATTCTCGCAGGAGGAGAGGATTATAGAATCCTCGTCACTTTAAGAAGAGATACACCAGCCAAAGTCATTGAGGAGTCTGAATTTTCTGTTATCGGGATGATAGAGAATAAAAGTGGTATAAGAATCTCTGGCTTAAAGAATAACTACAAGCCATTCAAGCATTTTTGAGTATCCGGGAATTGACTATCTCTATTTTAAGTGGTAATTTACTGCCAATCAGGAGGTATTTGATGAGAGTTCTTTTGTTGTCAGCGATTCTATTAGCAGCCTTTGCCTGCCCATCGCCCAATTATGTCCCAACCGAGTATCAATATTCTGAATATCAATGTCCCGAACCGATCGGTCTGATTGTAAGAGAGAATTGCAGAGAGAATGTAATAAAGTATCAGGCAGAGGATTTAAATGTCAATGCAAAGGTGTCGGCTACACAGATAGCAACGGCAGAGGGGAGTTATAAGAGTGAGACAAAGGTCCTGCAGGAGGCGAGTGAGTTTATGCAATTCTTGAAGGACCAGCAGGTCAGTCTCTGCAATGATTATAATACCTGCAAATTGACCACACAGGAATATAAGGAGAGGAAGGACAGAATTAATAAGACATTTACTACTGTATACGCACTTACAAAACAGATTAAGGTCTCTGATCTGGACCCCGAGACAAGAAAGGATATCTTAAAGAAGATACTTGCAGCCATAGATGAATATAATAAACCCCTCTCAAAGCCACCCGAACCTGCAGGGCACCATAAGATTCAATTCAAGCCGGCACCTGCACGGGTGAATAGTTATGAACAACCTCAGAATACAGGTACTATAAATTCAAATCCTGCGACCGCACCGGGTTCTACTCAGAGTGGCGAGCCAGATATAAATGAGTCGCTTGATGAGGCTGGAAAAGTGATGATGAATATGCAGAAGAAGGCGATAGAGATACAGAAGAAGGCAATAAAGATGCAGAAGGAATTTGAAAATAATGCCGAAGAAGGCGGTGAAGATTATTGATTATCAGACGCAAGACCAGAAAGATTAGACTCGGAAGGGTATTTATCGGAGGGGATTCTGATATCTCAATTCAGTCTATGTGCAATACCCGAACCGAAGATATTGAGAACACAATTCCTCAGATCAAGGAGCTGGTGAGCTCAGGATGTGATATTGTGAGAGTTGCAGCAAATAATGAAGAGGCTGCCCTATCAATAAAGAGAATCAAGGCAGAGCTCCCGGATGTGCCACTTGTTGCCGATATTCACTTTGATTATAGGCTCGCTATTCTATCAATTAAGAACGGGGCTGATGGCATCAGAATCAATCCGGGTAATATTGGTTCAAATGAAAAGGTAAAGGAGATTATTAAAGCGGCATCTGATAATAATTCAGTAATAAGGATCGGGGTAAATAGCGGTTCACTTCCAAAGGAATTACAGAGTGACTACAAGATTGTAGATGCAATGCTTTATACTGCTGGAAAATATATAGATCTTTTTAGTGCAAATAATTTTGGAAATATAAAACTTTCGCTCAAGAGCAGCAGTGTTATGGAGACTATTGAGGTATATGAGCGATTTTCGGAGATCTACGATTATCCGCTTCATCTCGGAATCACAGAGGCAGGGACATTACTCTCTGGCACTGTAAAGTCTGTAACCGGACTCGGCATTCTTCTATATCAGGGGATTGGTGATACAATCAGGGTCTCTCTCACCGCGGAGCCGATATATGAGGTAGATGTGGCAAAAGGTATGCTCAAGGCACTGGGGTTGAGAAGGGGTGGAGTGGATATCGTCTCCTGTCCAACCTGTGGAAGGGCGAATGGGGATGTAATAGGAGTTGCATCCGGAATTCAGAAGGTGGTAAGAGATATCAAGAAGGACATAAAGGTTGCTATTATGGGTTGTGAGGTGAATGGACCCGGTGAGGCGAGGATGGCTGATATAGGAATTGCATTTGGGAAGTATGATGTCCTGTTATTCAAAAAGGGTGAGATAGTAAAGAAGATCGCTAAAGATGAGGCAGTGGATGTGCTTATCAGTGAGATTGAGAAGATTTGAATATGCAGAAGGTGAAACTCCTCATAATTGAAGATAATAAAAGATATGTTCAGACAATTAAAAAATATTTTGAATCAAAGGATAGTTATGAGATAGTAAATATCTTCTATTCAGTATCTGATTTCAGACGGTATAACGATACTGTTAATTGTGATATAGTCTTGCTGGATATAAATCTACCCGATGGGAATGGTATTGAGTTGATTCCATTGATTAAGAGTAGAATAAGCGATTGTGAGATAATTATTCTGACAACATATACTGACGAGGATAAATTATTTATGGCTCTTCGCGAAGGGGCATCGGGATATATCACCAAAGAGCACTCCATTAAGTTCATTGAAGATGCAATAGCGGATGTGCTCTCCGGCGGGGCGGTTATCTCTCCAGATATGGCTGGAAGATTCTTAAACTATTTCGGTTCAGGTGAAAGGTCGGCACAGCCCCACAGTAAGATGATAGATCTAAATAGTGAGGAGATTGAGGTAATAGAGATTCTCGCTCGAGGACTTACAAATAGAGAGATAAGTGAGGCATTGAGAATCAGATATAGATATGTAAAGACAATCCTTTCAAGGGTTTATAAGAAATTTGGTACATCCTCAAGGGCGGAGGTGGTGAGAAGGGCGGTTGAGATGGGGATTATAAAGGTATAAATTTTATAACTTTAATAATTTTATGGTGATGGGAGTGAGTTAATTTGAGTCTTGACAAGAGAGAGAAATGATAATATCTCTATCCCTATGAAAATTCACGAATACAGATTCGGAAATATCAATATTGATGGAAATGATTACTCAGACGACCTTATAATCTCTCAGGGGAATAATCTGATTATCCCATGGATAAGAGAGCGAGGTCATCTCTGCCAGAAGCGGGATATTGAGAGATATCTGGATGGAAGTATCAACAAGATTATATTCGGGAGAGGGTATTTTCTTGTAATGAAGATAGATGACGACCTTAAGAATTATCTTCTTCAAAATGGGATTGAGTTTGTAGAGGCAGGGAGTAAGAAGGCTGTTGAGTTATTTAATAAGATTGAGGATAAATCTTCACTCTTATTTTGTATCCATCTAACCTGTTAAAGGAGAATTATGAGAGTTGCAATATTCGGTGGCACATTTGACCCCCCACATATAGGTCATATGATGGCGTGCTACTATATACTTGCCACCACTGATGTAGAAGAGTTATGGATGGTGCCAGCATATAGACATCCATTTGGCAAAGAGTCTGCCCCATATGATATGAGGGTAAAGATGTGTGAGATGTCAGCAGAGATCTTTGGTAATAGAGTTAAAGTTATGAGATTTGAAGAGGAGATGGGGAAAGATACGG
Organism: Myxococcota bacterium; assembly: GCA_049969675.1. GTDB lineage: Bacteria > Myxococcota > SpSt-1050 > SpSt-1050 > SpSt-1050 > SpSt-1050. Next base: position 950 of record JBMFOP010000024.1, on the reverse strand, counting down.
ATACACCGATATATACAATAGAACTCCTGAAATCCCTTGTAGAGAGATATAAAGGGTATAGATTCTACTTTGTAATTGGCTCTGATATACTACAGGAGACAGAGCAGTGGAAAGATTTTGACAAGATAGAGGGGTACGCCAGATTAATCATTTTGAGGAGAAGGGGAGTTGAACCATCAGAAGACTATAAAGCCGTCCTGCCCGATGTCTCTTCAACATTAATCAGGGAGAATATTAAGAGGTCCATCCCTGTTGCGGGGCTTGTATGTAATGAGGTATTGAGGTTTATTGAGGATAATAATTTGTATAGGGGGTAGTAATCAGGAGGTTTTATGAAATTTTGTCCAGAATGCAGAATGGCTTATAAAGATGAGATTGAGAGTTGTCCGGATTGTAATGTCCCGCTTGTTTCAGGGCTTGAGGAATTTGAGAATATTGAATTTGTAGAACTCGTAGATGTAGAAGGTCCATTTAAGGCAAATCTTATTACTGATGTACTTAAGGATAATCAGATAGAGTGCTATCTCTATTCTGAACCAGTTCATATCTATCCAATCCCCGGAGAGGGAATACAGTACACAATCTATGTAAATAGGGATAAACTTGAACAGGCAAGATCCCTTCTTGAGGATATTGAAAAGGGAGAGGAGATGGAGCCGCTCCCCGACGACGAATCTACATAACACTAATTCAGTGGAGCCAAAACCGAGAAGAGTTAAAAATCTTCTGCTTAGTTTATAATTTGTAAAGAGATTGCGATTAAACACTAACTTCTAAATTTTTAGGTAATATGTTGGCATATCTTTTCTATCAATCTTCTCGTTTGTTTTGCTATTTCAAGGACTATTAAGTGGATTAAAGCCTTTTCCCTCTCTTCTTGCTTATGTTTATTAGCAGAGTCAGAACACTATATTTATTCAAAAGGTCATTTTCAATCTTCCTATGATAAG
>JBMFOP010000023.1:0-33467 GCA_049969675.1 Myxococcota bacterium | reverse complement strand
CTGTGATTGTTGGCTCTCAAAACAAATTGCCCTCAACAACAGAATCCTTTTTACCACTTTATCAACCCTCGTCTCCTATACTACCTTGTAAAACTCATACATTGAAAATATCTGTAGAATTTTATCAAAAACTAATGTGATTCATATTCATATAAAATCTTCTCTTAAATATCTTTGAGTCTCCCATTAAAATTTATTTTGGACAGATGTGTATTCTGGACATATGTGCTTTGGCAATATTTGTAGCAACATAATTACTTTTACGGTGTTTAAAATAGCGATGATTTTGCTTATACTTGACAATACTGGTATATTGTGAAATATTTAACTGATATTGTTCAATTTCCAGGGAGGAGTCCATGCCTCAATCTCATAAAAATATTCTTACAATTTCCTTTTTATTAATCCTTTTTTCCTGCGCGGGCGAGTATGTAGCGATTGATAATGATACCTCTTTACTCTATGTAATCAGTACCGTCCCTAAAGACGGGGCAAAGAGAGTTCAAAGGGACCTCGCCCCTTCAGGTGCAGTACTCATAAATTTTAGCAAGGCGATTGATGAAAGATTTATAACTGAGGATTTTTTTGATTTCTCCTGTGACGGTGTTAAACCGGAGAGCAAAATTTCAGTATCAGAGGATAAGAAGACCGTCTCAATAAAATTAAAACAGGGTGTGGTACTGCCAGAAGGGGCACAATGCAGAGTTGTAATTTCTAAACTTATTAAAGATAGTTCCGGTCTCCCATTTTATCTCTCTGGAAATATTATGTCCAATCCTCTTGATGTGGAGGATGCCGGTATAAAGGATATATCCGTTGCAGCTGATACCTCTGATTTTGAAGGGAATAAGGATAAGAGAAGTGGAGAGGGTGATTACATCTTTGAGTTTGTAACAGATTATGAGCCTCTCAAGATATTATCTGTCTCCCCTGAGGATAAGTCCATCGTGGATGTTGAGGGGATAGCCGATTTTCGTGGGATTCAAATAAAATTTAACAAACCACTTGATGAAAGGAGTGTAAATTCCTCAAACTTTCTTGTAAGTGGAGAGCCCACTGAATTGGCTCTATCAGAGGATAAGCAGTCGGTAACCATAAATCTGATAAATGGCATTAAAGAGGGGAAGAGGTATGATTATATAGTAATGCCATTTGTAACCGATATATCCAATATCATTTTAGGTGAGACATACAACTTTTCATTCAGTGTAGGTTACATAAGACCACGGATAGTGTCAGTTACACCACCGGATGGTGCTCAAGATGTGCCTTACAATTTAAAGGAGATTAAGATTGAATTTAATAAGGAGATGGACCCAGAAACTATTAACAATTACACGATTCTTCTATCCGGTATTGGCGATTATTCGGTAAGATATGAGAATAAAGTAGTATATATTGAAAACTTTTCTCTTAAAGAAAATAGAGAATATAAAGTGATGGCATCATCTGAGATTGAGGATACATCCGGTTTTAATCTTGATAAGAATTACTATTTTGGTTTTAAGACCACATATGATGCCCCATATATAAAGAAGATATTTCCATCTGATAAGGCACAAAATATACCAAACAATCTGAGTTCTATTGATATAGAATTTTCGGAGGAGATGGACTTCTCAAATCTTGACATTTCTTACTTCAATATTTCACCCACCCTTCCATTTGGTCTGAAAATTGTAGATAGCAGGCGGTTAAAAGTCAATCTTCTATCTCCACTTCTCTCTAATAATACTTACACCATTCAGGTTAAGAACTTTCTCTCAGATATCTCAGGTATCCGGATGGATAAGGATTTTGTTTCAACATTTACTGTTGCTCCCATCCCTGACAACAATCCGCCTTCAGATATTGTAATATATTCAAAACCTATATTGAACCCTGAAGAGGACTATAGAAGGGGTTTTATTATTGAATGGAGGTCACCCGCTGCAGATGAGATAAATGGGAAACTTTCAGGTAAAGTTAAGGGGTATTCCCTTGTATATTCAGACAGACCTTTTGATAAGAGTGAATTTGCAGATATGACCGAACTCTCACAGATACCCACCCCCTCAAATCCCGGAGATATTCAGAATATTATATTATATTCATTTGTAGATAAAGATAACAACGAGGTGCCAATAATATATAACAAACCTTATTATTTCATGTTGCGTGCGACTGATGGGACAAACTTTGTATACTCAAATCTCCTTAAGGCTGGCATCTTATCGGAGAATAAGGTGATGTTAGAGGGGAGCAAATATCTGGGATATTCAATGAAATTTGTAGATAATTTCAATGGTGAGAAGGTATTAATTACCGGTGATACAGATGAGTTGTATCAACAAAAGAGAACAGGTGCGGTTTATATTTACAAGATTTCTGGTGACAATCTGGATATAGTTTACAGGATATTCGGCAAATATGACGGCTCATTATTCGGATATAAAGTAGATGCAGTTGATATAAATAACGATGGTTGCAAGGACTTAGTAATATCTGCTCCACTTGATGGAGAGGATAGAGAGGGTGCAGTATATATCTATCCTCAGATAAAGAGCGGAGGCAGTTGCGTATTTAATGAGTCAGAGCCGAAGAGATTATCCCCCGGGAATAGGGATTCAATGTTTGGGTCATCTATCTCAACTATTATCTTTACCGGTAAGGAGAATCTCCTGATAGGAGCCCCTGCTGATGGTGAACTTTCAAGCGGCTCAGTTTATGTGTTTTACAATAACGAGATCTCTCAGATTCCACAGACGGGTAATCTCTCAATAAAGGGGAAGATTACAGGCTCTTCATTTGGCTATAGTGTGGCCTCCGGGGATATAAATAATGATGGATGTTCAGATATCATCATCTCATCCTTAGATGCTGATGAGTTGAGTAGAGGGAAGGTTTATATATTCTATTCTACCTCTGGTGTAGGTGGATGCTCAATTCAGAATACAAATGTTGATAATGTAGATCTGGTCATAAATGGAACCAGAGATTATATGAGACTCGGATATAATATTCTGACCCTTGATATGAATGGCGATAGCAGGATTGAACTGGTCTTGAGTGGGAGGGATGAGGTAAATAATAGAGGAGTGGTCTTTATAAGAGATAGTAAGACTCAAAATCTTATTGAGATTTCTGGTGAGAGCGGTGGGAATTTCGGCTTCTATCTCCAATCGGCTCATGATTATCTTAAGGATGGATGCAAAGGTAGTATCAATACAGGTTGTAATGACCTTATTGTTTCAGATGAAAAGATAGGAAGAGTATATTTGATTGAGGGTAGAGAGGATATATCTGGATTAACGCTTAATGAATCCCCTCTCTTTGGAGCTGAATATTCATTTGGCTCACTTGGATTTTCATCTGTAGTAATTGAGGATGGAGGGTTTGAAAGGTTGATCATTGCATCTCCATTTTATAGAGAGTTTGGGGATTTTGTCTCAAAGATCCTGTTATATAAATAAGGAGTCTGTTATGAAGATTTTAAGGAGCTTCATTCTTATTGTTATCCTGACGCATTTCCCCTTGACCATCTTTTCACAGGATATGCAGATTACGAGTAAACACTCAGATTTCTCAATCTCTGAACAGGGGAAGGTGCAGAAATATATCCATCTAAAATCAGATGGGGACCTTGTAATTAAGGCAAAGGGACCGATGTTTATAAATATCAAGTTCAGGGCATTGGTCCCGCTTGATAAGAAGGGACAGGTAAGTTTTAATTTTACATATTTAAGAGATGGTGGATTCAGGTCAATAAATGAATACACCCTAAAACTGGAACCAAAGAAGCAGAATAGAAAGATCGAGATCATCACAGAGGGTACATACTGGGCGAGTGAACACAGATGGATCCAGATAAAGGTGCCTGAGGGAGAGCATATCTATCAAATCTCCAGACCGCAAGAGCTCTCAGAAGGGCTTATTCTGAAGATATATAAGTCTGAAAAAGAGGAGCCGCAGTTACTTGCAAAGCCAGAGGTATCAGATATCCCTATAGAGCCCATTCCTCTGAAAGCGCCGAAGAGCTCATCTGAGAAGGTAATCATAGCCGAGAGAGTAACTGACAAAAAGCCGCTGGTTGAGGAGAGAAGGGTTGTAAAGGAGGAGGAGAAAGGGGCAAAGAGATATTTTAGTGTAGCACTCAAAGCAAATGTTCTGGTCCCAACGAGCAGGGTAGATTCTACCTATGCATTTTCTCTGGATTTAAAATATATCAGCCCTCTGCTTCATAACCGTCTTGCATTTGGTGTGGAGGCTGGATATTATCCTCTCTCAGGTAGCGGGAAAAATCTTGATGCTGAGATCGGGCTATTTGATTATTCATTCTCTATAACTAACATCCCAATCTTTATCGGGGCGGAGTATCTATTGCCTATTAAGAATATCCCGGTAGGTATATTTGTAAATGGAGGAGGTTCTATTGTATTGTCTTATTCTACATCAAAGGTGTTTGAGGGGGAGAGTTATTCTGACGGTATTGCATACGGATATTTTCTTGGCGCCGGGGCACAGATATCTCCTGGTTATGGATTTATTGTATCAGAAATCAGATATTCAAGCGCATATCTCAAATATGACACGAAGGTAGATATAGGTGAGACTGGCAATATAGGCGGATCAAATCTGTATATTGGATATAAACTTGTCTTTTAAGGAGGATTAGAATATGAAAAAGTTTTTATGCCTTTTATCTCTACTCTTAATCTTCATTCTCTCCTGTAGTGACCAGCCATTTGTGGTGGGAGTGGATTCGCCTTTGAGGGTAGTGTATATCTCTCCAACTGATTCGGCAACGAATGTCTCAAGGGATGTGATTATCAGGGTGGTATTCTCTGAAGAGGTGGTGGAATCCACGCTGGCTGAGAATGTGGTTCTTTATGACTATTCCAAAAAGGATGAGAGCCTCAAAGTTGAGACAGAACTTACTTATACAAAGGAGAGCAATACAGTTACACTGAAGCCCAGGAAGAGCCTGAATTTTGGGACGCAATATATGATAAGGGTAAAATCGGGAGTTACAAAAGTGGATACAAAGGATTCAAAAGGTGGGAGGCTCGCACGGGAGATCTCTGCTCTGTTTACCACGGAATATATAGATGACCTGAAGGTTCTTTCAGTATATCCATCAAATGGTGCAAATGGTGTGGAGCCTGATGCAAATATTGTAATTACATTCTCTGAGGCAGTGGACAATACACCGCCGAGCTTTGACCAGACAACTACATTTGTAGTCTGTGATATGGGCTCAAAGGATGCATTTACAGATGGGAAATGTAATAGTCCAATTGCAGGGAGCTGGACATTTGATGAGAAGAGGGTCATTGCGACCTTCAAACCGGAGAAGGATTTTGGCTATGCAAGATTTGTGAGACTGATTCTCTCCACACAGATTCGTTCACAAAGGGCAAAGGATTTTGGAGATAAGGTAGAGAATACATATTATGGTCATCTAAGGGCTGACTATACAGTTGATTTTTCAACAAGGTTACTTGATAGGTTCAATGTGGTCTCAATCTCTCCAGCAAATGGTGCAGGGAGTGTTACACTTAACTCAAAGATTGTGATAAAGTTCTCTGAGGCAGTAAATACAAATTCGGTTATATTCTTCAATAAAGGTGGAGATGAGAGTTCACTTAAAGATACAGCGACACTCCTTGTTGAGGATATTACTGATATAAATAACATAATACCTCTCTATATGAAGGGAGAATGGGATTCTGAAAATAAGATACTAACTCTTGTCAATGTAAATCCTTCAGATGGAGAGAGCATTGTTGATCTTAAATATTCAAGAATTATAAGAGTTACACTGAAGTCAAAGATTCAATCTGTGCGAGGGAGTAATCTCATAAATCCCCCAGAAGCACTTAAAAACTCTCAGGGGTATCTAAACAATGGAGAATCCGATTATATCTCTATATTCTCTACTATTGACCCACCCGAGTTATTGATTGTAAATGTGGCACCGGATATTGAATCAAGAGATGTAAGTATCAGGACAGATATCAGGATTACCTTCTCTGAGGCAGTCAATATGGATACGATGAAATATCCAGCCGACATCTCCTCAAATGATTATACATTCAGAGTGACAGATATTACAGATGAGAATAATATCTTACTCATAGAACCGATTGATGCACAGAGTCCTTTTAAGGTTGATTCAGATGCGCCGAATACTGTTATATTTACACCTAAATACCCCCTTGATTATCTACACAAGTACAGGGTTGAATTAAAAGAGGGGATAGCATCTCTTGAGGCGACTCAGAATAGTGGATATCTGAGGTTGCCTTTAAGTTATTATTTTACCACAGAGGGTGTTGAACCATTCTTTGTAACATCTCTGAGTCCAGAGGATAAGAGTGTAAATAATGGAATTTATTCTATGTTAAGAGTCAGATTCAACCGAGCCTTCGGGACTGATACATTGTTATATGAAGTGCAGAGTGGCAGTATCACATCTGTGAACGATAAGGTGATTACAGACGATAGTGCACATATGATTCCAGATGCATTTAGGGGATATATTCTGCACTTTGAGAAGGGTAGCTCTACATGTTCGGCATTTGTTCTGGGCAATACAGAGAAGTCGTTTGAGATTAGTGAAAATCCTGCCTGCGCACCTGATAATACATTCAGTTATACACTACTTAAACCAGCCCTTTCTCTTTCAGGTGGTGCAAATCTGATAGAACCGCTCAGCACTGATGAGCCATTCTATTATTACAGGAGATATCTCTCGTCCGGGATGGTTGTTTCTTCAGGTACGGATTCAATTACAGACACCAGTAAGAGCTTTGCAGACGATGAGCTCAAAGGGAGATTAATTAGATTTCTACGAGGGAAGGCCTCTGGTGAAGAGTATGAGATTATATCAAATACAAAAGACACAATAAAAGTTGGTACTCCATTTACCACACAGCCCGATACTGGCTCAGAATATATTATAGTAGAATCCGCTGATATATTAAAATCTACTGTGAGTTCAGCCGATAGAAGGAGTATAAAGATCGGAGGGGCAGATTTCAATATAGATGAATTAAAGGGCTTTGAGATATTTGTCTCTGACGGGGCTGGCAAGGGGCAGATCAGAGGAATCATTGCAAATGATAAGGATATGCTCTTTGTGGATTCAGATTTTGAGACCACACCTGACAATACAAGTCAGATAGTAATAAGAGAGGCGAGGGAGTTTATCTATGTACCCAAACGGACATTTGCCTATGGCGCAACGATAAATGGTAGAATAAATGATATTGTGACAGCTGCGATAATTGATTCTAAGGATGGTAGGTTGGATGAGCTGAATTTCTCCTTTGGCATCGTCTTAGCACCTGAGCTTGCCATAAAGTCAGTCTCTCCATCTGATATGTCTGACAATATTGATACAGAGGTCACAATAAAGGTCTTCTTCTCAGAGGCAGTTGACCCCGCTACAATCAAGAAGGAGTCAAATAATATAGTCCTTCTGGATGGTAGTTTAACCCCTGTAGATTTTACAATCCTTCCGGTAGGGAGCGAGACAGATAATATTGAGATCATCCCGGTTAAAACTGCACTCAATCAGCCACGACTAAAATATTCGGAGAAATATACTCTGGTCTTGAAGTCTCAGATAACCTCATTGAGAGGTGGCTCTCTTGGTAATGACTACTCATTTACATTCAAGACAATTGATCCGCCTCCACTCTCCCTTCTGTATTCATATCCATCTGCTGCAGATGGTGTGATTACAACTGGAATCAAAAGAGAGACCACACCAAATAGTGGAGTTCCTACCTCTTTTGTATTTGCCTTCTCTGAAGGGGTGAGACAGATTAATATCAATTCCTCATCTCTTAAGGTTGAAGATGTGAGCACACTCAGTAATCCATTTGACATAAATCAGTCTGGCACTCCTATCCAGTATGACCTGACATTTAATGAAGATGATACACCTTTAGATGGTTCACGGGGAGTCGGTGCGGATAACATAATGACGATTACGCCATCTGATTTACTCAATTATTCTACAGTTGTGAGAATTATTATAAAGGGAGAGGATGACCCGATAGGTGTAAATTGTGCGGATAGTTCAAGTTGTAAAACAACCGGTATATTTACAGGTGATAGAGTGACCAATGAGGGTGGACAGTTAAGAAATACTTTAATGATAGTATTCAGAATTGAGGACCCTGAGCCATTGAGGATTATTCAGACATATTCAGAGAATGGGAATCTCTATCTTAAAAGAGATAATGGAGGTAAGACAGAATCTGTATTTGTAAAATTTACTGAGGGTGTAAAGCAGAGTTCATTTACACTGAACAATACAGTATTCTTTGAGGATGTAACTGGAGTTGCTGACCCGATAAATGGAAATGCGATATCAAATATTGCAGCAGATATTTCATTCTACAATAATCAGGGGACAATTCAGTCGGATTTACCAACCACAACAGATATGATTGGAAGAGATACCATTGCAAAGATTACCCCTCAGGGTCTATTGGGCTATGCCACAATACTTAGATTGAGAATCAAAGGTGCAAATCCCCCATCATTTAGTGGCGTATATTCGGACAGGGCGACGGGTATAAATGGACAGCTCCCTATCTGCACACCTGATTCCGGATATAATTGTAATTCAAATGGCGAATATGTGTATCTATTTAAGGTAGAGGGTATCAATGATTTATATGTAAGGTCCATTACTCCGGGAGATGGCTCAACAGGGATACCTTATGATTCAAAGGAGATAGTAATTGTCTTCTCTGAACCCGTGGATTGCACAACAATTAACTCTACAAATATCAGGATTGAGACGATATTCCCCTCCACATCACCAATCTCCGGCACATTCGTCTGCAATCAGGAGATAGTCACATTTACAGCAAATCAGAATTTTGGATATAGTAAGGACATGAGAGTTACCATTTCTAACGCAGTCAGGAGTTTTAATGCACAATATGTAAATTCAAATGCCGACCCGCTGATCGGACATCTGAGGAGTTCAGTCGCAGCCACATTCAGCACGATTGACCCACCAGCCCCATATATCGTCAGTATGAATCCGGGACCAATCTCCACAAATGTTCAGAGAGAGGCAGAGGTTCAAATTACCTTTAATGAGGCTCTGGACCCAGCATCTGTAAATACTACAAATTTCAGTATGACAGATACTACGACAATGAATATCCTATCCTGTTCTACTCTTGAATTGATAAATTCTGGCACCACTATCAGATGTGTCCCACAGAGTCTCTTTGATTATTCACACAATATCTCCGTAACACTGACAGGTGGCCCATCTGGTATCAGAAGCCTTATCGCTACCACAAGAGGGGGATGGTTTAATCCCGTTCCCAACCCATATTCATATACATTCAGAATAATAGACATCCCGGAGTTGACAGTCCTTGCCACCAACTTCTCCGGTTCAGAGACATTTGCACCAAATGCAAATCTTCAGATTATATTTAATAGTTATGTAAATTTCTCTGATATTGTTGGGAACTCGTCGGATATCTCAGATGACAGAATCTTTCTCGTCAAGGCATCAGATGTAAATACCCGTATACCGGTTCTACTGGAGAATCCTATTGCTGGTGGAGAATCCTCTCCATCCACTATTAGAATTACTCCCCTTTCTGCACTTGAATATTCAACTTCATATTCAGTAATAGTTATGGGTGGTTATCCAGATGGAGTATGCAGACCAGAGAGAAATCTCTTTAATAATGGTGGATGCATCACAGATATGTCTATTGGTGGAACAGATTATAAAGGGCTGAGATTTGACTTCGCTGTCTCAAGTGCACCCGGGCTTGCTATTGAGAGTGTAATCCCTGCTGATAATTCCACTGGCGTTGATAGAAGACCGGAGATAAGGATTGTCTTCAACAATGATATCCAGTTTGCAACGGTGGATGGTAATATCTGTCTCACCAAAGGTGCAAATATCTCAACGGATTGTTCCGGTCCTCTGGCAATCCCGCTTCAGCCATTTGCACAGATAGACCCTAAAACCGTCTCCACATATCCCCTTTCGGACCTTGATTATGACACAACCTATACAATAGTTATTACCAAGGGAGTAGTTGATATATATGGAGATACATTGGATTCATACTATACATCTATCTTTACTACCATTACATCAACTCTTGTGCAGGATATCGTGGTATGGGATGGAACTCAATATAACAATAGCACATTCTTTGATCTGGACGATATGCATATCAGGGTCAGATTTACTGAGGATATGGATGTAAGCACAATTAATAATGGCACAGTTTATCTGACCTATCAGGATGAATTTCAGAATATAGTTAGACTGGATGGGAATATCAGCTGGGATGTTGTCCCGAATGATAAGAAGGTGATGTATTTTAAACCAGATATGTTTAATCTATTCTCATGCGATGGTCAAGAAATTTATGCGTGGGGAAATGATGGGAAGAGCTCAATCTCTCCATCCAATCTATTCTCGTCACCATCTTATAGTTTTGATTCAAGTTATATCGGGAAGATACTGTTTATATCCGGGTCATTAAATGGATACAATGGGTATTATGACATTTCTGGCGTGAGCGGAGGCTCACTCATACTTGAAGGTGCGGATTTCAAGGTGGCTGAGAACTCATTAAAATTCACAATAATGAATTCAAAACCGGTGATACCTTACAACACCACATTCAGATTTCACATAACAGCCAATGTATTTAATGCAGACCATAGTAAGAATGTGGCTCCCTCAGCGGGTAATTATGAGTTATTAAAAGACTTCAAGTCTGTCTCAGAGCCAAAAATCAAAGAGGTTGTATATTCAAATTCTATAATTAGAAAAGGAGGCGAATATTTCTATGTAACCGATACAAATCTATTTGATGCAAAAGATGTCCCTGTGGTCTCAAAACTCAAGATTAAGTTTAATGAAGAGATTGACCCAACCACAGTAAACTACCGTGATATAATCCTGTCTGACTTATGGGCAAGTGATGGGAGTATTACCGCAGGTTCGGACCTCTTTAAGATTACTTCTTCCTCTTTCTCATCCACTGATGTAGGAAAATATATCTGGGTCTTCTTAAGAGATAGAATTAGCGGACCACACCAGATTGTGGCATTTGTTGATGCTAATACAGTAAAGGTTGATACTACATTTGCAACCTCTCTCTCAAATCTTTATTTTATCAAGGGTCTCAATGCCAATCTCCCCGATGTAATTACTCTTGCTGATTCAAATAAGACGATAGTATTTGATACTAATAAACTTGCATCTCACCTTGACTACTCAAAAAATTATAGACTTGTAATGATGGGAAAGAGCAGACTAAATTACAATTATTATGTAAAGACGAAGAGTGGAAATTTTATCAAGGGGATACTCAATGTAGACTTTACTACTTCTGATGAGACTACTGTGGTATTCAATCCAGTTGACTGGTCATCAACAAACAATGAAATCAATGACCCGATGTTATTTGTAGCCATCTTTTCAAGAGATGTGGACATTGCATCAGTTGATGAGAACTCCTTTTATGTAGTTCAGAATGGGGAGAAGCTACCTGCGCTATTTGCATATTATACAGATTTCCCGAAGATTGTAACTATGATACCGATTCCAGCCTTTAAGACCGGTACGAATGCAGATTTCTATGTAAATCAGAGGGTGAGAGATTATAGGGGTAATCCATTGTCCAGGGAGTGGAGGAGCACCCTGACTGTCTCCTCAGCACCGGGTGGCGCTGCCTTGACCCTTGAGAATCCAACTGTAACACCGACATCGGGTTCTATAATAAAGGCGAATCAGACCATAACACTTAAGTGGGCATTTGCTGGTGGAAATTTCAGAGACCTCATTCTCCCTACTTCATTTAATAATTATTCAATCAAACTCAAGAACAATACTGATGGCTCCTTTGTGCTGGTGGATACAAGACTCATCCCCGGTGGGAATAATGGGGATACAGTGGAGATAAAGCCGAGAGAGAATCTGAGAGGAGGGGCGTCATACACACTCACCATTGATATGAGTAAGTGTGCAAACCTTTACAGACTACCGGGGAGCGGGATTCTTACCTATAACTATACAGTTGAGAATACAGCACCGCAGATTTTAGCCGCTGGTCCCACCGGCCCTTCAAATCCTGCTCTATCAAAAATATGGATTGCTTTTAATGAAGAGATAGATATGAAGACAGTGAATTATAATACAATAACATTGACAGATCTGGCTTCTGGTTCTCAGGTATATGGTGTGTATGAGCAGATATATGAGAGTATAACAGGTAGATGGATTATCTATTTTATCCCATCAACACCACTTAGAAATAATCTCTCAGGTTATCAGGTAACAGTTAAATCTGGCAATACCGGTGTAAAGGACCTCGGAGGGACATCGCTACTTTTAGATTACAACTATAGCTTCAGCATTGATAATATCTCTCCTCAGGTAATCTCAGTCAATCCGCCAGATGGTAGTTCAGGGGTTGCTGTGGATAGTGAGATTGTTGTGACATTCAATGAGGCGATTATGCCATCCTCTGTCTATGGCTCAACTGAGAGTTCAACAGGGACATTCAATGTAACATATACATCTGCCTGCAGGAGCATAAAACACACTTATGGTTGTATAAAACTCTCAACTGACTTTACTTCAGTTAGATTTATTCCAGCACTCCCGGATAGATTGATTGGTGATAGAAATTATTCTGTGGATATTGATGAGACCAGGGTTTCAGATCTGGCAGGGAATGTGATGAATGTGGTTGACCTCAGACCAGTTTCTACATTTACGACTAAATCAGATGTGCCGGTTCTTTCATGTGTGATTCCTCCACCTGCCTCAAATCAACCTTTTGTACTCTTCTTTAATGAGGAAGTGGATTACTCGGCGCCGAATTCTGTCATTGTATATAGAGTATCAGATGGCAACTCTGTTGCTATCAATCTGAGTGGTGTGATGGGTGCAGTTGGATATGAGGTCTCAGTGAGCGAACAGAGTGGAGATTGGGCAAGTGGCGATTATGGCTATATTGTAACAAAGTCCATAAAAGATATTGATGGCAATAGTTTACCTATAGAATATAATGGTTATTTTACTATTCCATAATTGGGTGATGATGTAAAAAAAGAAGACAGATGAGAGGCTCTCAGAATGGTTTGAATAATAAAATTTATTTACAACCTGAGATAAAGTTGTTTAATCTATCAATTGCCTCTAAATAGTATTGGTTATTAACAAAAATGTCCAAAACTGGAGATACACCTCCATTTTCACTTTTAATAATATAAAATCTCATATAATATAATTCCATCAGGAGGTAATTTCTATGAAAAGATTAATTCCCATAATTGCCGCTCTGACCCTTACAATATACAATTGTTCAGGCCCAGGTAATTCAAGCATCGGAGATACATCCAATCCAGATATAGTTATATTGATTGATACATCCGTAATCAGAGACGAAGGTGCAACAGATTCAGAGGCAGAGGAGATTAAAGATACCGGTGTTACAGATGTAGAAGGCCTAAAAGACACTGGAACAGATCAGATACCCCCTTATGTAGTAAGTGCATTCTCCCCTGATGGGAAGGTCATCACGGTCAGATTCTCAGAACCGATAGATGAAAAATCTGGCTCAAAGGTAGAGAATTACACTATCAAAGGCTCGGATAATTCAATAATCTCTATATCAAGCGTCTCTGTTAAGAATGAATTCGCAACCTTAACCATCCCCTCCACCGCAGTGATAAATCCACAGCTCACCTATACGGTGCTTGTTCAGAATATTCTGGACAGATACGGGAATCCACTTGATAAGGGCAGGAATAAGGCGCAGATAAAGAGGTCTGTCTATCTAACAATACTGTGGCACCAGCATCAGCCCACATATCTGGATCCAATTAAAGACCAGTTGCTTGGTCCATGGGTAAGAAAACACGCGATTATGAGCTACTTCAAGATGGCTGATATCCTCAGAAAATATCCGGATGTCCATCTGAATATAAATCTTACCTCTGTTATGCTTTATCAACTTGTTGAATATTATCTCAACAGGCTTGGCCCATACTACAACCCTGCTACCAACCGGATAAATGAAGAGGACTTTCTGAAAAAATATGAGGGGAAGACTGACCCATTTATTGATATACTTCTTAAAGATACGCCGGACCCAGCAACTGCCACTCAGGAAGAGATTGAACTATTTTATAGAGGTGCATGGTCCTGTGTTTCCTCCTCAGATGCGGTGATGGAGAGATTCCCCGAATACAAGGCGCTTAGAGACAAGAATCGCTCTACCTACACTCAGGAGGACTGGCTAAATCTTAAAGGATTCTTTGAGATCGCCTGGTTTGATGTGGACTTCTTAAGAGGCAGGGTGAATCTTCCCGATGGCTCATCTGTTGACCTATCAGATATCGTGGAGGAGAGGCCAGATGGAAAGTTCTACCTAAGAAAAGGTGTAAAGATTACGGAGGACCTCTGTAATCGCCTCGTAGCCGAGGAATATAAGATTATGAAGAATGTGATTTTAGCCCACAAAGAGCTGGCTTATAATTTTGAGACCAAACAGGGTCAGATTGAGCTCACAACCACACCATTCTATCACCCTATCCTTCCTCTCATTATTAATACAGATACAGCAAAAAAATCTCAGCCCACGGATGTCCTCCCTCAGCCAAATTTCAGCTATCCACTGGATGCACACGCACATATTATAAAGGCAACAACCTATTTCACCAATCTCTTTAACTATACACCTCAGGGGATGTGGCCTGGTGAAGGCTCTGTCTCAAATGAGGCTATTCAGGTATTTGCATCCAACTCTATCAAATGGGTCGCCACTGATCAGGGGATTGTGGAGAGGTCTCAACCATCAGGTCTCAATCAATTTGAGCCTTACAGGGTAAATGGTGGCGGGAATAAGGATATGGCGATAATCTTCAGGGATAATGCCTTATCAGATAAGATAGGATTTGCATTTCAGGGACTGACAGCAGAGCAGGCAGCAAACGAGTTCATTCAGGATGTGCTAAGAAATGCTCCCAACTTTGGGCAGAGTGATAGACTCGTTGTAGTAGTATCTGATGGAGAAAATCCATGGGAGAATTATATAAAAGACTATCTGGGAAATGGCTTCAAAAACCAGTTATATTCAAAGTTGAATGAGTCTTTCAAGATGGGTGAGATAATTACCACAACTGTCAGCGAATACATAGAAGGGAACGAGGGCAGAAATATCCCTCCACACCCAATTGCAAATATGAAGAAGATTGATGACCTCTGGGCAGGTAGCTGGATCGGTTCAAACTTTGCCATCTGGATAGGTGAAGCAGAGGAGAATTTGGCGTGGACATATCTGAGACGTGCAAGGTCCGACCTTGAGAAGAGTGGACTGCCGAGACCAAATCCAGCCGCACCTATGCCCGACCCCTCGGTAAATCAGAGAGACTATTATATATGGAAGGCATGGGAAGAGATATATAGTGCAGAGGGTTCGGACTGGTTCTGGTGGTACGGAGATGATATGACCTCACCAGCCAATGATGATACTCCTTTTGACAGGTCATTCAGGGCTCATCTAAATGGGGTATATGAATTTGCAAAGCTGGCTGGGGCACAGATTGTTGCACCAGAATTTGGCCCCATCGTTCAGCCAAAGGCAAAGAGTCTGAAAGGCCCTTTCACGAATCCTCCAAAAATTAATGGGGTATTTGACCCTGATGAGAGTGAATGGACAAATGAAGGGGCATTATTCTATGATATTGACTCCTCTGGCTCCACACCCTCTCCAGATGACATTATCTCAATGGTCTACTATGGATATGATGATAAGAACTTCTATTCTGCTATTGTATCCAACTTTGATCTGTCGGCAAAATTGAATTCAAATCTTAAGATATTCCTGTACTTTTCTCACAAGCACATCACCGACAAAGATAAAGGCGAATATACTGCCAACCCCTCAAATAAGAATACAAGAAACGGGACTCCACTGCAATTTGTCTCTGGTGGTGCAGCAAAAGAGCTTATGTTAGACTTCTCTGGAGCCAATCTTCTGGTCTCTCTCTTTAATGCCGATGGAAATGGAAACTGGATAAATACCGAATTAAAGGGAATAGTTGTGGGCGGTCCAGTCTCAAAGGGGAAACTGATTGAACTGAAGATACCATTTGAATCTCTTGAGATTACAAAGGATGACCCGCTTGAGGTATTATATCTCGCTGCAAAGGGAGATGCAGATGTAGACCCGGCTCCAAACTTCGGCTCAAAGGTAATATTTGAAGATACCACCACCTTAATCTATGTAACCTTCAAGGTTGATGTAAGCGGAAAGGTAATTCCTATAGATCAATACACAAACATTACAACTCCACCTCCGCCCAAAGGGAATGGTATTGTATATATCGTGGGCGGCACTGAGAAGCTCTGTGACTGGGTGCCAAATTCTGTGGGCTGCGCTTTAAGAGATGATGGACTGGGCTCTGACGAGGTCGCAGGGGATCAGATATGGACAGGGACTTTTGCATTTCCTCCTCTTACAAATATTCAGTACAAATATACAATAGGCCTGCCGAAGGACCAGGGGAAGTGGTCCGGAACTGAGGAATATCCTCTAACAAATAGGGGATTTTCACTTGAAGATAAGAACAAAGATCATAAAGTTATTATAAAGGACATATTTGCAGATAGGCCACAGCCTTCTGGTACAATGGGGAAAAATGCAGTCTTTGAAAACGAATAGTTTCGCCGAATATAGATTTTATGTACATTTGCAAGAGTGCCTTTCAGCAAACATCAGTAAAATAAATATTCTGGTAAAATTGTTGTTGACAAAGGCTATTTATATGGTAACCAATTTACCTATTTTTGTTATTAACCATAAATGCCAAGGAGGGCAGATATGACAAAGCAAGAATTACTTGAGGCTGTAAGAAAACAGACAAAGACAAACATCTCTAAGAAGACACTAAACCTCATAATGGACTCCATATTTGAAAACATAAAGAAGGCGGTAAAAAAGGAGAGCAGATTCCTCTACCCCCACTTCGGGGCATTCGTTCTGAAACAGAGGAAGGCAAGAGAAGGTAAAAATCCGAAGACCGGAGAGAAGATCAAGATTAAGGCAAGTAAGACTGTAAAGTTCAGACCATCCAAGGAATTCAAAGAGATTATCTAATTAATCCATTCTACGAACAGACTATAGTGCCCCGTGGAATCGGGGCATTTTTATCTTTTACAAATACCGAAAAAGTAGTATACTTATTGAAACATTGTTACTGGAGAGGTGTTTAAAACATTGACAGTCCTGAAGGGAAAGGATGCTGATTCTTCTATGCTGTCAGATCAAGAACTGATGCTGGCATTCATAAAAGGGGACCAGCAGGCCTTCAGGGTACTGTACGAGAGATTTGTCAGGAGAGTCTTTTCAATGGCTTATAGATTCTCAAGAGATTATGAGACCAGCAAGGATATCACACAGGAGGTCTTTTTAAGACTCTATCAAAAGAAGAACCTCTATAATCCCCAAATAAGTTTTAACACATTTTTCTATAGATTGGCTTACAACTGCATACTGAATTATATCAGAGACCATCAAGAAGAGAGGGTCAACACGGATGCTACTCCAATTGCACTCTCTACTCAGACTACCCCGGAGCAGATAGCAGGTGCAATAGAGACATTTGAGAGGATAGAGAAGAGAATTGACGCTCTGCCCACCAGCCAGAAGACCGCCTTTATACTGAATAAGATTGAGGGGTTGAGTTATAACGAGGTAGCTGAGATAATGGATACCAACATCAATACAATCAAATCGCTCATTCATCGTGCAACAATGAGCATTATTGGAATTAAAGATGAGTAACCACATTGACAGAATACTGATAGAATTCAATTTCAGGGAAGATGCCCTTAAAAACGATGAGATCTCACAGCATATAAATATCTGTAGCAGATGCAATGAAATCTTTGAGAGATACTTCCACACATTGGAGCAACTACGAAATGGCACCTGCACAATTACTCTCTCAAAAAAAGATGAGGATGAAATCTTTACAAATATTACATCTTCAAAGCCATCAAACAAAAAGAGTCTTTTTAAGAAAATCGCTATTGCTGCCGCTATTATTATAATTCTTCTGGCATCACTTCTATACTATTCAAAGTCAAGTAATCAAAATAAAATAATCATAAACCAGATCTGTTATGAGGCAAAAGAGGATATGGAGATTATTTCTGATCTTGACCTATTTTCAAATCTGGAGATTATAGAACATATTGATGAGCTTGAGGAGATTAAAGAGGTGCTGGATGATGAGATATAAAATTAAAAGATTTATAATCAGCTCCCTTTTTATTATATCTTTTTCTGTTCTATCTTTCGGGGAGGAGGGTGCAAAAATTGAGGATGATGAGCACTCCACTTCGCTAAATATAATAACCGAGCAATCAATTGAAGAGGAGATAATTAAGAATCTGGAGTTATTACAAAATTATAATATTGTAGAAAACCTTGATGAATATAAAGGAATTGCGGAGATATTGGAAGATGATGAGGATGATGATTAAAACTTTACTTTTTTTTACCATTTTATCTCTCTTTTCGACAGAGGTATTCTCAGACCAGAATTTACAGGAATACCAGCGGCTCCCTGATGCTGATAAGAAAGTATTGAAGGAGAGATATCTCAAGTTCAAATCTTTAAGCCCTGAGAGGCAGAGGCAGATTATTGAAAATTACCAGAGATATAAAAATCTCAGTAAAGAGGAGAAGAGAAAGATTCTGGAGGCATATAAATATTACAATAGCCTTTCTGAAGATGAAAAGGATAAAATTAAGGAGAAGTATAAGAAATATATTGGCCTTTCTAAAGAGAAGAAGGAAAGATTAAAAAAACTCTACAATAAATATAAAAAACTCTCCCCCGACCAGAAGGCAGCAATAAAAGAGAAGGCAAGAGAGAAGAGACAGAAAGAGTAATAAAGATAATCCACACTTAAGAGTCCTAAGTCAGGTGAACAGCAGGAAATTTTCTTGTATTTTTAATACTCAAAGATTATAACCATCTACTATGGAAATATTTGAGAAGATTCTCAGCAATACAGATGAAGTTGGGCTCGGTATTTTTGTATTTGTATTCTCATTTCTGGAATATCTATTTCCCGTTGTCCCGGGTGACCTATCGCTCGCATTCGGTATATTTATGGGGATTTATGGGGGCTATTCTATAGGGTTTATTTTTGGGTCCTCCATTATTGGCGGTGCATTAGGTGCTACAACAACCTTACTTCTGGGGATGTTTATCAATGGGAGATATAATCAGAGCAGGCTGACAGCCACTCTTAACAGGTATATTTCAAATTCCGAAGAAAAGATGGAAAAGGCAATGACACTGATAAATAAATATGGACTTTTGATAATAATTGCGAATAGATTTATTCCATTGCTACGGGGCCCAATTGTATTTGTAGCAGGATATAGCAGGATAGGATTATTAAAGGCAATAACAGGTGCAATACTCTCAGCGATATTGTTTAATCTAATGATAACCGCTATCTCTATTGTGGCTGGCAGGAATTTTGAATTAATAAGGACATTTCTCTCGTATTACTTTGAGGGATTTATTATACTTGTCATAATAGCCTTTATCATCTATAAACTTATCTTCAGTATCAGGAGGAGAAAGGTATGAAGAAAGTACTTGTACTTGCTACAGTCTTTTTATTGACTCCGATTATACTTCTCTCAGATGAGGTATTAAAGAAGGAAAAGCAGATATCAGAGGAGTATTACGACCTTCTATTTGATAAGAATAAGGTCGGCAAGGTCAGACTTGAGAGCTACACCTCCAAATATAAAGGTATGGATGTATATGTAATTGAAGAGGAGATGAACGCCGTATTTTTGCGGGGTGGGACTGAGATGAGGACATATAGCAAGTCCCGAACGCTCTCAAATATTAAAGACCTTTCTCCAATAGGCTACTGGTATGAGACCTCGGAGGGAAATGTAAAGCGAACCATTATGGGGCTCGTCTCAAAAGACAGAAGACATATTGATATCAGTATGGATATAGGAGGGATTAAGACAGAGAAGAGGTTAGAGATACCAAGAGATGCCATATTTTCAAATGCATTTGAATTTTATATAAGGAGATACCTTACAAACGGTTTCTCAAAGAAGCTCCCCCTCATTATGGAGGCAGATGCTGATCTGGTAGAGGGAGAGACCCGGGTTGAGAAGTTTGAGCCTATAGATCTCTGTCCCAATTCAACTTATAAGACTACAACGACGGTGGCAGGTATAAAGAATGTGGAATTGAGAGATGCCTCCGGCTGGCCGGTCTGTGTAATTCTCCCTACTATGAATGCAATCTTCTTGAGGACTGAGAAGAGTAAGGCTGATGAAGGCTTTACACCGGTGGATATCTTTGAACAGTCTCTTATAAAGCCAGACAGGGCAATTAAATCAATCAATAGACTTGAGAAGCTGACACTAAAACTTACATTTACATCTCTGGAGGTGCCACAGATTCTGGAAGATGAATATCAGAAGATTGTAAAGAAGGAAGGGAAGTCTGTAACTATTGAGATAAGACGAATCAGGCCCGATATGGAGAATAAAATGACATTCCCCGTAAAAGACGAAAATCTTAAGAGATTTATTGAACCTACAAGATACGAGCAATCAACTGCAAAAGAGATTATGGAGCTTGCACAGGAATTCGTGGGCGATCAGACAGAAATTGTAGAGGCATCTATTAGGGTCTCCAATAAGGCTGGTGGATATATCAGGGGTGCATCTCTCTCAAAGGGATATCTCTCGGCACTTGAGGTCTATGAACAGAAGATGGGAGATTGTACAGAATACTCTGTTTTTACCTCTGCGCTCTTAAAGTCACTCGGGATTCCAACCCGACTCGTTATGGGGCTTGTCTATGTAGATGGAAAATTCGGCTTTCATTCCTGGCTGGACTACTGGGCCGGGAAGTGGTATTCAATCGACCCAACTTTGAACGAAGAGGCAGTAAATCCAACTCATATCAGATTGTGGACAGGGATTGGAGAACCCTCGGAGCTCAGGGGCGCATCTACCTCGGCACTCAATTTTTTAAACAAGGTTAAGATAGAGATAATAGAGGCTGAATATAAATAGATGAGTCCAGAGGATCTACTATTAAAATTCAGTGAGTATCTAAAGATTGAGAGGGGATACTCCGAACACACCCTCAGAAATTACATAAAAGATATAGAGCTCTTCTTGGAGTATCTAAAAGATAGAAAGATTCAGATTCTATCTGAAAAAGACCTTGAGTCCCTTGAACCGGTGGATATAAGGGGATTTATTGCCTCAAGATTTAAGCTCAATAAGGCCTCAAGCAATCAGAGGAGACTATCTGCCATTAAGACATTCTATAAGTTCCTGCTAAAGCGGGCATTAATTGTGAAGAATCCCACCGAGATCATCTCCTCTCCCAGAGGGGAAAAGACACTTCCAAAAGCCATCAGCGTGGATGAGGTATTTGCGATCATTCATTCAATAGATAAGCAGGATGTCTTATCTTTAAGGGATAGGGCTATGGTGGAGTTGATGTACGGTTCGGGGCTCAGGGTCTCAGAGCTCGTCTCCGTAAATATATCGGACCTGGATACAAAGAACAGGACACTCAGAGTAATCGGCAAGGGGAAGAAGGAGAGAATTGTCCCATTGGGCTCTTATTCAGTAGAATCAATAAATGAGTATCTCTCTAAAAGGTCTGAATTGATAAAGGGTGAGACTGATGCACTATTTTTAAATAAAGATGGTGGCAGGATTACGACCCGCTCGGTAGCACGAATTATAAAGAAGTATCTGCACAAATGCGCGATAAATAAAAATGTAAGTCCACATACATTGAGACACTCATTTGCTACTCATCTTCTTGGTTCAGGTGCGGATATTAGATTTATTCAGGAGCTACTCGGACATTCATCCCTCTCAACTACGCAGAGATATGCAAGTGCCTCAATAGAACATCTGATGCAGGTCTATGACAAATCCCATCCACATTCAAAATGACTCCCATATCTGTATGTTAATAGATACAATATTTCACCTGAAGACCTCCCATCCCACATAATCAAATAATAGTTTCAAAAACTACGGTACTCATTATCAATACCAAATTTACTCACTTATACATAAAATCCTCTTTGAAGGACCAATACCCGATATATTGTATAAATACATCCTTTTGTATCCTGCTAAATATAATTTTTCACAAGTTTCTATCCGAATCCCAGTGATGAGGCTATTAAAACTATCGGGTTCTGGATCCATATCAGGAGGCAAAAACCTGAATACCTCATTTAATTCCTCATCCACACCTATTAATAAAGACTTTTGATATTCACTAAAAACTACCATTATACTGTTATCTGACAGGGGAATAATCAGTTCTTCTGGATACCCATACTTATTTTTATTTCTGATGTATCTGAAGGACAGTAATTTTCTATATCAATCTTATAGGGAATACAGACTTCATTAGCATCTGCAATATCATCACCAGAATCATATCCAATATCTCCTACCCCTTCAATAATTTCTGCTATATAGTCATCAGGTATATCTTCATCCACTATATAATAGTCATTATCCACATTAATATCTTCTATTTTTGTCCAGGCATCTTCTTCTCCATCATCTATAAAAATAATCGCATCCCTTTTTATATCTACTGAAAAAATATCCTCTGAAATTTTATTATCTTCACAATTAATAGGAATACCCCGTGGGAATGAACAGCCGCATAAATGAAATACACCTAATACCTCATAAACTATTATAAGAATATTTATCATCTTCATCTTCAACCTCACACAAATCAAACTAAAACTCATCAGGTTGGAAAATTACAGGATGTTGTAAGTATGGACCACAATATTGCACTTCACTTCCTATTCCACATCCCAAGCATCTGGTACCATAAAACTATATTTTACAATATTCTCCTGTGTATCATTTTTATTGATGTATTCTTTAATCTCTATACATAAGATAAAATCTTCCACCCTTTGAGTAAATCCCTGAATCGTTCACCCATTCAAATCCAAATTTTTTATCTGAAAATATATCTTTATTCCAAACATCAGAATTTATATCACTTCCACCAAAGTTAATGCCATCATACCATCTATTATTATTGGAGTTTAAGTACATCATTCTTACCTTATAATCTTTATCTGCAAATACTAACAATAGAACGATGGTAAATTCATCTTTCCCCTCCTTAAAATGGTTTTTCATCAATCCTATTTCCTTTCTCTCTTTTCATAAAGTGCATTATATCAAATAAAAATGCAATTCAAGAATTTTTTTAAGTGGGGGTGGGGTAAAAATCAGAAGGTGTTTCAGAGCCGACGACGGATATTTAGATTTTTCAATCACAATTTCTATGCAATTGGCACAGAGGTCTTTCAATAACTTGAGAGTGTCTCCAATCTTTGACTTTTATGAATATGAATCTTTATTACTTTGGGCAACAGGGATATGTGGCAGATTGTTTATGGAAATCTTTTAAGTGGGGAGAAGACTGTTAATAAAAGTATTATAAGAATAAATGAGATCATCATCAGATATCTTCCGAGGTCCACAGCATTTTCATATACGCTCATCTCTTCAAATCTCGTCTTTGTAAGTGAATCAAGTATCTTTGGAAATGTATTCTTAAACTCCTCATAATTTCTTGCCTCAAAGTACTGTCCACCGGTCTTTTCAGCTATCTCTTTGAGAAGGGCTGGATTGGTCGTAAATTCCACATCTCTGTAAACAGTCCTGCCGAAAAAATCCTTTCCGACTGGATAAGGAACTGGTCCATCTTTACCAATCAATATAGGATAGATGATTATTCCAAATTTCTTTGCGAGCTCAGCCGCCTCCAGTGGGGAGATATTCCCTGCATTGTTATCCCCATCGGTAATTAAAAATATCGTCTTTGTCTTAGATTCTGATTCCCTGAGCCTATTTATGGCTACAGCAATTGCATTCCCTATCGCTGTTCCATCCTCTATTACACCGGTGCGAATTGGATCTATAAGTGTCTTTAGTGCCTTATAATCAAGGGTGAGTGGTGATTGAGTGTATGCCTGTCTTGCAAAGACCACAAGCCCAATCCTATCATTCTTTCTTGAATCAATGAACTCTCTGAAGACCTCCTTTGCAACCGTAATCCTGTTCTTAGGATCAAAGTCAAGTGCCTCCATTGAGGTTGAGCAGTCCAGCACAATCATTATATCAATTCCCTCAGTAAAATACCTGAACTCCCCCTTTACATATCTTGGCATTGCAGCAGATATACCTATCAATATCAATACAATAACCTGCAGGATAAAGACAACATTTGAGCCCTTAATATTGATTCCTCTTATCTTCTTAATCTCAGATGTATAAGGGAGCAGAAGGACAGCCCTCCTCTTTGCAATCAATTTATATAAAAGTGGAGAAAGTATCAGAATCAAGAGCGGTATTATCAATAGGTAAGGATATTCAAATTTGATAGCAAGGAGATTCATCTTACTTCCTTCTCAGAGGAATTGATATTCATTGAGATGGGGCGCGCCGCCCTCTCTATTATATTTTTTACAAAATTAAAATCTCTATAAGCCAATTCTGCATCTACCTCATATTTTGCGAATTTTACAAGGTCAGCCAGTCCAAGAAAATTCCTTATATCATTCAAATCCAGATTCGGTTGTGGATGATCCATAAGATAAAACAATAATTCATCGGTCGTCATCTCAAGGGCATTGAATCCATAAAATCTCTCTATAAATCTCTTGAGTATCTCCGTCAGTCTTAAATAGAGCTCTTTGAACATATTCTTTGAAATCAGCCTCTCCTCTTCAAGCAATTTCAGAGATAAGATAGCCTCATCATAGGGAGGAAGCTGTGAAGTGATATTCTGTTCTGCTTTCTGATTAATAACTTTACCCCTTCTTTTTTTCAAGTACCTGATAATCAAATAAATAAAAACAGCGAGAAGAATCAGTCCACCAATAATGTACAACAAAATATAGGTCCTCTCAAATACCTTCTCGGGAGGGAGGATATCCTTTAACTTCGCCTCCTCCTTATTCTTTATAATTCCATTTACAGTTATCTTTATCTCTGGAGTTGAGAGTGCAGCCTCATCATCTGAGTATCCACCATCTATAGATGTCTGAACATTTATTGGTGAGATGCTCACCTCTCCAAGTTCAAGAGGGGTAAGGTGAATTGTATATGTATCCATAATCTGTTCACCGCTCTTCTCAGTCTTAATATCCTTTTTTAGAATCTTAAACTTTGGGAGATTTATATCATCTGTTAGCCTGCAGTACTCCCCGTCTTTATATTTAAGTGTTATCGTGAGAATAATGCTATCTCCAACCAGCACGGAATTATTATCGGTCTTTGCACTTATTGTACAGTTAGCATATAGACCTTCAGAATAAATCATTGAAAGAATTAGAGAGAGAAAAACGAGGTATCTCCTCATATTATCTCATTGCCTCCCTCTGCCGCTTCCTGAAGAATTTTATCATAGTGGTAATATAGTCCTGTGATATATCCAGATTTAGATAGTCTACATCATTCTTTTTGAAGAGTTCAGTCGTTTTATCATTGTATGATTTGAGATATCTCTTCAAAAGGTTTGAGGTATGATACCCCCTTACATCTATTGAAAGTTCCTCCTCACTCTCTGGGTCTTTAATAGAGAGTACAAACGGGATATTGGTACAGTCCTCTGCTGGGTCAATGAGTCTGAATGCAATCAGTTCATGCCTTCGGGAGAGCATTGAGAGACTCTTCTCATATCCCGAATCTATAAAGTCGCTCATCAGAAATACCACAGACCTCCGTTTTAATATATTGAGGGTATATCTCAAAGCATTATCTATATTGGTCTTTCTGCTCTGCGGATCAAAAGAGATTATCTCAGAGATGATTGAAAGTACATGCCTCCTCCCCTTTTTGGGAGGGATATATCTCTCAACTCTATCAGAAAACAATATCGCACCCACCTTGTCCTTATTTTCAATAGCTGAGAAGGCAAGTATTGAGGCAATCTCTGCTATTATCTCTGATTTGAGTCCAGACCTTGAACCAAATAGTGTAGAGCCAGATACATCGGCTACAATAAAGACCGTCAGCTCTCGCTCCTCAGCAAATCTCTTTACAAAGAGGGAATTCTGTCTTGCGGATACATTCCAGTCTATAAATCTTATCTCATCTCCTATAATATATGGTCTTACCTCTGCAAACTCAATCCCCTGACCTTTGAATACAGAGTGGTACTGCCCCGAGAAGGTCTCACTCACCACCTTCCTTGTAGATATCTCTATCCTGCGAATCTTCTTTAAGAGTTCGGATGTAAGCATATTACGGAACTTCCACGGTATCAAATATCTTCTGAATGATATTTTCAGATGTAATATTCTCTGCCTCAGCCTCAAATGAAGGTATTATTCTGTGACGCAGGACATCCATACCTATAGATTTTATATCCTCTGGAGTGACATAACCCCTTCTTCTAATAAATGCGTGTGCACGGGCCGCCAGAATCAGATATATTGATGCCCGTGGAGATGCCCCATACTCTATAAACTGTGAATATCCCTTCAGTCCATACTCCTCGGGCTTTCTTGAGGCAAAGACGATTGAGAGGACATAGTCTTTTATCTTCTCATCCACATATACCTTAAATAATGCATCCTTTGCCCTCTTGAGTATCTCGGGTGTAATTATCCTCTTCTGATATTCAGGGAAGGTAGATGCAGTCATTCTGTTAATTATCTCCTTCTCCTCCTGTAATGTTGGATAATCCACTCTGACCTTGAGTAAAAACCTATCCACCTGCGCCTCTGGAAGGGGATATGTCCCCTCCTGCTCAATCGGGTTCTGCGTAGCCATAACCAGAAACGGCTCTGGCAATTTATAAGTAGCATCTCCAATTGTCACCTGTCTCTCCTGCATAGCCTCAAGCAGTGCAGACTGCACCTTGGCGGGTGCCCTGTTTATCTCATCTGCAAGCACAATATTTGTAAAGACCGGGCCCTTCTTCGGAGTAAAGGTCCCGGTGGATTGATTATATATCATCGTCCCTATAATATCGGCTGGCAGCAGGTCCGGTGTAAATTGAATCCTCTGAAAATTCAGACTCAGAATATCTGAGATGGTCTTAATGGTTAAAGTCTTTGCCAGCCCTGGTACCCCCTCAACCAGAATGTGCCCATCTGTTAAAAGACCAATTATTATACTCTCTATAAGATGTCTCTGCCCGGCAATGACCTTTGATGTCTCAGATACAATTACATCAATAAAGGCGGATTCCTTTTTGATAAACTCATTTACCTCCGTAATATTAAACTCCATAAAATACTCCTTTCGGAAATAAATAATACACCGAATAACCTCTATATATAACAACATCCCCCCTCAATCAATTCCAAAAAATAATAAATTGGCGCCCAGTGTAAAAATAAATTATTCAATCAAAGGTGAGGATATGAATCAGAATTTATTTGACTAATTTATAAAAGCCTAAGATAATGAGATTTATGAAATTAGAACTGAGCTCTCTCGAGAGCGCTATTAACTCATATAAAAAACTCCTCTTAAGAATAAGAGATAATAATTTCTTTGAATCACTTGACGAGGTCACAAAAAACGGACTAAAAGCTGGGGTTATACAGCATTTTGAATTTACCTATGAACTCTGCTGGAAATTTATGAAACGATACATAGAGCACAATGTGGAAAAAGATGTAGACTACCTAACCAGAAAAGAATTATTTAGACTCGCATTTGGGGCCGGACTGATTGAAAACATAGATAACTGGTTCAGGTATCATATAGCAAGAAATGAATCATCTCTCATATACAGAAAGGATAAGGCTGAAGATATTTTTCAAATATCACTTCAATTTATAGAGGATGCTGAAAGATTTCTTTCTGAATTAAAGAAGAGAAATGATTAATATTAGTGAAGAAGAACGTTCTATAATTTTGCAAATCATCAAAAAACATATAAGTAATTATGAAGTGCGTGTATTTGGCTCTCGCCTCTATCAGAACCTTAAACCTGCATCAGATCTTGATATTGTAATTATGGACAGCAAAAATAGATTGGATGATGTTACATATTTCAATCTCATAGATGAGTTTCAAAACTCTGATTTAAGATTCAGAGTAGATGTGATAAAATGGAGTGATACTGATGAGAGTTTCAGGAAGATAATAAATCAAAATTATGAAATCCTTTATATGCTAGACAGGTGATATTGGTCCACAGGTTCACAGATGATAGACCACTAATAAGAGACAGAAGATGGGAAGTGAGAAATAGATAATAAGCTGTGAAGACAAAATTTCAGCGTATTGTCAAACTCTATTCAAATAGTGTTGACTTATTCCATCTAATAAATATAAAACTGGATTACGAGGTGCTTTATGTCTCAGTATAAAAATCCATATCCAGCAGTTGATATCATAATTGAATATCAGGGTGGGATAATCCTGATTAAGAGGAAGAATCCCCCTTATGGCTGGGCAATACCGGGTGGATTTGTGGATTATGGCGAATCTCTACCATCTGCTGCTCTCAGGGAGGCAAGGGAAGAGACATCGCTGGATGTGGAATTGATTGAACAGTTCTATACATATTCAAAGCCAGATAGAGACCCGAGATTTCACACCGTCTCCACTGTCTTTATTGCAAAGGGAGCTGGAGATCTGAAAGGGGCAGATGATGCAGTTGAGGCAAAGGTCTTCTATGAACAGAATCTCCCAGAGGATATAGTATTTGACCACAGAGAGATACTTTCAGATTACTTCATTTTTAAGAAGAGTGGCAAGCGACCAGAGATTAAGTAAATGCACCATTCTACATCTGCATTTGTTGCGTTTATTCTCATAGTAATAGGCATTTATGTCTCCATACATGCATATGTATATCACCGAATGTGCACTGCCCTTGAACTCGGGAGAATCTCCAATCTTATTGTTGGAATATTTTTTATTATAATGGTCTTCTCCCCTTTTATTATCAGAATCTCGGAGAGGGGAGGTCCATATATACTCTCGGTCTTCTTCTCCTATACCGGATATACATGGATGGGAATAATGGCTGTACTTGTATTATCGCTCTTCTTCTTTGATATCCTTCATTTGATTCTAATAAAATTTGCTCACCATCTTAACTTTTATGAGAGATTACCACCTCATATTGATAAATACACATTTTTAATCTCATCTACTATCTCTCTTATTGTCTCCGTTATTGGATTCT
The DNA here is from genome assembly GCA_049969675.1 of Myxococcota bacterium. Classification (GTDB taxonomy): domain Bacteria; phylum Myxococcota; class SpSt-1050; order SpSt-1050; family SpSt-1050; genus SpSt-1050. The sequence continues at coordinate 4,172 of JBMFOP010000023.1, read as the reverse complement.
TTGAGGCACACAACATCAGAGAGACAAAGATCAATCTTGCGAGCAGATATCTTCCAAAGGAACATTCACCATTAAAAATAGTACAGATATCCGATGTACATATCAGTCAGACACTAGGAGGGGATTTTATTGCAGATATTGTATCAAGAGTGAAGAAACTCAATCCAGATATTGTTGTCATTACAGGTGACATTACTGATATAGACCCGAGGAAGAATAAGAAGATTATTAACGAATTGAGTGCCCTCAATCCTCCACTCGGGAAATACGCCATAACCGGTAATCACGAATTTTACGCTGGAATAGATATGGCTACGGAGTTTTATAAGATATGTGGATTCAGGTTGCTCAGAGGAGAATATATTAAAATTACAGATGGCATTGTGATAATGGGAGTTGATGATGAGAATGGGAAGAGGTTTGATAACTATTCAAATGTTACAGAAGAGAGGTTAATTGAGCAAATCCCTTCTGACTCCTTTCTGATATTACTAAAACACCAGCCATCTGTCTTAGAACAATTAAAAGGCAGAATTGATTTACAACTGAGTGGACATACACACGGAGGTCAGATATTCCCATTTAGCCTGATAGTAAAGACAGTTTACAAATACTTCTCCGGACTTTATAGAATATCGGATAGAATGTCTCTATATGTGAGCAGGGGGACTGGATATTGGGGACCTCCCATCAGATTCCTCGCCCCACCGGAGATTACTTTATTTGAGATAGAGAATTCAGATTAACTCTTCTTAACATATTTGCCATTTTCATATACAATTGTGCCACGCCTTAGTTGGTAGTAATGGTTCTTACACAGTCCCTTTGAGATGGCATACCTTTCACATCCCTCAATCAGACATGGTCTCTTCGTTCTGCTCTTATCAATATTCTGCAATTCGCCTTTTCTCTTAAGTTGATAGTAATGATTTTTACAATACCCTCTTGAGACTGCCTCTCTGTCACAACCTTCAAACTGACATTTATTACTCTTCTTTTCAACCTCCACAACAGTGGAGACCTTTACTGACTCTCTCTGGTCTTCCCTCCTGGTATCTCTCTTCGTCTGCTCATACAATATCCTCTCAATCTCTAAGAGTCTATTACGAATCTCCGCAATCTCGGAGAGCTTCTCCTCAATAATTTCATTTACGACACCGGCTACACCAGCGGTTATTATCTTTCTCAAATCTTCAATAAGTTTTCCAAATGTATATGTGATAAAATCAGAGGGCATATTAACTCCTTCAGATAAAGTTGCTATTATTATATAAATTTGTGCTACCTTGTCCAATAAAAAATGAAAGGTTATTTTTACTATTTACCTGTCTGCATCAAGACCGAGCTTTACCCCTTTTATTGCAGAATTTATTACAAATACCCTCACATTATTTGACTCTCTATCAGCGGGGAAGAACCAGAATCCGGGCTTATCTGGTCTGTATCCATTTGTGGTTCCAACGAGTATCTCACCATCTATGAAAAATACCTTTATCTTTATACCACCAGATGTGGGTCCTTCAAATCTCTTCTTCTCTTCATAATCTTTATTGCCCTCTAATGTCCTGACAAAGAATACAGCCTTTAGATGGTCAAGTTTGACCTCTGTTAGATTTATCTTTTCACCGATCTTTATCTGTATATGAAACGATGGCTTCTCCGGATTAAAGTCTGTAGTAATACCCTTAAGAACTGTCCCATTCTTAAAACGTGCTACGACCTTATTTGATAGCATAATAACCTCCAACTCAGTATAGTTTTATCTACCATATATCTCAAAAAAATCAATATGCATAAAACAACTCTCCCCTCACTTTATCTTCTGATCGTCTCAACTTTAAAGGATGAGGCAGAGAGGATTTTAGAGGGAAAATAACTCAATCATTTTGAATTAACTTTGAAGGGGAGATACACTCCCTGCATCTCAAAATAATCTCTCCATTTCTATTTCTAAAAGTCAGTTCATAATTTGCTTTGCTTATATCTGCATCAATGAGCTCGTAGTTAATTAAAACAATCTCCTCCGAGGAATTATGAAGTATCTCCATCATATGAGCCTGGTCGTAATCATTGAAGATGACACATCTCCACACAATCCCATTTGAAAATCTCACCAACAGAGACGGATAAGGGGTTTGCTCTCTATTTGATTCTACAACCTTAAAATTCTTTTTCAAGACAATCTCAGAGATTGAAAGGATAAGCCTGTATTCCTTCTCTTTATGACTCTTTTTTTCTCTCTTTTCTTCTTCCATCATTTATAAAAATTCTGGGTCTCTACCCATTTCTTCGGCAGCGACTCAAGCCTTGTTGCGATATCAGATGGAATCTTCTTATTGAGAATCACATTCCTATCAGTCTTTTCTCCCATCCCATTATCGGGATTACTCCCATCCTGAATATCAGAAATGGCTATACCTCGTGCAATATATGCCATTGAGCCCTCTTTTGAATTGTGGTCAAACACAGTCTTATATATAGTCACAACGTTATCTCCAGAATAGACAAATTCATAGATATTTCCCTGCTGTGGGAAGTCAAGGGTGGATGTAGTCTCCACTTCATAATAGCCCTTTGTAATATCTGCATCCGGAGATGGATGAGGCACCACCCTGTGTTCATGCCCGTGACCCACCAGATGTAATAATACATTTGGATACTGATTCAGGAGTGCAATAAGCTCCTCACCGCTCTTCTCTGACTTTGAATCAATTGACCAGGTTGGATGATGGGATGCAACAATTACTAATACCTTATCATTTAGTGACCTATCAAGTTCTGGCTTTAAGAAATCATTGAATAAAGATTGAGAGAGATACCCTTTGTCAAAGCCATCCGGTTTACCAGTATCCATCACAATAAATCTGATAGGAATATCTCCTGCTGGACTATACACATAATTGCCACTATCCTTTTTAATATTTTCCTCTGTAAAGCCGTGTCCTTTTACCAAACCTCCAGCTGTATAAAACATATTTATTGCCTGCCTGTGAGTAAGTGGCCTCCGCTCCTCATTGGAATTAACCTTCCCCGCACGCACAGTTGCAACATCCACTGGATATTTACAACCGATTACAGCATCACTCTGGTCCCCTACTGCCTTTTTGTAGTAATTCCCCTCTTTAATAGCGGTCTCCTGTTCATCTGGAGGGAGAGAACGGTCTACTGCAGGGAAATTTCCAACAATCAACTGGTCGTGATTTCCAAGAACATATATCCATGGGAATCGGGCGCCAGTCGCCTTTAAAGGGTCACATACTTCATTATCGGGACCATCAATCAGAGTCTTATATCCACCAGAGTTGGGATTGACCTCTTCCCCATTTAATATACCAATCAGCCACTTAAATTCATTGTATTGAGTATTGTCCACACCGTCACCCGTAATCAATAGGATATCAACGGGCCTGAACCAATTGAAGTCATTTATCGTCTTTATAAACTCATCAAGTATTCTTGGCGAATACCCCTCAAAGGGTCTATAGGCAGATGGGATTGATGGGCTATCATATTTTACCATTCTATCTGGCGACTGGAAATCTGTTATATGCAAATCGGAGAGATGAACCATATAAAAGAAGGACTTCTCTTCGGCATTTCCCTTTTTTGTTCCGAGGTCATCTCTCTCAATGTGGCTCTCTCCCTCACCATTCATACTATATTTACCAAATTTATCTGATAATGATTTCTCCTGTGGCTCTATCGGGAGCTCTGCTTTTACAGTCTGTCTAACTGTTGTTGGTGGTCTTTTATCTGGCACATAATTATCTAATGTTAATACATCTTCATCTGCTATGTCTAACAGTGAATCACTTAACCCCACATCCTTTTCACCTTCAGAATCCGAACAGGAGACAAAAATACCCAATAAAATTAATGCCAATAAAACATTAAATTTGTTCATAACATACCTCCATTTTGCTAATATAAAATAAATTTTCTATCAGGTCAAGAAATTACTCTTAAATTCTCTATCACATATTAAATCATTGCTATCCCGAATAATCTACTTTTAAAAATTAATCTGTAACATCCCAAAATCTAAGTAATAGGTATATCTTCTCTCTGTGGATTCCTTAATTCTTTCCAAAAATTATAAATTTCTCACAGAATTAAATTATAACTACTCAACATTACTTAATTAAGTGATATGTATATAGGAGTCAATACTC
>JBMFOP010000022.1:0-34024 GCA_049969675.1 Myxococcota bacterium | reverse complement strand
CAATGCAAAGTCAAAGAATTTCACCACTTCTACAATCTGGTTAATGGTAAAACCTAATCTAAATTATTTTTTAGATAAAAAAATCCACCTGTTAAGACTTTATGGCTTTATCTTAATACATTGGCAAATTCTTTAAACTTCAACAAGAAAAGGCGCCAACAGGTTATGTAATAAACAAATTTGTAAAAGGATTCACAAAGAAGAGATAAACAATAATTATTCACCACTCTACAGAATGCAATATTCGTTAATGGGGTGGATGATATTGACTCTAAAATCAAATTGTAAAAATTTTATCTTTCTGTCAATCATCTTACTCTGATTCTCAAGACATTGGCTTGTTTATGGCTTTAGACCCTTACTATCGGAACAATATTCAAATATTCATCTATCAGTCTTATTGCCTCATCTACTATCTTATCTGAATATCTTTTCAACCCTTTGTGTAGAAAGAGTCCTTTATTGATATTCGTTGGAACAAATCTCCTACCAATAGAGACCTCCCCGGTGATATATCTATACAGAAGTCCCATCGCAGTCATATCTGGCGGAGGTACAAAATTAATCCCATTTAAGTATGAATAAACAGATAAAGCCGTAATGATCCCGGATGCCGCTGCCTCTATATATCCCTCCACGCCAGATAAAGTTCCTGTAATAAAAATATTTTCATAATTCTTTAATGCAATTGATTTATTTAACACGAGAGGTGAGTTCATATATATATTTCTATGCATCTGTCCATATCTGACTATCTCACATTTTTTAAGGGCTGGAATAAGTTTTATCACCTTCTCCTGTGAACCATATTTCATACGTGTCTGAAAAGCCACCATTGAATAAAGCGTCTTCTCTCTATTTTCAGCCCTTAACTGCACCACCGCGTACGGCATATCACTCTTCTCAAATCCAAATCCTACCGGTTTAAATGGACCAAATGTAAGAGAATCAAACCCCCTCTTTGCAATCTCCTCTAATGGCAGACATCCCTCAAAAAACTTCAGGCTCTCATCAATATGCGATTTTACATATTCGGCATTGATAATCGCATCATAAAATACTCTGTATTCCTCTTTATTTAGCGGACAATTAATATAGTCATCTCCCCCTTTATTGTATCTTGAACCCAGAAATGCCTTTCCCATATCAATTGAATCAGCAGTAACTATAGGAGAGATTGCATCATAGAAGTAAAGAAACTCATCACCACCAGCCATTCTCTTCAGATTCATAGCGAGAAAATCAGATGTAAGCGGGCCTGATGCCACAACAATCGCTGGATAAATCCTGAGAAGATCTAAAGGATTTAGGACCTCTTTCCTTATAATCTGTATGTTCTTTTGTCTTGATAGTCGTTCTGTTATATATCTGGAGAAGAGTTCTCTATCCACACTTAATGACTGTCCTGCGGGAATAGAATTCCTATCTGCCGCCTCAATAATCAATGAGCCAAATCTCCTCATCTCCTCTTTTAAGAGGCCCTGAGGATTATAGATATCATTTGATTTGAGGGAATTACTACAGACGAGTTCCGCCAGCAATTCAGACTTATGTGCCTCCGAGAATCTTATGGGCTTCATTTCATATATATCAACCCCAACCCCAGATCTTGAGAGTATATTTGCACACTCTGAACCCGAAAGCCCACCGCCAATTATTGCAACACGCTCTTTACTTCTCATTTGAAGAGGCTTCTCTTTCAACCTTTATCTTATACCTGCACTTTTTATTTGAACATTCAAGATAATGTCCACCCTTTTTTGTCTCCTTATCAAACATATAATGAGCACCACATCTCGGGCAATTCTGAAAGATGATCGGGTAAGAACTGATAAATTTGCATTTCGGATAGTTGCTGCATCCATAAAAGACCTTCCCTCTTGAATTCTTCCTCTTAATAAGCTCACCACCGCAATTATCAGGGCACTTTATACCTGTCTTTAAGGCTTCTGTATATTTACACTCTGGATATCTAATACAGGAGATAAATTCACCAAATCTACCATCTTTAATGACCAGTTCCGAACCACACAGAGGACATCTCCTCCCCTCAAGGATCCTGTCATTGCTTATTACCACATTCCCTTTTTCATCTCTGTAAAACGCCTTTGTATTCTTGCATTTTGGATAGTTGTTACAGGCAAGATATGAGCCATATTTATTCACCTTTACGCTCATTAAAGAGCCACACTTATCACATCTGATATCCGTTGTGGAGAGTTCATCTCTATATGTATTGAAGTTCTTTATTGCATTTCTCAACATACCCTCAAATGAGTTATAAAATTTCTTTAGCATATCAATATAGTCAACATCCCCCTCCTCAATCCTGTCTAACTTATCCTCCATATCAGCTGTAAACTCTGGATTCATTATATCAGGGAATGCCCTCTCAAGCAGCTTTGTAACCATAAAGCCAAGTTCGGTCGGGACAAATTTATTATTCTGTTTCTCTACATACTTCCTATCCTGTATATTTGAAATGATAGCTGCATAAGTTGAGGGTCTTCCTATACCCCGCTCCTCAAGTTCTTTAATCAGGGATGCCTCTGTATATCTCGCAGGGGGCTGAGTCTCTCTCTCCGTAATCTCAATATCAAGAAGATTCAAAAGGTCGCCACTCCTTAATTCTGGTAGTTCCTCACCACTCTCCAGATCATCCTTAGAACTATTATTCTCCTCAATCTGATTATAGAGCCTTAAAAAGCCATCAAATAAGAGTTTTGAACCGACTGTTCTAAATTCGTATGCACCAGATTCAATAATAACTATTCGCTGTGCATAGACCGCGGGATTCATCTGCGACGCCACAAACCTCTTCCATATCAATTCATAAAGTTTAAAATGGTCACGAGGTAGTATATCTCTTAAAGAATCAGGGGCATATTCTATATGAGTAGGTCTGATCGCCTCATGTGCATCCTGTGAACGTCCCTTTGTACTATAAATATTTGGCTTCTCTGGAAGATACTTCTTACCCCACCTCTCTGATATAAACTCCCTCACAGAATTTATTGCCTCATCTGATACCCTTACAGAGTCTGTCCTCATATATGTGATAAGACCTTCAAGTCTTCCACCACCAATATCCATCCCTTCATATAACTCCTGAGCGAGTAACATAGTCTTCCTGGCTGTAAATCCATAGGCATTGAATGCCGCCTGCTGGAGTTTACTCGTAATGAAAGGCGGAGGTGGATTCTTCTTCCTCTCAGTATCATTTACAGTTGAGACCTTAAAATACGAGAGTTGCTTAATATGATTCTTTGTATTTTGTGCGTCTTTCTCGTTATCTATCTGGACCTTACTATTCCCTATGGAAACAAGCCGTGCCTTAAATTTATTTATAGATTCCTTTGAAAATATCCCATCCAATTCATAATATTTCTTCCTCTCAAACTTTCTTATCTCATCTTCTCTATCAACCACAAGTTTTACTGCCACAGATTGAACTCTACCAGCAGAGAGTCCGGGCATCACCTTTCTCCACAGAATTGGTGAGATGAGATATCCAACCAACCTGTCCAATATCCTCCTTGCCTGCTGAGATTGATACTTCTTAATATCAATCTTTGCAGGATTTCTTATGCTTCTATTTACCGCATTTTTTGTAATTTCATTAAAGAGCACTCTGAAGATTTTCTCATCCGGAACCTTAAGCTCCTCTGATATATGCACCGCTATAGCCTCTCCTTCACGGTCAGGGTCTGGGCCCAGATATATCTTATCTGCCTTCTTTGCGAGTTCCCTCATCTTTTCTATGATCTTCCCCTTTCCTTTAATGACATAATAAGAGGGTTTGAAATCTTTCTCTATATCAACTCCAAGGTCACCCGTCGGGAGATCCTTTATATGACCCTGTGAGGCAATTACATTAAAATCTCTGCCGAGATATTTGCTGAGTGTCTTTGCCTTTGACGGGGATTCCACAATCAGAAGATTTGCCATATTCAATAACTCCTCTTTTTATAAAATTTTCCGGGTAGTTGCTCTATTATACCTTTGAGCTCCATCCTCAAAAGGAGCTCATTTAATTCACCTGCCCCCTTCTCCAATCTAACTGAAATCTCATCTATATGCATCTCATTCTTTTGAGAGAGGCAGGATATTACCTTACTCTCCTCTTCACTCAATTCATATTCAGGTGGTCTAATATTGGGGAGTTGAGAGCCACCGCCTACTCCCATAAATTCGGAAATAACTCTCTCAGAATATAAAATCTTTGCACCCATTGATATTAGATAATTTGGGCAGTAAGATTTTTCTGATGTGATTGGTCCGGGGAGGGCAAAGACCGTGATTTTCTTCTCAAATGCATACTCCGCAGTGAGTCTTGCCCCGCTCTTCTCCCCACCTTCTACTACAACAACAGCAGAACAGACCTCGGCGATATATTGATTCCTCTTTACAAAAGTAAATTCATTGGTCTCCTCCATCGGGCCATGGGCAGAGATGACCAATCCGCCCTTCTCAATTATCTGGTTAAAAAGCGGGATATTACTGGATGGATAAGGTTTATCTATTGAAGTTCCTAAAAAGACAATAGTCTTAATACCATATTTTAAGGCAGAATAATGGGCAACCGAATCTATCCCAAGCGCACCGCCACTTACAATATTGGCAGAAGAGCCTATTGTCCTTACAATATTCTCTGTGACACTTACCCCATAAGAGGTAGGGCTCCTCGTCCCGACAATAGCTATATTTCTGCCGTTAAGTAGATTTATATCCCCTCTTAAGAAGAAAACAGGAAGTGTCCTGTTATTCTTAAGTACCAGAGGATAATCCTCATCCAGACAGGTTGCAATCCTCACATCTATCTCATTGCATATTGAAATGACCTGCTTTGCCTCATTGTACTCAACAGAGACTTTAAGTAACTTCTGGATCTCATCATCGGTAAAGCCATAATCCAGCCTGAAATCAGATAGATAGGAGTAAAGGGTTGAATACCCACTATTTTTGAAGTTCATCAGGAGATTAAAAAGCGACCTCTCTCCAAGACCCTTCTTCCTGAGCCTCTTAATAACCAATATTTCAGTTAAAAGATTACTGTCAATCATCAATATCCCATATAAAAGGGTTATCTCATTTATAACTGATTGATACATCTGTCAAATAGAATTTAAAAACTCTTTATACTTTATTGATATCAGCCATATTTTTGCAATAATATTTGATTATATAGTAATTATGATTGAATTGACATAACCCAATCATTACACTAACACACTAATCTTACAAAGAATTTCTCCTTAAATTAAGCAATTATCAAATCACAAATTTGTCTATATATATACATATAAAAATTCAGCAATTTCCTGCTTATCAATATAAACTTACCATTCTTCAATCTGTGATTAAGCATATTAAAAAATTTTCTCATAAAATTGCTCAGATAATGGAGACTCAAATAAAAAAGCGATATTTAATTAAAAGTTGTGTTTTGAAATTTTAGTTGGTATATTTAACTCCATAGAGGAGGATTTTATGGCAGACAATTTCTTTATTACCCAGATAGCCAATCTTCAGGACAAAAAGGCTTTTCAGGAACTTCACTGGGAAGGGACATTTGAGGATTACCTCTCAATTGTAAAGAGAAACCCTAAAGTCACAAGGACTGCATTTCAGAGAATATACGATATGATACTCTCATACGGCACAAGGGAATATATTGATGCCCGCAAGAAGATAATTCATTACAATTTCTTTGATGGAGAGATATCTCAGGGTGCAGATGCTGTCTTCGGACTGGACATCCCTCTTATGCAGCTTGTAAATATCTTTAAGAGCGCCGCAAATGGATATGGAACTGAGAAGAGAATTCTCCTCTTACACGGACCTGTTGGCTGTGCAAAGAGCACTATTGTTAGATTGCTGAAGAAGGGTCTTGAGGAGTATTCAAAGACAGAGGAAGGCGCACTCTATACATATAGCTGGATACTCCCAAAAGATAAAAATGGGGAGGATATGGAAGAGCATCCATGTCCTATGCACGAAGAACCCCTGCATCTCATTCCTCAAGAGATAAGGCAGAAAGTTATAAAAGAACTCAAACTTGAATCCGGTGATTTTAAGATTCCAGATACTGGAGATCTATGCCCATTTTGCAGATATATCTTTAGAGAATTGAGTATCAAATACAAAGGTGACCTGGAGAAGGTATATTCACATATAAAGATAAAGCGACTCATTCTCTCAGAAAAGGATAGAATTGGTATCGGTACATTTCAGCCCAAAGATGAAAAGAATCAGGACTCAACCGAACTTACCGGTGATTTAAACTACAGAAAGATCGCCGAATATGGTTCAGATTCGGACCCACGGGCATTTAATTTCGACGGCGAATTTAATATTGCCAATAGAGGTCTGATTGAGTTTATTGAAGTATTAAAACTGGATGTGGCATTCCTTTATGATTTGCTCGGTGCATCTCAGGAACATAAGATAAAGCCAAAGAAGTTTCCACAGACAGACATTGATGAGGTAATCATTGGACATACAAATGAACCGGAATACAAAAAGTTGCAGAGCAATGAATTTATGGAGGCATTAAGGGATAGAACGGTTAAGATTGACATACCTTATATTACAAAACTTAGTGAGGAGATTAAGATTTATCAAAGAGACTACAACGAAGATAAGATAAAGGGGAAGCATATCGCTCCACATACCATAGAGATGGCGGCAATGTGGGCAGTGCTGACCCGACTTGAAGAGCCAAAGAGATTTAATCTCTCTCTGATGCAAAAATTAAAACTCTATGACGGGAAGACGCTCCCCGGATTTACAGAAGACTCTGTAAAGGAGTTGAGACATGATATAGTACGAGAGGGTATGGAAGGCATATCTCCGAGATATGTTCAGGATAAAATCTCCAACGCCCTCGTCTCAGACAAGGGTGAAGGTTGCATAAATCCATTTATGGTCTTGAATGAACTTGAGAGTGGACTCAAACACCATTCACTTATAACGAGTGAAGAACAGAAAAAACATTACAAGGACCTCTTAAACGAGGTAAAGAAGGAGTATGAGGATATTGTTAAAAATGAGGTTCAGAGGGCAATCGCCGCCGATGAGTCTGCCATCTCCAAACTCTGTGCAAATTATATAGATAATGTAAAGGCTTATACCCAGAGGGAGAAGATTCATAATAAATATACCGGGCAGGATGAAGAACCAGATGAGAGACTTATGAGGTCCATTGAAGAGAAGATTGATATCCCTGATAGTAGAAAGGATGATTTTAGAAAGGAGATTATGAACTATATTGGTGCACTTGCACTTGAGGGGAAGCAGTTTGATTACAGGAGCAACGAAAGGCTATTTAAGGCACTTGAACTGAAACTATTTGAGGACCAGAAGGATACTATAAAACTTACATCTCTGGTCTCCTCTGTGGTAGATAAAGACACACAGGAGAAGATAGATATTGTAAAGGCAAGATTGATAAACAACTATGGCTATTGCGAGATCTGTGCCACTGATGTATTACAGTTTGTGGCTTCAATATTCGCAAGGGGAGATTCCAAGTAGGGCTTAAACTGCTATGGCACTTAATATTGAGAGTGATCACAACAGATTCAGAAAGATAGTAAAGGGGAAGATTAGAGAGAATTTAAGAAAGTTTATCAAACACAGCGATATGCTCGGGAAGAAGGGGAAGGATATAGTATCCATTCCACTCCCACAGATTGAGTTACCGAGATTCAAGCACAACCCTCAATCAGGCGGAGGTGTCGGACAGGGAGATGGAGAAGTGGGGACACCGATTGGACAGGGAGAACAGGGAAAGGAAGGGAAAGGGAAGGCGGGGAATCAGCCAGGTCTGCATATAATGGAGGTAGAACTCACCATTGATGAACTGGCGGAGATTCTGGGTGAAGAGTTACAACTTCCCCGAATTCAACCGCGGGGAAAACATAAAATTGAGAGTCTCAAAACCAGATATAGAAGCATTTCAAGGATTGGGCCAGAGAGTCTCAGACACTTTAAGAGGACATACAAGGAGGCTCTAAAGAGACAAATCGCATCCGGCACATACAGATTTGATAAACCAATTATTATTCCTATTAAGGAGGATGTTAGATATAAATCCGGAAAGCCGATGAGGACACTTGAATCAAATGCGGTCATATTCTATCTAATGGATATATCGGGCTCAATGGGAGATGAACAGAAAGATATAGTAAGGATTGAATCATTCTGGATAGATGCATGGCTCAGGAAACATTATCCCGGACTTGAGACCAGATATATAGTTCACGATGTGGCAGCCAGAGAAGTGGACAGAGAGGCGTTCTTCTCTTTAAGGGAGAGTGGCGGGACAATGATAAGCAGTGCATATATTTTGCTTGCTGATATAATTGAAAAGTCATACTCCATAGATGAATGGAATATATATGCATTCCATTTCAGTGATGGCGAGAACTGGGGTGATGATGACAATAAGGTCTGTATTGAGACTCTCTCAAACAGGATACTCAATAAGATTAATCTCTTCTGTTATGGACAGGTAGCGAGTCATTATGGGGAAGGGGATTTTATTAAGATTCTGGAGGAAAACTTCTCTAACACCGAGAACATATCTTTCTCATTTATTCAGGATAGGGATGCAATCTATGACTCTATAAAGACATTTTTAGGTAAGGGCAGGTAGATCTTATGGCATTACCTGAAAGACTAAATAACATCAGAATAGAGATTGAAGAATATGCAAGAAAGTCCGGTCTGGACTTCTTTGAGGTGATATTTGAACTTTTGCCATGGGACCAAATCAATATGATTGCTGCATACGGTGGTTTCCCAAATAGATATCCTCACTGGCGATTCGGAATGGAGTATGAGGAGCTCTTAAAGGGATATTCCTATGGATTACAGAGAATTTATGAGATGGTGATAAATAATAATCCCTGTTACGCATATCTTCTGGATTCCAATAAAGAGGTTGACCAAAAACTGGTAATGGCACATGTATATGCGCATTGTGACTTTTTCAAGAATAATATCTACTTTGCACATACCAACAGGAAGATGATGGATGAGACAGCGAATCACGCTACCAGAATAAAGAAATATATAGAAAAATTTGGTATAGATGTAGTCGAACAATTTATTGACATCTGTCTGAGTATTGACAATCTGATAGATATTCATTCACCTTATATCAAAAGGCCAATATTAAACACCGGGCAGGAAGATAAGAGAAAACAAACTAAAAAATTTCCTGTCAGGAAAGAATATATGTCTCACTTTATCAACCCTGTAGAGGAGAAATCAGAAGAAGAGCCCGAAACTGAAAAGGATATCGCCTTGAAGAATATATTCTCTCCAGTAAGAGATATACTCTTATTCCTGATAAAAAACGCACCACTTAAAGAATGGCAACAGGATATACTCTCAATTATTAGAGAGGAGGCATACTATTTTGTGCCTCAGGGGCAGACCAAGATAATGAATGAGGGCTGGGCTACTTTCTGGCATTCCAGAATAATGACCATGATGGCATTAAGAGATGATGAACTGATTGACTATGCTGACCATCACTCAGGGACAGTCGCCATTCAGCCCGGCGGATTCAATCCTTACAAGATTGGACTCGAGCTCTTCAGAGATATTGAGGAAAGGTGGAACAAGGGGAGATTTGGGAGGGATTATGAGGAATGCACTGATATGACCCGTAAGAGAAACTGGGATTTGAAGCTCAATCAGGGATTGCAGAAGGTCTTTGAGGTGAGAAGGCTACACAACGATATCACCTTTATTGATGAATTTATGACCGAGGATTTCGCAAGGAGGAATAAACTCTTTACATTCGCCTATAATGCCGATACAAATCAATATGAAATCAAGAGCAGGGAATTTAATCAGATAAAGAAGCAATTACTCTTTATACTAACCAATATGGGAAATCCAATAATATCGTTAATTGATGATTCATTCGGGAATAGAGGTGAACTTCTCTTAAAACATCACTATGAGGATGTTGAACTACATTATGAATGGGCTAAAGAGACTCTCAAAAACATCTTTTATATCTGGAAGAGACCTGTTCATCTCTGGACAGTTATTAAAGGGAGGCAGACACTAATCAGTTTTAATGGGAAAGAGTTCTCAGAGAAGGCTTATGAAGAGCCAAAATAAGATAAATTCAATTCTTCTCTCTCCTATCCCCTACAACAGCAAGAAAAAGATTATATAAAAAGAATGATCCCATTATAATCAGAAAGACATTCTGGCTCAAATTGAACTTTAGTATATACAGCATCCCACCGCTCTTTAACACACCAAGACCCCAGTATGTAAGTCCCGCAGTAAATATCATCCCCAGCACACCACCCACCCGTCTATTTATGCCTCCAACAATAATGACTATAAACAGTGCAGCAAGGATTATCACTCTGTCCATCCTCTTCCCTCTCTTAAATCAACTCTTAAGAAATGGATTCTTCATTACAATTGTCTCCTCTCTCTTCTCGCCAACAGAGACCATCACAATCGGGATATCCAGAAAGACCTGTATTGCATTCAAATAATCGCGCGCCTCAACCGGTAGTTCGGATATATCCCTTGCATTATTTATGGAACTGCTAAACCCCTTGAACTCCTCATAAATAGGCTTACATTTACTCAGTATATTGATGTCGTTTGGAAACTCTGTAATCCTCTCGCCCATATACTCGTATGCAGTGCATATCCTGATTGTCTTGAGGTTATTTAAGACATCCAGCTTGGTAACTGCCAGCGCTGTAATACCATTAATTCTAAGGGCATATTTCAGGGCAACTATATCCAGATATCCGCACCTCCTCGGTCTGCCGGTGGTCGCCCCATATTCATATCCGGCACTTCTCAATATATCACCATCTTCTCCAAATAACTCCGTAGGAAATGGCCCCTGTCCTACCCTCGTCGTGTAAGCCTTTGTAATGCCTATTATCTCATCCACCTTACCTATACCTATGCCAGAACCGATAAAGATATTAGGGGCAATTGTATTTGAACTTGTGACAAATGGATATGTCCCAAAATCCAAATCCAGCAGTGTGCCCTGAGCGCCCTCAAAGAGGCAGTGTCTACCCTTCATAATATCTTCGTATAGGGTCTTTGATATATCAAGGATATATTCTCTTAAATATTCACCATAAGCGATATATTCATCAACAATCGGCTCAGATTTGAGAGGTTCTCTCCTGTAGAGATGAACTATAAGTGTATTGAGCTCTTTAAGTCTCAATTCAATCTTCTTCTTGAGCTGTTCCCTATTAAAAAGGTCAATTACTCTTATTCCCATTCTGGCAGCTTTATCCTCATAACAGGGTCCAATTCCTCTTCTGGTTGTTCCAATACAATCCCTATCACTACCCTCCTCTCTTAAGGTGTCAAGCAGCCTGTGATATGGCATAATAATATGGGCATAGGGACTTACAAAGAGCTTATTCTTACTAAGAAAGCCATTTTCTTTTAAGAAGGTAATCTCCTCAATCAAAACCTTTGGGTCAACAACTACTCCATTACCAATATAGCAACGTTTGTTTTCATGAAGTATTCCAGATGGAATGAGATGCAATATTATCTTTCTCCCCTTTGCAACAATTGTATGTCCGGCATTATTGCCCCCCTGAAACCTGACAATGATATCAGAAAATTCAGAGAGCATATCAACTATCTTTCCCTTCCCCTCATCTCCCCATTGCATTCCTACAACCACTACATTTGCCATATTTCAACCCTTCATTAATTTATCAAACTCTATTACCAATTCATCATAAGTTCTCATCAGATGTTCAGAGATTATCTTGGTCTCAGCCAGAATAGGCATAAAATTGGTATCCCCATTATACCTCGGAACAATATGTATATGCAGATGCTGGTCAACACCTGCACCTGCAACTCTACCAATATTCATCCCTACATTTATACCCTGAGCACTATATTTACTCCTTAAAATCCTTATTGAATAATCCGCAAATCTAAAGAGTCTTACCATCTCCTCATCAGAGAGCTCAGACATATCTGCTGTATGTTTTAAGGGGACAACCATTAAATGCCCGGAGTTATATGGAAATTTATTCATTATTACAAATATCAGTTCATCTCTATACAATATCAGGTTATCCCTATCCTTCCCCTCTTTCGGTTTATCGCAGAAGATACATCCAGTATCATTAATACTTCCTCTGATATACTCACCTCTCCATGGTGCAAAAATTCTATCCATATCACAATCTCCATCAACACAATCTTACTATTCTCTTCCACATACAGACAAAAATTCACACAGCTTTTTTAATAATTCAAGATTAAAATTATTAAAAACACAACTCAATCAATTGATATTATCTATATAAGGGCTTAAAAACCAGAATGAGAAACCCCTCTTATTTAAGCCAAGTCGTTCCTCCACATCCTCAGAGAGCGAATCCATAATTTCCTTAAGGAATGAGGGAGACTGTCTCTTCGGATAGGTAACCCTGGGTTCTCCAGAAAGTTTCAGGTCATTCCAGAGAGTCTCAGTGGCATCCTCAATTGAACCTATCTCATCAACCAGCCCATAATTCCTTGCACTCAAGCCGGTCATAATCCTCCCATCTGCTATCTCTCTCACTTTCTCAATAGAGAGCCTTCTTGCCCTCGCGATATCCTCAATAAATTGATTGTGAATATCCTTTGTAACTCCCGATAGCATCTCTCTCTCTTCATCAGTCATCTCCTTAAAAGGAGTACCCATGTCCTTATATTTTCCGCTCTTTATAGTCTCTACATCAATCTTCATTAGCCTGACGAGTTTCTCTACATTAACGGTCTGCATTATTACACCAATAGAGCCAGTAATGGAGCCTGGATTAGCAAATATCTTCTCTCCCGCAGACGCAATATAATATCCACCCGAGGCTGCAACATTCCCTATTGAGACATACACCTTCTTCTTCTTACTTACCTTTCTAATCTCACTATATATCTCCTGCGTTGGACCAACAGTCCCGCCCGGTGAATCTACCCTTATCAGAATACCTTTTATATCAGAATCAGTAGCAAATTTCTTAAGTTGTCTCAGGAATGTCTTGGAATCTTCTATTATACCTCTAACTTCTATTATCCCGATCCTGGGCCCACTTACAATCTTATCCTTCTCAAGGACAGGGAAGAAACAGGAGTTTAGCAAGATAACAATAGAGAGCAATAATATAAATTTTAATCCGTTATACCTCATCAAAATCAGTGCTATTTGTCCTTCTCTTTATCTTCTCCCTTCTTGAACTGCTCCAGAATACCTTCCTGTCTTAATATATCTCCAAGTTTCCCTCTTGAATCCCCCTGCTTCTGCTGATATGCCTGAAAGTCCTCCTCCTCACCGAGCTTTGCAAGCGACTTCATTGAGAGTGCGACCTTCCGGTCGGCGTGATTAATGTCAATTACCATTACTCTAACATTATCTCCCTCTTTTACTACCTGTTTTGGATTATCAATCCTCTCTTCTTTCATCTCGCTTACATGCAACAGCCCTTCTATGCCCGGGATGATCTCCACAAAGGCACCAAAATCTGTCACCTTTACCACCTTACCCTGAACTTTGGAACCTACAGAATACTCATCTACAAATTGTGTCCATGGATCCGGAGTGAGTTGCTTAATACCGAGTGAGAATCTCTCATTCTCCACATCAATATTTAATACAACAGCTTCAACCTCATCCCCCTTCTTATAGAGTTCGCCCGGATGTTTGATTCTCTGGGACCATGTCAGGTCAGAGATATGCACCAATCCATCAATGCCCTCATCCACTCCAATAAAAATACCAAAATCAGTAATATTCTTAATTTTACCCTTGACTCTTGTGCCGATCGGAAACTTCTCTTTAAGTATCAACCACGGATTCGGTTCAAGTTGTTTCATCCCGAGCGAGATTCTCCTGCCTATGGGGTCTACATCCAGAACAACTGCCTCAATAATGTCACCAAGATTGAAATTCTTTAAAGGATTCTTACTCTTCTTTGTCCAGCTGATTTCGCTTACATGCACAAGCCCCTCTATTCCAGGCTCAATCTCAACAAAAATTCCGTAGTCGGGCAGACTTACTATCTTTCCCTTTACCTTTGTGCCAATAGGATACTTCTCGTGAACCTTTAACCATGGATCCTCTGTCATCTGTTTGATACCGAGTGATACCTTCTCGGTAGCCTTATCATATTTAAGGACCTTTACCTGAACTTCATCACCAACCTTAAACTGTTCTTCGGGGTGATTTATTCTTCCCCATGTGATATCGGAGATATGCAATAGTCCATCCACACCACCGAGGTCAATGAATACACCATATTCGGTAATGTTCTTGACAACACCCTTTACAATCTCTCCCTCTTTCAGTTTTGCAAGTGTCTCCTTCCTCTGTTGTTCTCGCTCCTCTTCAAGTATCTGCCTGCGTGAAAGGACAATATTTCCTCTCTTCTTATTAAACTTTATAATCTTAAATTTGGCTGTTGTACCTATCAGTTTCTCAAAGTTCTTTACAGGCCTTAAATCAACATGTGAACCGGGTAGAAATGCCCTGACTCCGATATCAACTGAGAGGCCCTTATTGACCTTGGCTACAATCGTTCCTTCAATAGGGGTATTGTGTTCATATGCATAATTGATGTCGTCCCATACCTTTATCTTGTCTGCCTTCTCCTTTGATAGGACTATAAGTCCATCGTTATCTTCATATTGCTCAAGCAATACCTCAACGGTATCGCCCTCCTTGGGAATCTTTGTACCGAATTCAAGGATATTTATCTTCCCTTCAGATTTTAGCCCTACATCTACAAGGACATAATCCTTCTGAACCCTGACAACCTTACCTTTAATAACTTCACCCTCCTGTGGTCCAATCCTCTTCTGGTCTGTCTCTTCAAGTAACTTTGCAAATGATTCCGGTGAATCGTCTACCTTTTTCTCATTGAATCTTTCAACTTTACCTACTTCCTTAATCTTCTCTTCCATTAAAAAACCTTCCAAAATATTGCCCTGATACCGCCCTACCAGGGGTTGTTAATAATTAATCAGCGGCTATCTGTTATGGGCGGATAACAGTGCCGTCAAAAATGGAAGAATTTAACTAATACCAAAAAACCACAATGTCAATATAATTAGTTTTAAGTTAGAGATGGTTATTATAGATTTAAAAATCTTTAAGCCTATCAGCCAGTTCTTTCTTCAGTCTATTTTCATTAACAATCTTAATCGCATCCGGGATTACCTTTAATATCTCCTCTTCATCAAACGGCTTGGAGATAAATCTAAATATATCCCCTCTCAAGATCGCCAGTCTTAGTTCATCATAGTTGACATTTCCGCTGATTAATATCCGAACTGTATAGGGGTATTTAATACTTATGTCCTTAAAAAATTCTATTCCGCTCATACTATCAAGGAGATAATCACATATAATTATCTCAATATTCTCCTTCGCAAGGACACCCATTGCCTCCTCAGCAGATGATGCCTCTCTTATCTGCAGAAACGAATATTCAGAATTTTGTATGACATAGCTCATCACCCTCCGCATCTGTTCTTCATCATCAATAATGAGCAAAGTTATATCTTCTAAATTCAATATAACAATCCTTTCGCAATTAATTCATCAATATATCTCGCCAGCCTTCTTTCATCCTCAAATTCCATTTCACAAAATTTGACCCTTATCCCGCGCTCCACATCCACTCCTATCACCCTCCCCTTAATTATCAGGTCTCCTTCTTCGTCAATATCCCTCAATTTGATATTTACTATTTTACCTTCCTGAGGTGGCGTATCTGTCTCTATAAAGGCACCACCAAGGCTGATATTTCCAAAATACTCCCATCCACTCTCTTCAGTCTCAATCCCATCAAGCCACATCTTTACCGCAACCCTCGGTGTCTCGCGTCTCTCTCCCCTCCTCCTCTCAATCCTCCTCCTCTCCTTTGCTACATTCACCTCTTTCTGTATTCTTCTCTCTATCTTTCTCCTCTCTGCCATAATCTATCTACTCCAGATCAAATTCTTCATTCTTTGGAACCCTGGGTCTGGATAAGTCGGGAGTTATCTCCTTCTCTATCTTTGATTTTATCCTTTCATATTTATCAGATTCAATCTTTAATATCTTTTGTCTTGAGGTTTTGCCAATAGTTATCTTTATACTGGATTTGGGGATCTTTAGAAAATCTGATAGGAAGTCAATTAACATCTCATTTGCAGAATCATCCACAGGCGGTGCAGTAACCTGAATCTTGAGCATATCTCTATAAACACCCACAATCCCATTCTTATTAGCCCTCGGATGAAGTATAACTCTCAAGATAATTCCGTCCCTACAATTTGAAATATATTCGTTCATCTACTTCTCCATATCTTTCTTTTTAGAAAATTCATTCTCTTTATCACTATTGTTATATTTCGCCTCAAATATTGCAATGTTTGATTCTCTCATAATGCTATCATCCTCTTTCTGAACTACAAGAAGCTTATGGTGACTTTCAAGTAATGACTGTAATCTACTTATAAATTCCACCTTCTGCCTCTTTAATTCTGAGATATCCTTTAAGAGCTCGGTTACCCTCCTGTTGGCATTTTCAATAATCTTATCTGCCTGAAATTCTGCCTTTGATAATATGATATCTGCCTCCTTCTTCGCCGCCTCTTTCATCTCCTGAGCCACCTTTTGAGCGGCGATTACCGCCTCTCTCAATGATGACTCCCTTGTCTTAAATTCCTCAATCTGATTGTTTAACCTTGTGATGGTCTCCTTTAATTCATTATTCTCCTTTAAGAGATTCTCAAAATCTCTGGCAACCATTGTGAGGAATGCCTCTACATCTTTTCTATCATACCCCCTGAATGCCGTCTTGAATCTTGACTCCCTGATATCAATGGGACTTATCTTCATTTTATACCTCCTCTAACTCGTTCTCCAAAGATTGCAGTGCCAACCCTTACCATGGTAGCACCTTCCTCTATTGCCACTTCAAAATCCGAACTCATACCCATTGAGAGTTCACTCAATAATTCCTTTCCAAGACTATTATTAATACAATCTTTGAGAAAACGCAAGTTTTTGAAATACTCTCTGACCCTCTCCACTTCTGATATTGGTGGAATACACATAAGACCAATAATCCTCAACCGACAGAAATTGAGTGAGTTTTTGACCAGTCCAGTGGCGTCCTCAGCCCTTATCCCTGATTTGGTAGGCTCATTCCCTATATTTACCTCAAGCAGTAGATTCTGGACAGACTCATCCCCTTTGTATCGCTTCTCTATCTCAAGTAAATGCTCCATCTTATAAACTGTCTGAATCAGATTTACCTTCCCTAAAAGGTGCTTAATCTTATTTGTCTGAAGATGCCCTATGAAATGCCATTTTATATCTTTTGGGAGCAGCTCAATCTTCTCCTGCATCTCCTGAACATAATTCTCCCCAAAGTCCTTAATCCCGGATTCATAAGCCACCAATATCTGTTCTACTCTTACACCCTTACTTACAGCGATCAGACGAACGGATTCGTAATCCCTCTTAGACCTTTTACAGGCATTCTCTATTCGTGTCTGAATCTCCTTGATATTCTTTCTTATCTCTTCAGCGGTCAAAGGCATACTATACCTCAACAAAAATTAATATATCACAATTTAAAGATTTTTCAAAAAATAGACTCAAATTATGCAGTGAAAAAATTAGAATGTAATTATACAATCTGCAAAATCTTTGCAATTCTTACTCTGTGTGCAATCTTTAATCACCTGATATCTCCTCTTTTGCTCTGGCTCTTTTGAATCACGAAATTTAGCACACTGCTTCTCCCCCTGCTTCTGGGAGATCTTCTTCTTTATTCTACTCTCAATCATTTGATAATCAGGTGCCACCCATCCCTCTCTCTCATCATTATTCATATCGCCTTTTATTATTGCAAGTATTTCTGGTTCACATCTCTCTGCCATCATCTGCATCTTATGACATATATCCTCTTCCTGCTTCTTTGTGCAGGAGAAAAGAGGTAAAACAATTACTATTGTAAATAGATATCTAAACCTTTTATTATTCCAATACATTGCACCCGCATCCTTTTGACTCCTCAGCACCGCCCATCGCCTCATCTCCTTTTATAAGAATATCACCGCCAATTATATCCTGCGTGATTATATCTGTTTTTTCAATCGTATCAAATGTCTTTGTATCAACTTCTTCTAAATCTTCTGCAATATTATCGTAAAGAGCGAAATCAGGGATATCCTCATAAAAAACCTCATCCTTCTGAAAGATAATATCAGATAAGTTTGAATCAGTATAAGAGGTATCCAGAATATCAATTGTGCCAATATCTATAGTTTCGGCATCGGTTCTTATATCCTCACTGACATCTTCATAACCCGCATCAGGGGATAAGACACAATTGTTCTTTGCTTTGGTGATAGTAAATGAATCCATCAATTTATTTTGCTGAGGATATGCAGAATATGCCTCAAAAGTTAGAGTCTCATTTTTAATCGTTATTATGATGTAATGATGGTCACCCGAACATTTTACCCGTCCGGCCTGCATCCCGCAGAGAACTGCTGGAATCGTAAAGGCACCTGCTCCACCGGATACAACATAGACAGTGCCTTTATCAAAATTATTTGCACCCACAGAACAGGGATTATCTGATGAAGGCTTTCCTGCATTTGCGCAGGCAGAAGGTTCATAACGTTCATACCAGTGATTATGGCTCGTAAATACTATATCAATATGGTGTTTATCAAAGACTGGAACGAGTGCTGCATTCTGATTCACCTCATTTGGGGGATGACTTATATCAAAGACCACATTCTTTGTATAAATCGGATGATGAAAATATACAAATTTCCACTTTCTCGGATTATGAGTAAGTACTTCATCCAGCCACCTTGCCTGTCTCTCAAATGGGATGGTCCCATCCCTGAATGTTTGAGTAGAAATAGAGATGAAAATTGCATTGCCATAAGTAAAATAATAATAATCCTCGGTATTGCTTCCATAATTACCTGAAGACCTTGGTAGTGCAAATATCTGATTATAATTGGCGGCATCACCGCTTCCGGGACCATCATCATGGTTACCTATTGTAGGCATAAATGGAATCCTGCTTGCCACCTTCTCAGTCCAGCCAAGAAATTTTATCCACTGATCAATCTTATCACCATCTATTACGAGGTCTCCACCATTGATGATAAAGTCGGGGTTGTGAGCGGCACACTGGTCAAGTATCTGTGGCCAATTTTCTCCACCACCGAATGTTGGATCCGGCCTGTTATCGCCGAGATAACCAAAAGAGAATGTAGCACAATTTTCATCCTGAATGGGACCGGTTGTGAAGCTACTCTCATTTGAAAATCCATCGGTATCACTCCCCGCTATGTAATAATAAGTGGTAGAAGGTTCAAGTACGGTCAACTTCACTTCATGAATATAATTTAGTGCGTCATTTGCCTTAAATGATGTCCCATTCACTCTCTGAGTATAATTTTTTGACTGCTTACCAAATCTAACTACTGTATCAGTATCTGCATCTGTATTCCATGTAATATTGATGGTGGTAGAGGTATCATCGGTATAAGATAATCTCAGATATTTAGGTGCTGAATAAACCACCGGTATATAAAAAAGAAATATTATAGATAGAATAAAAATTTTCTGCATTCATCACCTCATATTATCAAATTATATTCCTTAAGCCTTTGAAGTCAATCTAAAATATATTTTGCTTGACATAATATAAATCAAATGAGACTAAAATACCCACCGACACAAATAAGGAGGTGTTTTGATGTTTATGTACAAGGATATAGCCCGCGAATGGGACAGACTTAATGCACTCACACAAGAGGAGGCAAAAGAACTTGATGCCACGATTGAGGATGGAGTTAATTCAGCTATAGACCAATTTAATTATCAACTTGAAGAGAAGTTATTTGAAGAGGCAGAAGAACTAAATAAACTCTCAAAAGAAGATAGTGATAAAATAATAAGGGCTATTGGAAACTCTATATTCTCTGGATACCTCATCTTTGTCTCTTACCAGAAAATGGCAGATATAACGAGGAAGCCAAAAAAAGGTATAGTCTATAATCCCACATTGATGAATGAATACAACGATACAGTTGTTCCACAATCACCTAATCCAAAGAGTCTGGCATTCAACAACCTTCTGGACAAAGAGCCAGCTGTTGAGATGTTGATAGACAAAGTCGCTGGAATTGAACTCAACATATTACGAAGGGTTATGCCTATGTTAGAAAATTTATCTTTTAAGACCGGAGACCTGATAAGGACTACATTGGCTCGTGCTGTCTTTATCGGTTTTGGGATAGCCTTTGCAGAAAATAGTCTTAAATAATTGAATAAAATCTCGCATAAAAAACCCAACCTCTCTTCCACTTCCTTCTTTTCATAACTGCTCCTCCTTATTTTCTATCTTACCTCTACTAATCTGATGTGTCCACCCCCCATGGGGTGCAATATACCCATATAAAGAGCCAAAAGACATTGACATTATGAAGGTAAAAACCAACTTCTTTATCTTATACCCCTACTAAATAAGTATATAAATCATTTTATTTTCTTATTTGTCCCCAATAACTAAATTGCTTTATTCCTGCTTCTGCTTTCCTCTATCTCACTACATTATAGAACTCATCCTTTGAAAATATCTGTAGAATTTACTTTCGCCAATCATAGATTTATCCAAAGAATACTGTTATAGCTATTCATAGGAAGCAAATTTCATTATCTTTGTTTGATAAAATAATTTTACCCTACCGAGGCTTAATATCAAAAAGATATTTTGGACAGCAGGGATATTCATTAAATGTGAGAAGAGCAAAGTTTTTTAATTGAAATATATATTAATGAATGTATAAGTTGGGGAGATTTATTGGAGGTCTTATGAAAGAGATATTCAAAAAGATAGAGAATAAATCGCTTGTGGTAGGTGTAATCGGACTTGGATATGTTGGTCTCCCACTCTGTGATGTATTCCTTAAAAATGGTATTAAGGTTGTAGGTTTTGATATTGATAGAGCGAAGATTGAGATGTTAAGGAGGGGTAGGATATATATAAAGCACCTCCAGAATATTGATATTAAGAGTTATGTGGATGCAAGAAGATTTATTCCTACTTATGATTTCTCAAAGGTGAGGATGGTGGACCATATCTCTATCTGTGTCCCGACTCCACTTAATAAAAATAGAGAGCCCGATATCTCATTTATAAAAGAGACAGTAAAAAGTATACTACCTTATGTTCATAAGAATATGTGTATCTCCCTTGAGAGCACCACATATCCGGGGACGACCATAGAGGAGATTGTAATTCCCCTTGAGAAGATGGGATATAAAGTAGGCAGAGATATTTTTGTATCTTTCTCCCCTGAACGTGAGGACCCGGGCAATAAGAAGTTTCATACTGCAATGATTCCAAAGGTAGTTGGTGGGCATACAAAGGCGTGTACAGAGGTTGCATCCAGAATCTACAGCATAGGCTTTTCCAGAGTAGTGAGTGTATCTGATACACGCGTGGCAGAGATGACAAAGATTCTGGAAAATACATATAGAGGTGTAAATATTGCGCTTGTGAATGAACTAAAGATTGTATGTCAGAAGATGGGAATAGATATATGGGAGGTAATAAAGGCGGCATCCACCAAGCCGTTTGGATTTCAGCCATTCTATCCTGGTCCCGGACTCGGTGGGCATTGCATTCCTATTGACCCATTTTATCTAACATGGAAGGCAAGGGAGTTTGAAGTCGCGACAAGATTTATTGAACTCTCAGGTGAGATAAATACATCTATGCCTTATTATGTTGTGGAGAAGACTGCTGAGGCACTGAATATTCATCAAAAACCGCTTTTAAATAGTAAGATTCTCATTCTTGGAGTTTCATACAAGAGGGATATAGATGATATGAGGGAATCTCCAGCCATCAGGATTATTGAGATACTCAGGGAGAAGGGGGCTCAGGTATACTACCATGATAAATATTTTCCAAAATTTCCAAGACTTCGTGCACATAATTTGAAGATGAATTCGGTGAATCTTACAGAGGATTTTTTGAAGTCAATTGATGCGGCAATAATTACAACAGACCACTCTAATGTGGATTATGAATATGTTGCCCGCAATGTAAAGATTCTGATTGATACCAGAAACGCTACCGAAGGATTCAGACATAAATATAAAAATATCTTTATGGCATAAGTTTTCCTCTCTAAAAATGGGGAAGCGGTATCTTTTTTGAAGTAGCCAGACAAACGAGGAGATTGATAAAAAAAAGCACCATCATATTACTTAAAAATTGGGAAGTTAGGCTTAATATATATGCGTGTATAAAAGGGAGAGAATTATAATTTTAATTCCGACTGTTTGCTCATTAATTTGATTATAAGTTTATGGTAGATTAACCAACTATATCGAGCATCCTCTTTAATGCCAGTCTGGAATATTCCTTAACATTATCGGGTATTATGACTCTATTGAGTTCGGGTAATCTTTCAAGAGTCATCTTGAGTTTATTTAAGGTAATCTTAAACATATTTGGACACATTGACCTTGCAAGCTCCACTACAACCTTATCCTTATATGTTGAGGCAAGTCTCCTTACAAGATTTAGTTCTGTACCAATCACAATCGTCGTACCCTTAGGGGAATCTTTTACATAATTTACAATAAATTCAGTTGAACCAACAGCGTCTGCAAGATCTACCACTTCTGGTCTGCACTCGGGGTGAACTACAATTTTGCAATCCTTAAATTCTCTACGTGCATTTTTTATATGCTCTGCATTAAAAAATGAATGGACGTGGCAATAACCTTTCCAGATGAGATATCTCTTATATCTTAGTTCCTCTGGTCTATTTCCCCCATAAGGAAGTGAATAATCCCAGTAAGAGAGCTCAGAAAGGTCATTTGAGAGTCTCTTATATGTATTAAAACCAAGATATTCATCAGGGATAAATATTACCTTCTTACCTTTATTGAAGATATATGAAATAATCTTTGCAGCATTTGAGGATGTGCATATTATCCCATCTCGCATTCCGGCAAGAGACTTTACTTCGGCTGAACTATTCATATATACAATAGGTGTGTATGAATTTTTCCCCCAGACCTCATCCAGCTCCTCAAATGCCCTTATTACATCCTCCGATTCAGCCATATCTGCCATTGGGCAGCCCGAAAAAGGTTCGGGGTGAAATACCATCTGATAGTCATTTCTTAAGATCTCAGCACTCTCAGCCATAAATCGCACACCACAAAAAACAATATATTTTGCCTGCGATCCATAAGCCTTTTTGCAAAGGATGTAGGAATCCCCAACTTCGTCCCCGACAGATACAATCTCAGGTCTCTGATAATGATGAGTCAGTATTATCAGGTCTTTATTAAAACGACTTTTTAGTTCATTTATCTTTTCTATAATTTCGGCTGAAGACATAACTGAATTATTTTTGAAATGATGAAGCAACAATAGATACTTCAACTACTGGCTCATTTGGGTCGTTAGACTCTATTACCAGTTTCCCTCTGTGCTGCCCAAAACTGGTGGGCTTATATCTGATGGTGAGTGTTGTGGTCTCATTATTCCCAAGAGTAAAAGGAGGTGATTTAGCTACTTCCATCTCTATCATACCGTTACCATTATCAGTCAATTCTACTCTTGTCACTGTAAGAGGTGCATCACCTACATTCCTGATGACAAAACCGTTGTAATCAAAACAACAACAATTTGTTGTCGTTGTACATCCTGAGGAGCAGTTTGGATCAGTTGAGTCGTAAGGAGATTTACAACCGAGTTGAATCGTCACCGCTCCGGTTACATCAATCTTTGGGAATGGGGTACGGCTCTTGATGTTTAGATAGGCGATGAAATGATTATCTGCATCTCTATCCACAAGTTGTGGGTCATTACAATGTATTTGAAGTTTGCTATCAATAGCCCCCTCTTTTTCCTTAGGGGCAAAGGTTACTGTATATTTTGTTGAGCTCTGTGGTGCTAAAACCTTCTCAGTATCTGGCTCGGTCACACTCAGATACTTACTTGATAGTTCAGCAAAGTCCAATTTATAAATAATTAGATCTTTATTCCCGTTGTTATATACAATAAAATCTCTTGAAGAGGACTGATTTACCTCCACGCCGCCAAAATCAATGGTAGGTGGGTCAATCTTAATCAATGGAGAGACACCTTCTCCTTTTACTAAAATATCTACCTTTGGCAGGTCTTTTGAATTACTCTCAAAAGTCAGTGTCCCATTATCCTCTCCAATATCCGTCGGCACATAGACAAGAGTAAATGTCGCCTCTTTATTGGGATTCAATTCCAGTGGGACAGATGGATTGGAGTTGAGATATATATCTGTGGAGTTCCCATTTGCAGAATATTTTGCAGAGTTTATAATTAGAATATCTGTCCCTGTATTCTTAACCACTACATCCTTTGTGGCCTTTGAATAAACATCTACCTTTCCAAAATCTATAATATCAATTGGACTTATCTCAATAGATGCCTTAATCCCTCTCCCTGTTAGTTTGACTGCTCGTTCGGGGGTATCTTTTAAGTTTGAAGAGATTATTAAGGTCCCTTCATCAATCGGTGGAGCAGGTCTTACAGGCCTGAAATAGATTTTAAAAGATAGAGTGGAATTTGATAGGAGGGATATCTTACCATCTTTAAAGCCACTCATCTTATCCATTGGGTCTACCCTGAATACATCAGTCTGCTCTTTAATCGTTATTGAGGATATAACTATCTCAGTCTCGCCCTCATTCTTTAGCTGGACATCCGCAGACAACTCCTTTGTAACTGTAATCTCTCCGAAGTCAAATGAGTCAGTTACTTCCTTATTATTGATAATTACTACGAGTTTTGATCTTAGTTCACCAATACTTGAATCATCACACTGACAGTTCACAATCAATATCAGGAGAAGGGAAAGGAATATATATCTTTTCATCATTTTTCTCCTTTTTTAATCTGTTCATTTATATAATTGAGTATAGCATTCTTCTGCTCATCTGTCAGATCAAGAAATTTTATCCCCATTCCCAACCCCTCGGCATCATTCGGTAGATTTACAATCTCCCCCTTCACCTTTATCGGTTCAGTCTGGTTTGGCAGGGTAAATTTTAGATTTACAATTGTACCTTTGGGATGAGGTACGGTTCTCTCAAAGAATAGGCCACCTTCACTGATATTGGCAGTTCGCTGATAATACAGCTCCCCATCTCTGGATTCTTCTACCCAGATATCTATCGGCACTCTTGTATGAGCTCTCTTCTCTTCCTGACCCATAAAATACCTCCAGCGATATATAATATGCGGGCGATACAGGGCTCGAACCTGCAACCTTCGGCTCCGGAGGCCAACGCTCTATCCAATTGAGCTAATCGCCCGGAAACTATTAGCGAACCCTCAATCGCCATTGAATTACCTCTGATTTGTTATTAAGTGTTGAATCATCAAAAGCAAATATCTGAATTGTAATAATCTGATTTGAAAGAAGATTATCAGGTATATTGAAAGTAAATTTCACCTCATCACTCTTCTTGTTGATAAGCAACTTCCTGTAATCTGTATAAGGACTTATAACATTTGCATCAACCTCTGCCACATTGCTATTCTTATCTTCAACATTTACGACTATATCTACTGATGAACCAGCATCTACCAGACTGTTATATGGTGGGGATTTTACACTTATAACTGGTTTTATATTATCTATGACTTTCACATTTATAATCTCTGATATACCTTTATTATTCTCCTTATCCAGCGCCTCTGCCGAAATATTCAGGGTGCCCTCAGGGACATCCTCCGGGAGTTTATAATTGAATGTGGTTGAGATAGATTTCTGTGGGGGTGCCGGAGTAAATGTCTCATCTACAGCCACTCCTTCTATGCCAGAGAGATGATATGAAATTGAAACAATGGAAGAGACCTGTGACTGAGCAAATACCGAAGTACCAATAGTCCCTAAAGGATAAAATATATCGTTGTTGGTGGGAGATAGGATCTGGACTATTGGCTTTTGAGCAACCACATTCAATCTGACAGGACCGGCCGTTCCAATACTCTCTGAAGAAGAATCATCTTTTGCATCAACATATATAAGAATCTGGTCTCCTGATTTCAATGTCTGTGGGATTGTAAAATCAAATCTAAAAGAGACAGTAGCCTGAGGAGGACTGAGCTGATTGTTCCTGACCTCGGTATATGAACCCCCAAGCCTGAGGGTTATCTCCTTTATCTGATGCCGTTTGGAGATCGCTGTCCCACTAATATTTATCTTATCCCCAATTGAGACATTGATATTATCCTGTGGGGAGTTGATTACCACTGATGGTATATCTTTACCTGACGCCACGAGCCTGAGTTCTATTGCATTATCCTTTGAACCGTGTACCGGATTGTTTGTATCCTCTGCCCAGACAAAGAATGAAAATTCCTCTCCATCCGATAAAGTTTGAGGAACTATTAATGGGATGACCTCTTCTACCACTCTCATCGGATTTACAATGTTAACAATATGGTCCTGTTCATCATAAGATGTAAAGTAGTGCAATCTATTAACAAGTGAACAGTCGTCCTCAGCCTTTACTCTTATGTTTATTGTCTCACCAATGTTGGCTGTTGAGTTCTGCTCTGGACTAACAAATGAAACCTCTGGTGCATTCTCATCAAATGGATGTCCATTGATCTTCAACAGAAGACTCCTCTCTGAAAAATTGGATTGAGAAGAGGCATCATAAACCCTGAGCACCATCTGGACAATACCACAGATATTCTGTGGGGCAACTATATTATATCGCCTGCTCACATATTTTTCTGTGAATACATCCAAAATCTTTGTGCGAATGTAGTTGTTTGCATCATAAAGTTCTATCTTGCTTATTCCAGAGTTTAAATCCTGTGCCTCAACAATAATTGAAAATGTGGAATCTGAAATTATTGTGTCAACCGGACTCTGCTCCTTCGCAAACTTTATTATCTGAGGGGCATTCATATCAATCACTTTTACTATAACTGTATTTGAAGTTACAAACATACCATCTATGGTCTCACCCACAACTTTGCAGAGTATTCTCTTTTCAGGCGAATTTTTATCAATAAAAAAATTTGTTATCTCAACCTGATAAGGAGGGGTCTTATTCTGTATTCCGCTTATATCAATAAAATCTGAATCTGCATAAAACACCATATTTTTAAGAGGAGAGAGTCCTTCAACCTTCAATTTGAACTTAATATTATCTCCGGGGAGTGCTGTCAGCACAAGGTCATTGGATTCGGGGATTAATGTAAGAGAATACTTCTTCTCTACATCAGATTCCTTTATCTCAGCATTTACACACCCTAAAAGAGAGATAAGCAACAATGCTATAGCAATATTATTCCTCATAATTTCCACCTCACTGAGAATATTATAATATCAAATAAATACCCTAAATCAACCTAAAAAATAAAGGTATTACTTCTGGAACATTTTATCTCTCAGTTGAACAAACCAGTTATATACATCTCTTCTACCGACAAATGGGATATATACATTTGAGCCACCCTTATAATCATTGGAGAGCCATGCCCTATCAGCTATCTCTCCCCACTCTTCGGAGTATTTTTTTAAAAATTCACGGGTCTTTTCGTTCTTTAATATATCATCAGCCCCGTTGCAGGTAGGCCTTGCACCACTTTCAGATACAACCTCGGCAAGTATATGGGGATTATCAATAATCTTACATACCCTTAATAGATTCTTTGAATAAGGCTGTCTCTTTCTGATATTTTCAAAGAGCGGGCTCTTCCAGATTTCAATGAATGAACTACTCTTTATATTGTGCGTTGCAAACTGCACAAATGTACAGGGTTGCATATCTCCCTCAACAGTGACATAACAATAACGGGAGGCTGATAGACATCCACCGGTACATACTCCATCGTTAAAAAAGTCGCCGAGGAAGATGGGTCTTGAGAATGTCCACTGCTGGGTCTTTCTTCTCAAATTCTCTCTCTGTTGTGGTGTTGCCATAAGAGAGACATCGGGGCTCCTGCCAACCGGGATATATGTAAAGAGCCACCCAAAAAGCGCCCCTTTCTCAATATAAAAATCAATAAATCTGTCATCAGCAATTATATCGGCATTTTTTGAGGTGGGAGTAACAGAGAATCCAAAGAATACCCCTTTACTTTTCAGGGCATTCATTGCATTAAGTACAGATTTGAATACCCCTTTACCCCTCCGTTCATCAGTCTCATCCTCAAAACCTTCAACAGATATAGCAGGAAATAGATTTCCAGCCTTAGCAATTCTTCCAGCCATATCCTCATCTATTAAAAGTCCGTTTGTGTACATCAGGAATACCATATCTGAAAATTCCTCTACCATCTCAAACAATTCTTTATATAGAAGCGGTTCACCACCTGATATGGTTATAAATCTGACTCCATAATTTTTGACCTCAGATAAAAGTCTCTTTATGTAGATATATTCTATATCCCTCTTTGCATACTTATATGAATAACAACCCGTACACATAAGATTGCATCGCATGGTAGGATTTATTACCACAGTAAAGGGGGCAGTAATCCCATTCTCTTCCATAAATTTTCTTCTGAGAGGCATTGATTCCATAATCACACTTTTGACAAATGTCTCAACAAAACGTCTCCTCGTGTAACTATTGAGTGAATTAAATATACGAATTATCCACGAGAGCACTGCTGGATTATCCTTTATGAGATTGGTTGCCCCGGTTATAAATTTATCTATATCGGGATGAGATAAAAATTCGGGGGGAAGTTCATTTATAAGGTTTGAGATGAAATCTTCTTTTGATACCTCTAACATAAAATGCTCCTTTCATTAAATCTTCTGATACAATGACCCCTCGCAACTGACCCTTAAAATATATATATTTCCGTCATCCAGAATAGGTTTACTTGAGAGATATTCTCGCCACTCTCTCATATCAGCATAGTGATTATGACCGAATACAATTTTATCTGCATTATAATTAATCTTCAACTTTTGTGATGCATCACTTAAAATCTTATCAATCTTATTCCTGTTATTGATGGAAAACAATGGTATTATACAAAGTATAAATCCAAGCACCGGAATATAAAGATGGTTTGGCTTAATTATCAAAGTCAAGAGTAATATAAAGAGGAGGAGTATAGATATAGAGACCTGAATGAGATATAACCTCTTTAATGTCAGTCTTATAGAAGTCATAATAGGGGTGGCATAGAGGTCATCTTCATATTCTCCATTGCTGAGGAAAAAATTTTTCCCGCTTCTGGACAGCACTATAAATGCATAAATAAAATATCGGAAAATAAAGAAGAAAGCCCTTAATCCAAAATTCCTAAAGACCCAGATAAAATATTCTCCAGCAGAGATGTCATTTCGTGGGAGCCCCTTCTCTCTTTCAATTATATTGCCAAAGTATTTTGAGGTAACATATCCAAAAGAATACTCTTCAGAAGGTAGTGCTCCATCAACATAAACCAACCTGTTTTCAGGGTCAAACTGATGCCCGTGTTCAATATAAATACCATCTTTGAAATAAATTTTATCAAAATGCAATCTCTTTTGAGAATCACCTGCTGCTTCTTCAATCAACCTCTGGACAGAATTATATCTGAGCTCTGAATCATGATTCCCCAATAAGAATGTTATCTTAAATCCTTTTTTCAGAAGTATACCTATAGCATCAAAGAAATATTTATTTGAATCAATAATCATCCTCATCTTCAACAAGGCATTCTGCTCAGAAGAGGCAAGTCCATACCTTCTCTCCCTTCTGGATACAATCTTCCCTTCTGGAATATTATAGACTCGGGCAAAGTCAAAGATATCTCCATTAAAAACAATCTCATCTGCATCCATATTTTTTAAGAAATCTAAAATCCTCTCAATCTCCGCTCTATTTATGAGAGAGAATCTATCAGAAATATGTAAATCACTAATTATCCACATATTATTAACTATGTGATTATTGAACCAGCAATAAGTTTTATCCTATCTACGAATTTTGATGTATGTCTATAGACCAATCTATAAATCCCTTCTTTGTCTTTATTCTGTACCAGATTTATAATCTCTTTATGTTCATCCTGATATTCATTCAGGTCAAAGACCATATTAAAGGCACTCGCCCAATATCTCCATAATCTTTCACCCTCTTTTGTCAATTGACTCAAGAGATAATGATTGGGACAGGCAGCCAGAAGTGTTATATGAAAGCTCTGATTGTATGCTACCCATTGTATTCTGTCTGCTTGAGTTGAACATCCGGACATCTTTTCATCAAAGTTCTTGAGTTCATCTATCTGTTTTTTTGTAATAAATTCCACACTTAATGAAGATGCAAAGGCAAGTAAATTAGAGAAGTAGATAAATCTCTCCTCAATCTCCTCTGGACTGAGATAAGAGACCACCGCACCTCTATTCTTATAATAATTTACATACCCCTCCGCCTCAAGCCGTCTTAAAGCCTCCCTGAGCGGCGTCCTGCTGACATTCAATCTCTTAGAAATCTCAAGCTCCACGATCTTCTGATTGGGAAGAAGTTCACGGGATATAATCATCTCTTTTAATCTTTCATAAATACTTTCTGTACTTTCTGATTTGACATTCTTATTTTTGAAAGCCTTCATACATTATTGTATACAATATTGCATATTCTGTGTCAACAAAATTTTCATATTATAAAATGATAAAAAGTGCCAGATACAATTTCATTTGATTTCACATCTGTCCAAAATTGAAACCTCAGAGATATTGAATTTTTTAGGGGAGGCTTTATATGAATGTAAATTGCATGCCTCCAGTTGCCCTTTAATTACATCTAAGTGCCAATTACAATTCCAATATTTTATGAAGGATTACATCCTTAATAGAAAGGTTGTCATTTAAAACTGGTGGTCTGATAAGGAGAACCAATCTTTTTTAGATTCTTTAATCGTAACTTCTATGCAAAATGTGCAGAAGATTTTCTAAGACATTTGGTTTCGGCTATACCGAATTAGGCTTAAACAACCTATATAAAAATAGAGTCTGAAATAATAGATTCTATCTCAAAATCTGCCACATCTGCCAGTTCATACAACTGGTATTGGGGGTTGTCCTCACCCTGAAAAAGGGAGAACCCGCTCTCATACATACACCATTAGAGGCCAGCATATCAATTACAACATTCATCTTCATATAGTCTGTATCTCTATTTGATGCCCAGTATTCACAGGTGGCACAGACTCTCATAACTTTTGAGATATTTGTCTGCATAATAAATCATCCAAATATTTTTTCCTTTAACCAGTTAAAGACCTTCCTGCCAGCTTCAACGACTTTATTAGCGAGTATAACAGCAACACTTCTGACAACTGGAACAACCGGGGCGAGTACTGGTATATGGTTATTAACAAAGGTTTCTACAATATCAAGGCCCCTTTGAATGGCATTATTTATAAGTATTGAAGAAGCCGCAGAGATGGCATTCACAACATTGGCAGTATATTCTTCATCACCAATCTTACCCTCATTCCTGAGGGCTTCTGCCTCATTAATATCAGTTGATGTACCTCCCATCACCCCTACTTCATAAGGTGAGGTATTTTGATTTCCATAAACACCAGCCTGATTGGCTTTGTATAATCCAGCGGCATAGACTATATCCAGTACATCTTTATTTCTTATCTTATTCATTTTGTCTCCCCTCCTTCTCTCTTATCCAGAACATCTGTCTGTTTTATACCTATCGTCTCCAGAACCTCCTTAATCTTACCAATTATCTTCTGATAGACATCATTATTAAACTTCCGCGCCTTCATAAGCACCTCCCTGATAGTGGTCTTCTCCTCCTTTGCCTTTCTGTAATCCCTTATCCCATTGATAATCTCATTCTTTATCTTTTCCACCTCCTCTTCTTTCAGATCAGGGAAATGTCTTTTTAGTGCATCTTGCAACCACTCCTCTGGACTCTTTTGAGTATTCTCTGCATTCTTTTGATAATCCTCAATCATCTCATTGATAAAATTTACTGTCTCCTTCTCCATCCCATCCCCTATAAACACTTCTTTGATACTACTTTTCTCTTTTTCCATCTTTTTCCTCCTTGTTGCTTACACTAATAAATCTATACTTTTTACACATCTCCTTTAACTCTTTTATTTTATCTTTCATACTCTCACTCAATGGAACAAATTCCTTTAATTTCTTCTCAACAAAATCTCTGTCAGGTTCAGTTTTTTCGTTCACAAATGCATCCTCTACTATAGAAGATATAATAGATTCAAGCTCTGCACCGGAGTAATCTTTGCACCTCTCCGCAATACCATTTAAGTCTAACATATCAGACCAGTATTCCTTTCCCCTCTTTCTCAGGTGTATCTTCAGGATCTCAACCTTCTCCTCCTTGTTTGGGAAATCTACAAAGAATATCTCATCAAATCTACCTTTTCTGAGAAATTCTGGTGGAAACTTTGATATATCATTTGAGGTGGCTATTACAAAGACCATCTTCTTCTTCTCCTGCATCCAGGTAAGAAGAGTTCCAAATATTCTGGTAGTTACCTCTGCACTACCCCCACTTCCACCAATACCTGTAAGTGCCTTCTCTATCTCATCAATCCATAAAACACAGGGGGCTATTGATTCAGATTGTAATATAGCCTTTCTGATATTCTCCTCGGACTGCCCTACATAAGGACCCAGGATAAGACCCATATCAAGTCTTAGAAGCGGGATACCCAATATATTCGCTATTGCCTTTGCAGCCAGTGATTTACCGCAGCCCGGCATCCCGACCAGGAGTATCCCCTTTGGTATATCCACTCCGAACCTCTTTGCCTCTTCAAGTCTATCTATAATAATCTTCTTTCTGGATATCCATTCCTTTAAGACATCAAACCCACCGACATTCTCCATCTTATCCTCTGATATAACAAATTCAAGCAGTCCGCCCTTCTTTATCATCTGCCTTTTTAAGTATCCTATGGTCTTTATATCTTCTTCATCTAAATCACCATCTGATACCAGTAGATTAATTATATTCCTTACCTCTTCTTCGGTTAGTCCGTGCAGGGCATTTATTACCCTCTCCTTTATCTCCTCACTATGAACCTTCACTTTATCTCTAAATATCCTATCGGTAAGTAATCTGTTTATCTCATCTCTTGAAAAGAGTGGGACATCTATATAGAATACCTTCTTGCTAATGGCATTGGGAACTATGGTATTTGAAGATAGAATATAAAAATATCCTCCCTTATTTGTATATTCTGAAATGCCATTATATAATGCATAGGCAAACTCTTCATCCATCTCAATCCTCTTATTTACACCTTCAAACAGGACAACATTATAATGCTCCCGTGAGAAGTTCTTTATTATATAATCAAATACAAATTTAATATCCAATGTCTTATTTCTGTTCTCCTCATTTGACCTGAAGATATTAATCTGTCTGAAATTGCTGGATGTAAGACCTCTGCTTATATCATATTCAAATAATATAAATGGTGAATTTAGCTCTTCTAAGGACTCATTTATCAGTCTCTTTATACTCTGAACCTCCTCTGTATATAGATATACACCCCTTATCCCGGACTTAATAAATTCGCCAAGTATTCTTTTCAGGTCATCCCTTTTATTGATAATCATAATGCTAACCCCTTCTGTAAATATATCTATCCGCCAAATTTTCTACCATCTCAATATATATCCTCTTTGCCTCTTCATACTCTTTGCACTCTATCTTATTTTTGCATACTGATAGATATTTATCCCAGATCTCGGTATATATCTTACTGCTATCCCTATCTTTATTTATCTCTTTAACTATCTCTGGGGCAATCTCATAATACCTCTTTATAATCTCCTTACCTCCAATCTGATTTGCAAGCCAATTATCCCTATACCACCTGAATAGATTTAGTTCATAGTTATTATCACACTTATCTCTTACACACTCTATCGTTGCAGTTGTAATGAA
>JBMFOP010000021.1:0-34407 GCA_049969675.1 Myxococcota bacterium | reverse complement strand
AAGTATAGCAGTATTTTTGGACAAATTCTTGAGATTTCAAAGCATGAATTTTACGAGGCAAATTTATCCGTCCAAAACCCTTATTTTACAAATAGTTAAATTCTCAAAGAAGATTATTTTGGACAGCAGTGATGTTTAGAGTTATTTGTGAATTTGAGATTTGTGGCTTTAGAAGAATCTGGTATATACTTAATGGTAGGAGAGCCAAAGAATCATATCTATTAGTTGTTTGGCAGAACCTGTAAATAGTGGGTAGGATTTTTTTGCTTGAAGATTTATAATTATTGTGTTAAAGGCGGTTCAATTTCACACAGCCCCCGAGGGTGCGGTGGTTCCTTTCTGGTCCCGCATCTGATGACGGAGCTGGAGGCTTAAACCATTTTTCAGGAGGTAAAAAGATGCCGGTAATTTCACTAAAAGAGATGCTGGAGGCTGGTGTTCACTTTGGCCACCAGACCAGACGATGGAATCCCAAAATGAGACCTTATATCTTCGGAGAGAGGAATGGTATTCATATACTTGACCTTCAGAAGACGCAGGCACTTTTTGATACAGCATACAATTTTATAGTTGAGACCGTAGGAAATGGTCACAAGGTGCTCTTTGTTGGGACGAAGAGACAGGCGGCTGATGTGATTAAGAACGAAGCCATCAGGGCAAATATGTTTTATGTAACAGAGAGATGGCTGGGAGGCACTCTTACAAATTTCACCACCATCAGAAAGTCTATTGATAGGCTGAAGAACATTGAGAAGATGGAGACAGACGGGACCTTTTCAAAATTACCAAAGAAGGAGGTGAGCAATCTGTTGAAGGAGAAGGCGAGGCTCTTAAACTCCCTCGGTGGAATAAAAGAGATGTCAAAGCTCCCCGGTGCCCTCTTTCTGGTGGATGCAACAAAAGAGTATATCGCAAAGAATGAGGCTATTAAACTTGGTATCCCGATTGTTGTACTTGCCGATACAAACTGTGATCCGGATGGAATTGATTTTTTGATTCCGGGCAATGACGATGGAATAAAATCTATCCAGCTCTTTGCTTCAAAGATCGCCGATGCCTGTCTTGAAGGACTTAAAAAATATGAAGAGGTAGTGAAGGAGGCGAGGGCGAAAGAGAAAGATAAGAAGGAAGAGGAGCGTCATGAGAGAGGTAGAAAGCCCGGCTTTGATGTTGAGGTAATTAAGAAGAGAAAGAGGACAGCGATACCTCAGCATGTTGCAAAGGAGATTGAAGAGGAAGAGAGTATAGAGGAGGAGGCGCAGAAGGAGGCAGAGGCAATTCTAAAGGAGAGAGAGTTACAGACAGGTGAAGAGAATAATGGACAGAATTAAATAACTCTGTAATCAGGAGGTTTGTTATGGCTATTAGTATGGATTTAGTGAAGGAATTGAGAGAGAAGACAGGTGCTGGTATGCTGGATTGCAAGAACGCACTTGAGAAGGCAAACGGTGATATCAATAAGGCTATTGAGCTATTGAGAGAGAAGGGGCTTGCTACTGCTCAGAAGAGGAGTGCAAAGGTTGCATCACAGGGCGCGATAGGTTCATATATTCATATGAATGGAAAGATTGGAGTGCTCCTTGAAGTAAATTGTGAGACGGATTTTGTGGCTAAGACAGAGGACTTCCAGAAATTTATGCATGAGGTAGCAATGCAGATTGCGGCAGCAAACCCAAGATATGTAAGCAGGGAAGAGGTGCCGGAGGAGGTGATTGCAAAGGAGAAAGAGATATATACAAAGCAGCTTGAGGATCAGAAGAAGCCGGCTCAGGTTATTGAAAAGATAGTCGCTGGTAAGATTGAGAAGTTCTATGAGGAGGTCTGTCTACTTGACCAGCCATATATCAGAGATGATAAGAAGAAGATAGGTGACCTCTTAAAGGAATTGATTGCAAAGCTTGGTGAGAATATTGTTGTGAGAAGATTTGCAAGATTTCAGCTTGGTGAAACCTCAAAATGAGCAACTCGGTTTATAAAAGGGTCTTAATTAAACTCTCTGGCGAGGCACTCTCTGGTGGGACAAAGTCTGGGATAGATGAGAAGACGCTTGGGTCTGTCGTAACAGAATTGAAAGAAGTAGTTGGGATGGGTGTTCAACTCGCCCTCGTTGTGGGTGGTGGCAACTTCTTTAGAGGTGTCAGGGCTGGTACATCTTCACTGATTGAGAGGGTCACCGCCGACCAGATAGGTATGCTTGCAACAGTTATGAATGCGCTCGCACTCTCAAGTGCATTTGAGAAGATGGGAGTGCAAACAAGAGTTCAATCTGCAATTGATATAAATCAGCTCTGTGAACCGTATATCAGGAAGAGGGCTATCAGTCATCTGGAAAAGGGAAGGGTGGTGATATTTGCCGCGGGTACAGGGAATCCCTATTTTACAACAGATACAGCAGCTGCCCTGAGGGCTATAGAGGTAAAGGCTGATGCCATTTTTAAGGCAACCAAGGTAGATGGGATATATGATTCGGATCCTGAAATTAATAAAGCGGCTGAGAGATTTAAGAGACTTACCTATCTGGATGTGCTGAAAAAGGGTCTTAAGGTTATGGATTCCACAGCAGTCTCACTCTGTATGGACAATAATCTTCCCATTGTCGTTTTTAACTTGTTAGTTAAAGGAAATATTGTTAAGGTAATTAAGGGTGAAGATATTGGGACGATTGTTGGAAGTTTGAAGAAAGAGGCATAAACCTTTTCAAGGAGTGTTTTGTCAATGGAAAGTATTGATAGTATTTTTAATGAATTTAAGGGCAAGGTAAATCGTGCTATAGATGTTTATGCAAAGAATGTCGCCCGACTCAGAACCGGCAGGGCAAATGTTCAAATTCTGGATGGTGTCAAGGTAGATTACTACGGGAATCAGGTGCCAATAAATCAGGTTGCAACAGTCAGTATCCCTGAACCGAATCTTATTATGCTCAAGGTCTGGGATAGAAACGCCGTCTCGGCTGTAGAAAAGGCTATTCTTGCCTCTGATATTGGGGTTACGCCATCAACACAGGGCGATGTAATAAGGGTTCCTTTTCCACCTCTTACAGAGGAGAAGAGAAAGGACCTTATCAAACAGGTAAGGAAGATGGCAGAGGAGTGCAAGGTTGAGATCCGCAACTTTAGAAGAGAGAGCAATGATAAGATAAAGAGTATGGAGAAGTCCTCAAAGATAACTGAAGATGACTCCAAGAGATCTATTGAGAAGATTCAGAAGGAGACAGATGCAGCCATAACCAGAATAGATGAGATTGTTGCAGCCAAAGAGAAGGAACTTTTAGAGATTTAAGGATTGATGTCTTCTGAAAAGAACATCGGAATAGACCCCAAGAGACTCCCTGCCCATATCGCAATAATAATGGATGGGAATGGCAGGTGGGCAAATGAGAGGGGACTGAAGCGGATTGAAGGGCATAAAAAGGGTGGAGAGGTTGTAGATAGTATTACAACTTATGCACGGGAGATAGGGATTAAATATCTCACCCTTTATGCCTTCTCAACTGAAAACTGGCAGAGAGACCCTGAAGAGGTCTCGTTTTTGATGAACCTGCTTGCGGATTTTTTACGGGACAAACGAGAAAAAATAATGAAAAATGATATTAGGTTAAATGCGATTGGCAATTTAATGGACCTGCCAGATTTTGTAAGAGAGAGGCTCAACTCTGTGATGGAGGAGTCATCTAAAAATACCTCTATGGTGCTCACTTTAGCCCTCAGTTATGGTTCAAGAGACGAGATTGTTAATGCAGTAAAATCAATAATAAGGGACTATTCTGAGAAGAAGATTGTGCCAGATGATATAACAGAGGAGAGATTCAAGGATTATCTCTTTACTGCTGATATGCCAGACCCGGATATACTCATCAGGACCGGGGGGGAGAAGAGGGTATCAAACTTCCTGTTGTATCAGATATCTTATACTGAATTTATATTTGTTGAAAAGAAGTGGCCCGACTTTACTCCACTGGACCTAAAAGAGGCAATAATTGAATTTCAGAATAGACAGAGGAGATTTGGAAGGGCAATCTCTCTTGTTTAATTTGGAGTTATGGGAAATTTTATAAAAAGGTTGATTTCAGCCCTGATATTACTACCTCCAGTTATTTTTTTGGTATATAAGGGTGCAATCTATCTTGAACTCCTTGTGGGAGTTGTGGTGCTACTTTGTGCCATTGAATATTATAAGATGCTTGGATTTGAAAGATTTGACTTTATACTCGCAATAATTTTTACACTTGTTGTATATGGAGTTCTCTGTCATCCGAATGAAAATGCATTATTCCTGATTACTTTGATATTGATGGCAGCAGCACTATATACATTATTCTCAATTAAAGATATCAAGGGTGCATCAGCAAAGCTCGGGTACTTATTTGCAGGGATGATGTATATAGGGCTCTTTCCATCTTTTATTCCTCTGATTCGTAATTATGATAGAGAGAACGGATTTTATTATCTATTTACCTTCCTTGCAGTTATATGGCTATCCGATACATTTGCTTATTTTATCGGCAAATCAATAGGGAGACACAAACTCTACGAGATGATATCCCCCAGGAAGACCATTGAGGGTTCTATCGGTGGGGTTGTGGGTGGCATAATTGGTGTATATATTATCGCACTTTTTTTTAAGAAGAGTCCTTCTATTGACTTCGTATTGCTTGT
This sequence comes from Myxococcota bacterium, assembly GCA_049969675.1. Taxonomy (GTDB): domain Bacteria; phylum Myxococcota; class SpSt-1050; order SpSt-1050; family SpSt-1050; genus SpSt-1050. The sequence continues at coordinate 29,752 of JBMFOP010000021.1, read as the reverse complement.
CGGTGTGCTGGTGAATCTGATTGGGCAGGCAGGTGACCTCTTTGAATCGATGTTCAAGAGGGATAGAGGAGTTAAGGATTCTGGTGATTTGATACCCGGGCATGGAGGGATGCTGGACAGGGTTGATGCCATAATCTTCTCTGCACCTGTGATGTATCTTCTTCTCAGGTTTATATTATGAAAAATGTAGCAATACTTGGTTCAACAGGTTCAATCGGGACACAGGCTCTATCTGTTATTGAAAAGAATCTGGACAGGTTCTCTGTCTATGCCCTTTCTGCAAATAGCAATATAAGTCTGTTACATCAGCAGATAAAGAGATTTCATCCTGAAAAAGTAGTCCTGATGCAGGAGGAGAAGGCATCTGAATTAAAAAGGCTTCTTAATGGATCTCGGGTCAAGATCCTGATTGGAGATGAAGGTCTGAAAGAGGTCTCAACAGACAGGAAGATAGATATAATATTGATTGCATTAACTGGTATAAAGGGATTAGAAAGTGTCATAAATTCCATAGATTCTGGAATAAGAGTGGCTCTCGCAAATAAAGAATCTCTGGTGGCAGGTGGCAGATTTGTAATGGATGTATTGAAGAAAAGGAAGGGAGAGATTTTACCAGTTGATTCAGAGCACTCAGCCATATTTCAACTTCTCTCAAAGGAGAGGAGAGATGCCATCTCAAAACTTATTCTGACAGCGACCGGTGGTCCTTTTAGAGGTAAGAGTAAGAGAGAGATGAGGAATGCCAGAGTAGAGGATGTGCTCAGACATCCAAGGTGGAAGATGGGGAAGAAGGTTTCTATTGACTCAGCCACGATGGTTAATAAAGCCTTTGAAATGATAGAGGCACACTTCTTATTCGGCTTTAATTCAGAGGATATAAGGGTGGTTGTACATCCACAGGCAATTGTGCACTCTCTGATTCAGATGAGAGATGGCTCTTATCTGGCACATATTGGACCGACAGATATGAGAATCCCGATAGGATATGCGCTCTCTTATCCAGAAAGGCTTGAGAATATTCTGAGTTCGGCATTACTAAGTGAGATGGGTGATATTACCTTTGAAAAGTTACGTAAACCATTTGACAGACCTGTTGAGATATCAAGGGAGATTATTGAAGAGGACCCGGACAGAGGGATAGTCTTCAATGCCGCGGATGAGATAGCCGTTGAGTCTTTTTTAAGTGGGATTATCAGATTTGGAGATATCATCAATATAATTGAATATTCTCTGAAACATATAAAACCATTCAGCATCAAAACGGTTGTGGATGTCCTCAATTTTGATATGGATATAAAGAGATTTTTAAGAGGTTATATAAACAAGAGGTTATAATGGGTTTTATTTTTTTTATAATTTTAATAGGGGTATTGATATTTGTTCACGAATTTGGACACTTCATTGTTGCAAAACTCTTAAATGTGAAGGTCTTAAAATTCTCTTTGGGCTTTGGTGCCCCTATATTCTCTTTTAAATATGGTGAGACCATCTATCAGGTGGCATGGATTCCTCTCGGTGGATATGTGAAGATGCTCGGGGAAAATCCAGAGGAAGAGGATCTCCCTCAGGAGGAGATCAAACGTTCATTTTTATATCAGAGTCCGTTTAGAAGGCTCCTGATTGTGCTTGCCGGCCCGCTTATGAATCTCTTATTTCCGTTTTTGATTTATTTTCTTGTATATGCCTTCCCCTCTCAGGAGATATCCAATCGTATCGGGATGGTAATGGAGGGGAGACCTGCGGAGATGGCAGGGATGAAACATTACGACAGGATAGTTGAGGTAGATGGGAAGAGGATCAACTACTGGAGAGAACTCTTACGGGAGATCTCCACCAGACCGGGCAGGACAGTGGAAATAAAGGTGGAGAGAGATGGGAAGATAATACCACTCACTGTTAGTATTGCGGCGGAGAAAGAGGTCTCCCGCTATGGCTTTTCAAAGATTCTGGGAAGAATAGGTGTAAGTCCATATATGCCATCTTCAACAATCTATATTTCCGATGAGAATTCAGCCGCCTATAAATATGGATTCAGGTCATGGGACCAGATAAGGAAGATTGATGGTATAGAGACAGAGTCATTTTATAAGTTAAAAAAAGTATTGGAAGAGAAAATCGGTAGAGAGGTAGAGGCTGAGATAATAAGGGGTGAAGATAAGAAGAATATCAAGATTAAGTTTGTGGCAGATTCAGTGGAGAATCTTGGTATTGACCAGTCTGAACTTTATATATACAAAGTTGAAAAAGATTCCCCAGCAGAGAAGGCGGGGATCAGGATTGGAGACAGGCTTCTCTCAATCAACGGCTCCAGACTTATTTATTTTGCAGAACTTGAATCATATTTTGCAAAAGAGCCAGATAGAGAACATGAATTTGATGTCTTAAGGGGGGGTGAGATTATCAAGATTAAATTAAAATTGGAGAGACAGGTAAAGAAAGATGAGTTCAAGCAGGAGTACAACTACTTCCGCTTTGGTGCATCAAACAACTCATATTTTACCGATGGCGAAATAGTAAAAAAGGGCTTTTCTCCGATTACTGCAATATATGATTCTATATATGACACAGTTGATGTTATACAGACGACTCTCTTCGGTGTGTATCAACTCTTTTCAGGACAGATATCCTTTAAGACAGTCGGTGGTCCGATTATGATATTTGGTATAGCCGGTAAGGCCGCAAAACAGGGTATATCTTATTTCCTTCACATTATGGCACTTTTGAGTATAAATCTCGGAATAATAAATCTTCTACCTCTCCCGGTTCTGGATGGTGGTCATATAGTTATGAGTCTTGTTGAGATGATATCCCGCCGCCCAATCCCGATGAAGGCAAGGATTGTGGTTAATTTTATAGGCATAATTTTAATTCTTACACTTACAGTGCTTGTTCTTTTCAACGATATCATACGATATAGCGACGACATCCTCTCTATGTTTTCAAGGATTTTTAAATGAGAGTCCTATCCATTGATACATCTTCCGAGACGGGCGGGATAACAATACTGGATAACGAACAGGGCAAATTGTATCGTAGAATAATTGAAAATACCAACAGAGTGGCTGAATCCATCTATTCTCACCTTGAAAGTTCTTTATTTGAATCTGGTATCAGGCTCTCTGATATTGATATCCTCACAACAGTTCTGGGACCAGGTTCATTTACCGGGCTCAGGGTTTCCCTTTCAGTCTTAAAGGCATTTGCAATGGTGCTCAATAAACCACTTCTTGGGATTGAGACATTTAAGGTAATGGCTTATGCATCCAGAAAGGTCAGAGAGGCTAAAAATATTCTCATAACAGGTAATGCGCGAAGAGATGAACTTTTTATCGCTTTATATGATAATGAACTTAATGAGAAGATGCCCATAAGAATAATTCCATTCAATGAATTGTCAAACTTTATCAAAGAAGAAGATCTCCTGATAGTCTATAGAGATATTGAGGTAAAAGATTTTATTCCACGGAGTATGAACCATATTCAGATAGATAAAGACCTTTCATCTGATTGCGCAGAGCTATCATTAAAGTTGTATAATTCCCCAAATATGTTAAAAAATGCCTCTGATATTGAGCCAGTTTATGTAAGGAATGATATTGTAAGGACAAAGACATAAACTCAAATGTTCCCACTACAATACAAATAGACTCAATCCTTTTAATAGGGTTATTAATAGGGAGCCTTATTTCAGTGTTTTGTTTGATAAAATAATTTCATTCTACTGAGGCCCCCATATCAAAAAAATTTATTTTGGACAGGTGAGGGTATAATAAAAAAGATTTGCATTTATAACAGATTTATGTTAGTAAGCCGATTCTCTGATTTTTATGGAGGATGAATATGAAATTATCACCGCTTGCAAGAGTAAAGAAGGAATTCGGCTCAAAGGAGAAACTTGTATCTGAGATTCTCTCTCTATTGAAGTCCCTGAATGAAAAACTTCCAGATGATATTGAGAAGAGGCTCAAATCACAGACAAATCAGAAACTTATGAAACTATATAATAATGCAAAAAAAGTAAGTGAGATGGGCAAAGATAAGATGGTGGATATCATCCTCAAAGTAAAGAGGGCGGGGAGCAAGAAGATAGATGAGGATTATAAAAATTCACTTATGAAATTATCTGTCTCAAGGCTCTACGATATGTATCGGAGCGCCCAAAAGAGAATCAAGAATTAGAAATAGTCCAGTCATCCTGATTGAAATTATATTTGGAAACGATACACATCTGCCCAAAGTAAATTTTAATAGAATCCTCAAATATATTGAATTTCTATGAATGTGTGTCGCAGTGGTTATAGACAAATTCTACAAATATTTTTTAAGATAAGACGATAAGAGACGAGGGCAGATAAGGGGGCAAAGAGATTAAGTTGTTGAGGGCAATTTGTAGCGATATTATTTTGCCAATTGCAGAATCCTAATTTTCAAATAGTTAACTTATTAATTTAGAGGGTTTTGGACAGCAATGCAAGCCTTTCACTTAAAATTTATATGATGGAATTATGAACAATTTTTGAATACTGCCAGTTTTTAATTCAAAAATATTGACATTATTGTATATATGCAATATTAATATCTGGATTTATTTTTGCTATTAGAGGTTGATGTGAGAAAACCAATTCCATATGGAAAATATTATTTGCTTGATAGAATAAATGTTGGCGGTATGGCAGAGGTCTTTAAGGCCAAGGCATACGGCGTTGAGGGGTTTGAAAAATTGGTAGCGATAAAGAGGATTCTTCCCAATATTGCAGAGGACGAAGAATTTATCACAATGTTTATTGACGAGGCAAAGATTGCTGTCCAGCTCAATCACGCAAATATAGCGCAGATATTTGACCTCGGAAAGATTGAGGATACCTATTTTATTGCCCTTGAGTATGTCTATGGCAAAGACCTGAGGGCAATCTTTGAGAGGTTGCGTAAGAGGGGAGAGATAATGCCCATTCCAGTAGCCTGTTATATAATTACACAGGTTTGCGAAGGGCTTGATTATGCCCATCGTAAGAAGGACTCTATGGGGAGGGATCTGAATATTGTTCATAGAGATGTTAGCCCTCAGAATATTCTGGTTGCTTACGAGGGGGATGTAAAGGTAATTGACTTTGGAATTGCAAAGGCGGCAAATAAGGCGAGTAAGACTCAGGCGGGAATACTCAAAGGTAAGTTTGGTTATATGTCTCCCGAACAGGTGAGGGGACTCCCCCTGGATAGACGTTCTGATATCTTCTCTTTGGGTATAATTTTTTACGAAATATTGACCGGGGAGAGGCTCTTTGTGGGAGAGAGTGATTTTTCCACTCTGGAGAAGGTCAGGAATGTTGAGATTATGCCCCCAACGGCATACAACAGGAATATACCTGAATCACTTGAGAAGATTATCTTAAAGGCTCTGGCAAAGGACGCGGATGATAGATATCAGTTTGCCTCTGAGATGGCTGAAGACATACAGAGGTTTATGATATCTCAGGGGATTCTCTTTACCAGAAAAGACCTTGGTAACTTTATGAAGACCCTCTTTGCAGATGATATTGCAAGGGACAATGCTCAGGATGAATCTAAAAAGAGCGCCTCATCCCTCCCTCCTACTGTTCAGCCAGTAGCACAGAAGGGCCCTCCATCAAGACCGTCTCAGTCAGTTCCGCCACCACTCCCCGATGCACTTGACAATGTAAAGACAGTAGTATTTGGAGGAGAACAGAAAATCACCTCGGGTCTCCCTCCCATTGGGAGTGAAATAGGTCTTAAGGGTGCAGAAGATGAGCCGATTGAACTTGCCACTGAAGAGAGGACCAAGCCAGTTGTGAAGCCGCCATCAAAGGTGCAGCCCGTTCAGGCAAAGCCCAGTGTGACGGCAGAGATCAAGAAACCCCAGACAGCAGAATTTAAGAAGAAGGGTAACACAAGATTATTATTACTTTCAGCCGGTGTAGTTGTGGTGCTGGTATTGCTTATAGTCATAATTAAGCTATCTGCTGTAACAGAAGAGGTCGGAGAGGCGAGTATTGAACTATTATTTACACCTCCAGATTCAGAGATATTTATTGATGGTATTAAGGTAGGTTCCAGCTCTCCCTATAAAAATCCAAAGATAACATCAGGGCAACATACCATTGAGATAAAGAGGAAGGGGTTTATTACCCTCAAAGAGGTAATCAATCTGAAGAATCAGGAGAAGTTTTCAAACAATTATATTCTCAAGCCCGAAAAAGAGGTATATGGAACGGTTGAGATTGAGACGATCCCCCCAGGTGCTACTGTCACCATTGATGGTCAGATAAAGTCGGGTGTTACCCCGATGAATGCAAAGGTACTTGCAGTTGTAGACCATAAACTAATAATTGAAAGGTCTGGTTTTAAGAGCATTGAAGAGACCTTCACTGTTAATGAGAATGAGACAAAGAAGTTGAGATATGAATTAAAGCAGCCCATTGTGAAGGTCCTTATCAATAGCAATCCCAAAGGTGCAACAGTGTTTATTAATAAAAAGAAGGTAGGTCTGACACCATATTCCTATGAGGGAAAAGTTGGTGAGAAGTTTGATATAGAGATAGCAAAGGCATCTTATGAGACCTTTAAGAAGACCATCTCTCTTGACAAAGAAGAGGACATCACCATAGATGAAGATCTGAAGAGACTGGAGTCATCTCCCGAGAAGAGAGAGACAGCAGGAGTTCAAAAGGGGGAGATAAAGGCGGCAAAGAAGGAAGAGAAGGTGGCATCCTCTTCAGGTGTGGGATATATAATAATCTCTTCATATCCCTGGGCATATTTATTCATTGATGGCAAAGAGCTTGGTACCTCTACCCCTGCTGCGAAGAGGCATGAAGTAAAGGCTGGGACTCATACTGTGGTTTTAAGGAGAAGCGATGGGAGAGAGGCCGTCCATAAGGTAACTGTTAAACCCAATGAAGAGGTTCAAATAAAGGAGAAATTTAATAATTAATCTCCTGATGTTTTCTATTTGAAGGGATGTTAAGTCTGATTCATTGAGGAGGAGCGGATGATAAATAGGTTTAATGATAATCTTCTACTCCTGAAAAATCTGATTTGTGCCCTGAAGATTCAGGCAGTCCGTGCCCTTGAAGATGCAAATGATGATGGCTGTCGTGCACTCTATAATGACATAGTTAAGGACTCAGAGGGGTACCTTGACGAGATAGAAAAGGAGATAGAGGGGCATAAGAAGAAAGGGAAGTGGGAATAATTTTATGGATAAATACGGTAAGGCATTCAAATACCATGGGCTTGGAAATGATTTTGTCTTATTTGACGCAATAAAGAGTAAAAGACTTATAAGCCCGGAAGATGCCAGATTTATCTGTGATAGGCATTTCGGTGTTGGTGCAGACGGGGTATTGACATTGTTGCCATCTGATAAGGCAGATTTTTATATGCACATTTATAATTCGGATGGGTCTGTAGCAGAGATGTGCGGGAACGGAATCAGGTGTGCAGTAAAGCATTATATAGATTTATATAAAAGGGGGAATAAAGGTAATGAGGTAAGAGTTGAGACCAAAAGTGGGATTCAGGTCTGTAACTACATTATTAAAAATGGCGAGGTAAGATCCGTCACTGTGAATATGGGCTCTCCCATACTCTTACCTGAAAAGATCCCTGTTCGTTCTTCAAGCAACCTGTTAAAGATTAAAAAAGGGCATGGTGTTATTGCGGGGATGGCTGTATCAATGGGAAATCCTCACTTTGTCTCATTTGGAAGATATCAAGGAGAAGATATACTTGAATGGGGCCCATACATTGAAAGGCATAGATTATTTCCACGGTATACCAATGTTGAACTTGTGAGAATAAAGAGTAAGCAGGAGGCAGATGTGTTTGTCTGGGAGAGGGGTGTAGGTATTACTCTCGCCTGTGGCTCGGGCTCGTGCGCGGTTGCTGTAGCAGGTGTAAAGATGGGGCTTTTGAAGGCAAATGCCTTTTTAAAGATTAGATTGCCCGGAGGCATTTTAAATATCAAGTATGATACAGAGCGAGATATTGTGTTGATGAATGGAGAGGCAAGGCGGGTTTTCAGGATTGAATTTTGATGATTGAACGTTTTGAAAATATACTTTTATGTGATGACGATGAGCTCTTTAGAAGAAAGACCGCAGACCTTTTGAGAAAGGCAGGGTATTTTGTTGTTGAGGCGAAAAGTGCGCAGGAGGCAAGGGAGAAGATCTACCAGAATAAGATTGACCTTGCCATTGTGGATGTGATTCTGCCAGATTATGATGGCTCCACTCTCTCACTTGAAATTCACGAGAAGAATCCAGAGATTGCATTGATAGTCCTGACTCAAAAAAATGAGGCGCGACTTGCATTGAACCTTCTCAAGAATGGTATTGATGAATATCTTGTAAAGCCGGTATCTGATGAAGAACTGATGGATGTATTAAATAAGGTCTTTAAGAGAAGAAGGGATGTGGAGGAGAAGGGTCGTCTTCTGATGGATGGTGGCAGTTACAATCTTCAACATATCTACGATAAGATAATCAGACTTCTGACTTTTATCGAACTTGATAAGTTGTATGATGCCATTATTGAGACATTGGTATCGGTATTAAAGGTGCAGGGGGCGATTATCTGGGTTCCGGATAAGAAAGATAAGAATATTCTCAGGATAGAATCATACAGGGGGCTTGTGAATACAGAATCATATCCATTTACCTTCAATCTCAATGAGCACCCACTCGGTCAGCATTTTATGAGTAGCAAATATATTGAGGATTCGGAGCTGTCAAATGGGGAGGGCGCGGTTATTGGTGAGAAGATTGATAAGAGAAGAAATCTCATTCTCCCCCTCGTCTATTACAAAGAGTTGTATGGGGTGGTAAAACTCGTTGAGAAGATTTCAGGTGAATTTTTAGAAAATGATATAAGGATTGCCACCCTTATTGCCGAATTTGCTGCCATCGCAATCAGGAATTGTAGATATTTTGAATTTGCCTCATATTCTCTCTTGAGGGAGCGGGATTCCCATCTGTATTCTATGGCATATTTTATTGACTATGCAGGGAAGGAGATATATAGGGCGAGGAGATACAAAAGACCATTTTCTGTAGTTGAAATAGTGATTGATAATGCTGAATATTTTAGGCTGAATATGAACAGAGATATGTATGATAATCTCTCCAAATGGCTTGTGAATAATATCTCTCAGGGTCTCAGGTCATCTGATGTCATTGCAAGGGTCTCAGAGAGCGAATTCTTACTTGTTATGCCAGACACAGATTATATGGGGGCACTCTCATATATCAGCAGGTCTCTAAATAATTTCAGATCAGAACAGTTTGTAAATTTTCTGGATAAATATGTTCCACTCTCTGTCTCAATGGGTGCAGCCTCATTCCCGTCTGATGGGAGTGACTATGATAGCCTGATATATACCTGTTCTTCAAAGATTAAATCAATCAGGGAATCAATATATCGTAAACATCATCTTGAAGATATGGGCTTTTATCAGATTCTTGATTATCTTATAGGTTCTTATGAGGATTATGTAAATTTCTTTGGTGAGTACAAAGAGAAGGTATCAATGCCTTTCCTTTCTATAGAGCAGACATCTGAGCAGAATTCTCATCTTTTTTTAAATCACAAAGAGCTTGACTATCTAATAGGGGAGGTCTCGTCGCTTATCAGGGCGATATCAAATGAAGGGCTCTGGCTATTATTTATTGGGAAATCCCCCTCTGCCGCCTCAAGCCTGCTGTCGGGACTCGTGGGTTACAATAATCCCAATGCAAGGATCTTTATGGTGAGTAGTCTGGACAGAGATGGTTTTAAGTTTAAAAATATAAACCTTGTTGAAGCCGGTGATGATCTGTGGCAGAGATATTCCGCACTATTTTTATTATCGGCTGCCGGTGCTTATGGAATGATGTTTAAGAATGAGTATGATAGATATTATGGACTCTCCACCTCAGATGAGTATCTCATATTTGAATTGATAACCAGATTTGTGAATATGACTGGCGTCCAACTGAAGGAGGTATCAAATTGAAGGATAAGCCTCCAAGACTGATACTCATTGCCGATAGAGATAAAGAGTCGGCAACAACGCTTGGTGAACCCCTCAAAAAGAAGGGATATGGGGTTGTCTATACATATGATGGTTCAAATTCAATTGAGGTCGTTATTACACACCTGCCAGACCTGGTGTTTTACGACGCTGGATTGCCCCTGATTCATTATAAGAAATTTATTCAGATTGTAAGGTCCAACCCACGAACTATGCATATCCCAATAATAGTTATTGGAAGGGCAACTGACAGGATTGGATTTTCAACATTTACTGAGACCAAAATAAATAAGCCTTTTGATATCAACGCTGTGGTCTCAATGGTTGAGAATATATTCCACAAGATTGATACCGCCGATATGCTGAAATCTTCCAGCAAGGCATTTGAAGGGAAACTCTCTGAGATATCGCTTCCAGACCTAATGCAGGTCTTTGCCATAAATCGCAAGACGGGTGAGCTCAAACTGAAAAATGAGAAGATGGAGGGGAGCATCTATCTGCGAAATGGAGAGATAATCCATGCTAAAACCAGGAAGATCTTCGGAGAGAAGGCTATATACAGACTTTTTGGCATGACAGAGGGAGATTTTATCTTTCAACCTGATGTGATGAGTGAACAGGTATCTTTGAGAAGTACTCTTGATAATATTCTGATGGAGGGTATGCGGCAACTCGATGAATCCAGAAAACTTATCTCTGAAAACTTTAGCGGGAATAACATATTTGTGGCAGATGGACTCAGGGTTAGAGACCTTACAGGGCTGCACCCGATTGCGGAGGATGAGATTGCTGAACTTAAAAATCCAAGGAGTCTGGAGGAGCTTTTAGATGCGCTGCCTTACACAGATTTAGAAATTCTTACAACTCTCAAATCACTACTGGATTCCGGGGTTGTCAGGGTGGTGAATCTGGATGAGGTGGGTGAGATTATTCAGAAGAGTTCATCTGGCGAAACAGGGATTCTAAATGAGGATGAATGGAAGGCGCTTTCTTACTATCTCAATGAAAATATTGTAAGGAGATACTCTATAAAAAATGCAATAATTGGTATTATCTGTCCCAACAAGACACTATTTAAAAAATTTATCAGGATATTGAAGTCTATCTCTGAGATTGAACTCTTTGATTATAATTCTATCTCACAATATGGATATGGACGGCTTGGACAGATTAGAAATCAGGATACCGAGATTAACATCTATCTCGTCCCTATAAACAGGCATCTTGCCCCATTTAGGAGACTCCTGGATATCAGGACAATAGGGCTGATATTGATAACATCTTCTGTGGCACAGAATATAGCCATAAATACAGCAGTGGATTCCAAAAATAGTACATATCTAAATTATCTGCCTGTGATGAAGATTGTGGTTCCGACAGACGATATGACTGGAGTGAGGGATATAAAATTTGTAGATGCCTCAATAGAGTTAGGGGAGAAGAAGGAGCCTCCTACGAGATATGACCTATCAAAGGTAGAGGAGACAATACTCTTAATCAGGAGATTTATTGGAACTATTATCAAAAGCTCGGTGGTGGGGTATTAAAATGAGGAGAATATTGATATTTGTATTTTTTATCTTTGCCTCAGGTAATTTAAGTTCACAGGCTCAGGTAATAACTACCATAACAGAGAATTTCAGTGGTAAACTCTATGTATATGATGATAAAGATGAGGCAGAACGGGGGTTGAGAGCGAATCTAATAGAAAAGATGGAGAAGAGACTGAAGAAGATGGGTTTTTCAGATGACAACATCCTTACACTTTTAAAAAAGGCAAAATATTCAAACATAAACATTGTAGAAAAGAGGGTAGAGATATTAAAGGACAATAAAAAAATAAAGACTACGGCATTTGATATAGCAGGTGAGATCTCAATTAGCATAGATGAACAGGATATAAGAGAACTTTTACATAGCCTGAAAATCTTCTCACCCATTACTGATGAAGAGAAGGCATTATATAAGGAGGCACTCAGAGACTTCATCCATCTCTCTTCCAATATTAAGGGATTGGATATTTCAATTATCAAATTTAAACTCGCAGAGATATATAAAGCCGATATTACAAAACAGATTCAGACAGTCTTTGGATCTGATAATACCTCCTTCTCTACATTAAAAGACAGAGTGATAGATGTCCTGAATACCATTGAGATAAATAGAAATTATCTCGGAGATGAGGAGAATGTTCTGGAGATTGCCCGGAATCTCACCTCAAATATTGAAAATTATTATAAGAGGTCAATTATTGATGTCTCAAATTATGAGAGTGCAATAAGCAGTGCAGAGGCAATCTCAAAGATGATGCCATTAAAAAAGGATGAGACTCTTAAGAGTCTGATGTTTATAGTTGAATTCAAATGGGCTGAGAATATTCAAAATATAGCACAGAATAGCAATGTAGAGGCTAGAAGGATATTCAGTGAACTGGATAAATTTCTCACGCATTTTGGGAAGTCAAGATTTATTAAAAATATTCAGAACAGGATTACCGCTCGACTGAAAGAGGATGTGAAGAATGAGGAGATGGAGTACGAGACATTGAAGAACATACTGCTGATTTATGAGAGGTTGAAACTGAGTGATAAAGAGATCTCTTCCGATATGGTTTTGAGATGTGAATCTGTCCTGTCAACAATAGAGAGCCCCTCCGATGATCTCTCAAAAGAGATAGACAAGTCATTTGCAATCTGTATCAGGCTTGCAGAACCGGCGAAGAAGAAAAGCCTTCAATTATTGAGAGAAAGATTTACAAAGACAGATAGAAATAGAATCTATAGGGGGTTGCTTGGGAATCTTGCGTTCCTGATGAGATTTGTGAAATATTCGGAATACATTCCATTCGGGCAATCTCCAGAGAAGATAAATTCTGGCAAATTTGCAGATTTTTTATCAGAAGGGAATATCACATCGGGCTGCTCCTGTTCGTATGATTCGGGTGATGAATGCAGGATATTTGTTTATGCTGGGGACCAGTTTGAGGTGGTAAATAGGTATAATTCTGGTCGTCTATATGAGGTTGGTATTTGTAATGTAAATATGAAAGGGAAGAGCTCTGTAGTATTCTCATATCTCAAGGAGAACTTCAAACCCCTGTTTAAGGGTGATCTGTCACAGGTAGAAGATAAAGAGGGGATTTTTGAATTTGAAATCAAAAAAGATATAAAATTTATTGTGGAGAAGACAGTCGGTTCAGTGGCCAATATCTCAGTTGTAGATCAGAAGTTAAGGCCCAAGGTTGTAAATAATATCTCGTCCTCGTCTAACAAATTGACGGAGGCTATAAAAAGGGGTGATTGTGTGGAGTGGGATTGTGAGTTTGAATGCCGTTATAAGGGAAAGGTTGAAAAGATAATTGGCAATGATGTTTATATAATCATTATATCTGCACCAAAGGCCGCAGAACTAAATATGAGAAAACATCTCGGGAGGTCTGAAATTCAGAAGTGTCAATCCCATTAGTAAGGAGTAAACTATGGGCTTTGTTTTAGGTCTTGTCTGTCCAAAGTGCAGATTCCTGAATAAGTGGGAAGAAAAGATGTGTGTCAGATGTATGACGCCTATTCAGGAATCGGCTGAAGAGCAGGTGAAAAATGTGCAGATATTTCATATAAACAAAGGTGGAAGAGGGCTACTATTTTCTCAGTCAGGTGCATTCTCAATCAGCATTGGTAGAAGAGGATGTGATATAAATTTTGAAAATGATAAATACCTTTCGCCAATTCATGCGAGGATTGAAAATTCTGTTGAGGGTTTAAAGATTGTTGATGCAGGTTCTTATAATGGTATTTTTAAAAAGGTCTCCGGTGTGGCTGCAATAAGGCCCTCTGATGTCTTTATTTGTGGTTCACAGATACTAAAATTTTTGGGGCTATTGAGTAGACTTTCTCCTTATATATTGCCAGATTCCACAGCCTTCTATGGTTCATCTATACCAGATAAAGAATATCTGATGGTGCAACAGATCTTAAATACTAAAAAGATGGGAAATCTATATCTCAAGCCCGCCCCTCTCACAATTGGGAGAGAGAAGGCAGATATATTATTCCCACAGGATCAGTTTCTTTCAGCCGTTCACTGCTCAATAACCCAATCGCAAACTGGCTTTATCTTAACAGACCTTAATTCAGCAAATGGTATATACCTGAAAATACGTGGCTCTGAGATAATAAGCGATAGTGATATTCTTCTGATGGGGCAGGAACTACTGATGATAAAACTCTCATAGAAATAATATAAAACTTTTTAGAAAATCACTGATGTCCGAAATAATCTAAACTCACAAATCTCAGCCATGTAAAATAAGGATTCTGGACGGGTAAATCCATATTTTCAAAATCAGGTTATCCCAATTCTTTTCATAATCAATTAAAAGGCTGGACAACTTAAGTAAGGGCTAATAATCATTAGCCCCTACAATGGCTGCATCTGGTACAATAGGTAAGGTCTCAAAGGGTTTATTGAGCCATTCCCATAAATTCTTTTTGATAAACCTTATTGGAAAGCTCAATCGGGGTCTTAAAAACCACCATCACTATCATATTTTACCACCTTCAAAGAGAGGAGCCTCACCTCATATGCGGTTAGGAGATTTTTCATAAGCATTGCCACAAATTCCTTTCAAGGTTTGAAGTTTAAATAATTTTACACTATTTTGACTTCCTTACATAAACATTATTCAGGGCAGATATCTTCCGCCATAATATATTAAAGATTGATTTAATGAAGTTTCCTGTTGATAAGTTTTCCTTGAAAGACTTGAATAAAAATTTGTAATTTAAACTCTGTTTGTATAAACTATGTTTATATGGAGGATGATTTATGAAGACTATAAGAATAACGGTTTTTGCAATTCTAATCTTATTCTTTTCTTTAATAATTCAGTATTGTTCAAGTGGGGATGAGTCGGGCAATTTGCAACATATAAGAGATACCTCAACAAGAGATGTCTTTGTTGAGGATATCAAATTAGATGGAGGTAATGTTGAAGATATTACAGAATTACAAATTGCAGATGAGGGAGCAGATGTGTGTAAACCTGATTGTGAAGGTAAGGAGTGCGGAGATAATGGGTGTGGTGGGGTATGTGGCGATTGCGGAGCGAATGCCGAGTGTCTGGATGGACAGTGTAAATGTATGAAAAAATATGATGATTGTAATCAGGATTGGTCTGATGGTTGTGAGGTAAACTTCTACACAGACCCGAATAATTGTGGGAAATGCGGTAGTAAATGTAATGTGCAGAATGTAAAGACTGTCTTATGTGAAGATATGATATGTACCTATGATGAATGCATACCTCCATATATTGATGGAGATTTTGATAAGAAGAATGGATGCGAGATGTACTTTTATTGGCCATTTAGATATGGAACGGTTGCTCAGGAGAGCGGTAGGGCTGTCATTGAGACGAGGGATAAAGGTTTTTTAATTGTAGGAACCACAAATCTGAGAGGGAGTGGAAATACAGATTTTCTAATCAATAAAGCAGACCCCTATGGAAATACTATCTGGCAAAAGATTCTGGGTGGTGATAAAGATGATTTTGCTGTATCTGTTGTTGAGAATGGAGATGGAGATTATCTCATTGGTGGATATTCAAATTCTTTTGGGGCTGGTGGATATGATATATGGCTTGTGCTCTTTGATGCAACGGGGAATATTAAGTGGCAGAGGAGTTATGGGGGTGCAAATGATGATAGGCTATTCGCCATAAGAGCGGTCCCTGATGGATATATAATATCTGGCACTTATAACGCATCCTGTTCTACCTGCAGTGCAATCTGGGTCTTTAAGATAGATAAAAATGGTGAATTTATCTGGCAGAAACAGTTTGGAAGTACAAATGATAGTGGGGCATTCAATCTGGATATATCTACCAATGGGGATATATTAATTGCGGGTGCGATTAATACAGGTTGTCAGATATGTTATGATGCAATATTTATGAGGCTCGCTCAGGATGGAAGTAAAATTGTCGGAAAGCAGGTAGGTTCCTCTGATAATATTGAGAGGGGATATGCAATAAGTAGCACTATAGATGATGGGGCGATTCTATCTGGTGAGATACCTGTTACAGGTAATGGATTGGATGTCTTCCTGATGAAATTTGATAAGGCTGGAAATGTAATCTGGCAGAGGACATACGGGGGTCCAGATAATCAGAGGCCGTATCAATTAATCAGAACCCCCAATAATAATTTTATGCTCCTTGCCGAGACGATGTTTTATGGAGCGGGGCAATATGATTGTTTTTTATTAAAGGCTGACTCTTATGGAAATGTAATCTGGCAGAAGACTTATGGAGGTGATAAGATAGATAGGTGTTATTCTATTTACTCTGTAAGCGATGGAGGTTATATCCTGACTGGCGAATCATATTCATTTGATACATCTCTGGAGATGGTGGTATATAAGACAGATAAGGATGGTGTGTCAATGGGGGTCTGCCCTGATGGTCTTGGTAAATCTGTTTCGGTAAAGGTTGCAACCTCAAATATACCTGTCAAGGACCTAAATATTCAGTCCTACGATACGAGTGCAGCGACAATGAATACAAATGCCTATGTTGATATATCAGGTATCACCAATAAGATGTTATGCAAAGAGAAATAATGTTTCTATGGCTTTATTCAGGGAGTAAATCATTAAATAAATGAAGTGGATTTATCCAATCTGCCTGATAAACCAGTAAAGAATTCAGCCAAACAGGAAGGGAGGTTATTCAGAGCAAGAGATATGCTTGTTGAAGATGGTTAAATCTCAAACAGCAAAGAAATATATTTCTTGCCTAATTCAAAAATGTATGATTAGTATCAATGAGGCTTTAAGAGACCTGTTAAGAGGAGGATTATTTATGAAGAGAATGTATCTTTTGAGTTTGTCTGTATTAATTTTATTTGCCTGTGACCCGGGAATTGGGAGAGATGAGAGTCCGACAGTAATTTTAAGTACCTTTGATCAGGAGAAGGGTCTCATTATTCTTCCGAATGACTTATTGAAGAACCCCGAGACAAAGAGGCTAAGTCTTCCAATTATGCCTGCTGATTCAGATCTTACTAAAGAGATTAAAGGATTTATCAACATGCTGGATGGCTGGCTGGTGGCTCAGACTATAACAATCCCCTTTGAGTACGAACTTGATAAGGCGACAGTTAAACCAGAGAATGTATTACTCTTTGATATAGACCCAATCAACAGGTCCGTTACCAGGAAGACAGCCGCTGACTATTATGTATTGTATAATTTCTCAATGTCTCCATCGGATAAACCACCATATTTTATTACTGTCAAGAATAAGCCAGATGATAAGAGTGGTGGAATGCCAGCAGATTTTATTCAGGGGCATTACTATCTGGTCTCTGTTACAAAGGATGTAAAGACCAAAGATGGGAAGGAGATTACTGAAAATCCCGTTTATTATTTCTTAAAGAAGAAGGAGCCTCTTATAAATGAATCAAAGAAGTCGCTCACGGTCCTATCAGATGAAGAGGCGGCTCTTCTTGAAGGGGCACGGAGTGTATTTAATCAACTATTTACTATAGTGGAGACGATAGAGAGCGATATTCGTGAAAAGTCAGTTGCATTCTCATTCTTCTCAATTCAATCAGGTTCACGTGCGCTCTTCAATCCAGCCAGTGTTGGACAGGTACTTCCACAACCTATTGATTTGAAGACCAGGGCAAATGCACCGATAGATGTAAAACCGTATATCTACTATGACCTTCCTCTGGATGAGAGCACTCTCTCAAAGGGTGTGATGATGATGAAGCTCACCGGAGGTCAGCCCATTTTTGTAGATCTTGCAAAGGTTGAAGTAGTAGAGGAGAACAATAGGTATAAGTTACAGATTACTCCAAAGAATCTACTTGATAAGGGCTCATCGTATCTTGTATTTACGACGAATGACATAAAGAGCAAGAATGGTGTGGAGACGAGCGCATATTCTACTTTTTCAATCTTAAGGGCAAAGAGTCCGCTCATAACAAAGGTTGATGATACCAATTACACATTAAATTCACCTCTCATTGACAATACATTAGATGTCTTGATTCTGGCATCAAAGCTCGGTATGTTATCTGAAGCAGCCAACAAGAATATTGCAGCTGCTACATCTGATGACTGGAAGACAGCATATAATCTCCTTATTCAGAATCTGATTCAGTTAGAGGCTTTAAGACAGGGATATGCCCCTCTGTTTGATAAAATTGAGGCGGCAAAGATTGAGAGGAAGAATATAACTGCGTTGTGGACATTCACCACAGTATCAGAATAAGAGGAGGTTTTTTTATGAAGAAGATATTTATATTATTGGCGATTTTGCTCTTCCCGGCATTTTCATCTGCAAATGGATTCTTTTTGTATGAGGTGAGCCCTGCCAGTATTGCTCAGGGCGGTGCCACAATTGCCTCTGGTAATGAACCGGCTGCAGTATTTGTAAATGCCGCCTCCATTACAAGACTTGATGGATTCAATTTCTCTCTCAACCTCAATATGTATCTGAGTGATTCAGAGTTTACAGGTGAGTCCTCAAGAAAGACCACCGGTGCGGATACTGGCTTCTTCCCAACTCCTTCCTTCTTTGCGACATATAAGGCACACAGGTGGGTCTCTGTTGGTATAGGGACATACGCTGTCTATGGACTTGGTATAAGCTGGCCCGATAAATGGGAAGGGTATCATCTGGTAAAGAGCTCAGAACTTCAGAGCTATTCAATTCAGCCCTCAATTGCAATTGGCCCATTCTATGGATTTTCAATAGGTGCTGGATTCGATGTTGTCCTTGGCGCAGTCACTGTTCAGCAGGGTATTCCCTTTGGTGACGGTGTATTTGCAAAGATGAAGCTCGGTGGGCAGACAATAGGGTATGGAAATAATGTTGGAATCTTTTATGAACCTACGAAATGGCTCAGAGCTGGTGCACATTACAGGTCTCAGGTGATTATGAAACTGGATGATGGAAAAGTGGACTTTGATGATGTACCGACCCCCTTTGCTGCTACTATGAAGGACCAGAATGTCAGGACCGGATTGATACTCCCGCAGGTAGTCGGAGCAGGTATCAGAGCCACACCAATTGATAATCTTGAGATTGAACTGGATATAAATGAAATCTACTGGTCGTCATATAAGAGGCTTACATTTGAATTTGAGGACGCATCACTAAATCAGGTTCAGGAGAAGAAATGGGAAGATGCACCTCAATTTAGATTAGGTGCAAATTATAAATATAGAAATTGGGATTTCAGGATAGGGTTGATTTATGATGTGACATCTATTCCGGATGAGACCCTCGACCCAATGCTGCCGGATAATGATAGAATTGATTACTGTATAGGTGCTGGATATTCATTTGGTAAATTCAGACTTGATGCATCTTATATGTTTGTAAATATTCTTGAGAGGACAGTAAAGGGAGATAAGAATCCATTCCCCGGGACATACGATGCAGCAGTTAATTCTTTTGCTATAGGATTTACCGGTTCACTATAATAATATTTTTGTTTTAATTTTCAATGATATGGAGGTGCCTCTATACGCCCTCCATATTTTTATGTTGAAATAGTAAAAAAGATATTTTAATCATCGATATTGATAAGGGGAAGAATGAATATTTCTCTAAAAAGGATAAAACTACGGAATTTAATACTTATTTTTACTGCGATATTCCTTATTCCGATACTTTTAATTTTAAAGTATAGCCAATATGCGGCACAGAAGAGGGAGATATATGAACAATTCGAATCGGTAAGACGACTGACAGATAATAATATTATTACATCTGTCAAGATGGTTGATAATGCCTACCATATTATTGAAGAGATTGTAAGACCAAATCTTTACAAATTCTTATTGAAGTTGAGAGAGGAATATGAAGAAAAGGGTGGGGTAGATGAGATTGAACTCAGGAGATTTAGAGAGAACCTTGACTATCCATTTAAAGATGGATTGGATTTTTACATAATAGATGAACATAATGTTATTGTTGAGACTACTTATTCCATAGATAAGAGGCTGGATTTTAAGAGATTTCCAGACCTATCAGGCTACCTGGATAAAATAAGGAGTGGAGATGAATTTGTACTTGATAGATTGACCGTTGAGACATTGACAGGTCAATACAGAATATTTGCATATCTTCCAACCTCAGACCATAAATATATACTTGAAGTGGGTTGCAAACTTTTACAGTTCAGAGAGATCCTTGAAGAATATAATTTTATGAGGGTCTCTGAGAGGATAAAAGAGATTAACCCTCTGCTGGAATATGTTCGTGTATATGATAGACATGGTCATATATTTGGGAATGTAGATTTTAAACCGTCAGAAGAGCTCAAAGAGAGAATCTTTAATCTCTTTTATGAGAGAAGAGGGAGCACATTTGATATAAATGGGGAAGATAAATATTTTATCTTTGTGGATCTGAATGACAGCAGATATCCCACTGATTCAAGCAAGATTGTAGAGGTAAAATATAAGATTAAAATTATAAAGGATAAGATAAATAAGGCATTTCTGGATGTTGTATTGAATGGCATTTTATTATTTCTTATCTCCCTCTTTATTGCCTATGTTATTTCTTATCTGATTGAACATCCGCTCTCTAAGATGGTTCAGGAGATAGATGTCATAACTGGTGGGGATCTCAAGAAGCGGGTCTCCGGTTCTAATATCAGTGAACTGGATAGACTTGCACAAAATATCAATAAAATGGTGGATAGTATTGAGGGGCATATATCTCAGATAAGGAGGCAGCAGGAAGAGAAGGAGAGGCTTGAAAATCAATTGAGACAGTCTCAGAAGATGGAGGCGATCGGTCTTCTCTCTGGTGGAATTGCTCACGATTTTAATAATATTATGTCGGCAATTTTAGGGTATACAAATCTTTTGCAGATGCAGTTTAATAACAATAAGGATGTCAGGAGTAAATTGGACCAGATAGTCTCTGCTATTGAGAGAGGTACCAGACTCATCAGGATTCTTATGACCTTCAGCAGAAGGCAGGCGGTCAATTTCAGAACATTGGACTTAAATGAGGTAATAGCAAATATTAATAAATTATTGAGGAGATTGATTGGAGAAGATATCCGCCTGAATATCAAATTCTCCAGTGAGAGTGCTATGGTTCTGGCAGACCCTACAAATATTGAACAGGTTATAATGAATCTCGTTACAAATGCCCGTGATGCAATGCCTCAGGGCGGAGAGCTAACAATAGAGGTTTCAATCAGAGAGGTTGATGAAGAACAGGCAAAGGCACATAATGCTGTAACTGGTAAATATGTTGTCTTAAGTGTGATTGATACAGGGAAAGGAATTGAAAAGGAGAATCTGGAAAAGATATTTGATCCATTCTTTACTACTAAGGAGGCAGGGAAGGGGACCGGGCTCGGACTATCCGTAGTCTATTCTATTATCAAACAGCATAACGGATTTATTGCTGTAGAATCTGGGATTAACAAAGGTACGAGATTTGACCTGTATATACCTTATAATTCTGAGGGTGATAAAGTAGAAGGGGGACTTGAGAGTGATGAGTTTATTGAAGGTGGGAGCGAGACAATACTTCTGGTTGAGGATGATAATGATATAAGGAACAGCCTTAGATTTATTCTTGAGAGATACGGCTATAAGGTGATTGAGGCAGAAAATGGTATGATAGGTTATGTGCTCTTCAAGGAGAATATGGATAAGATTGATTTGATTCTCTCAGATGTAGTTATGCCAGAGCTCAGCGGCGTAAAGATGTATGAAAGGATCTCCGAGCTGAAAAACGGTATAAAGATTATCTTTATGAGTGGATACAGTGAAGAAGTTCTTGAACAGCGAATCAGCAAGAGTATTGATGTCCTATTTAAACCTATCCCACCAGTTGAATTATTAAGAAAGATTAGAGAGAAATTAAAGGAATAATAACACTTTTCCTATTCTCTATTGCTCATTTTTCTATTTATTAATGGTGTTATATTGGCGGTGAACCTCATCTGAACTCTCTGCCTTCTGCTTTAAAAAATCTAAATGAATCACCGGGAATTTTTGTGACCAGTCCCATCTATCGTAGATAAATAGTCCCCCAAATAACTCCTTTCTCCCCTCAAACAGGCAATGGATTATATCTATTAACAGAGATTTCCCAAACCTCCTCGGCCTGTATAGAAAATAATATCCATTCTCTTTTGTTAGGTTGTAAATATGCTATACCTCCTGGACATTAAGTGGATTTCTTAAGGCGAATAAAGGTGTGCGATATCGCAATGAGAGAGGTAATAGTGCTTGTTACGAATCATCTTGAACTTAGAGCAACAAGATTGGCGAGGATAAATAAAGACTGATGGTTTAAGATAATAAAGCCTATTTCACCAATCCTTAATTTATCGGTGAAGATTATTTTGGGCAGCAGGGTATCAGTTTACTATTGAATCTTTTATTGTATTGTGTTATCTAAAATGAATTGAGGGCTTATTTATGGGCAATTATAGGTACATCTTTGGACCGGTCTTATCCCGCAGGCTCGGATTATCTCTGGGTGTGGACCTTGTAGAGCATAAGACATGCACACTCAATTGTGTATATTGTGAGTGTGGGAGGACAACCAATCTGACCCTTTTAAGGAAAGAATATGTAAAGACTCAGGATGTAATTTATGAACTCTCAGACTTCTTATCAAAATCTCCAGGGCTTGACTATATCACATTCTCGGGTTCCGGAGAGCCTACTCTGAATAGTAAACTCGGCGATGTGGTGAAATTCCTCAAGGAGAATTTCAAAGAGTATAAGATAGCACTTCTTACAAACGGGACACTATTTACAGATGAATCACTTATTGATGAGGTAAAAGATGTTGACCTCATAGTCCCCTCTCTGGATGCAGCAAGTACAGAGATATTCAAAAGAATCAATCGTCCTCATAAAGGGCTAAAGATTGAAAGAATCATTGACGGACTGATCAACCTCAGAGAGAAATTTAAAAATAAGATATATCTTGAAATCTTTATTGTGCCCGGTCTCAACGATTCAGAAGAGGAGATAAAAAGATTATCAGATGCGGTGAAGAGGATCAAGCCCGATAAGATTCAACTGAACTCTCTTGATAGACCTCCGGCGGTTCAGGGGATAAAGAAGGCGGAATATAAAGAGCTTATAAAAATTGCTACATACTTTGAACCAATCGCCGAGATTGTTGGAAGATATGAAGATAAGAATCTAAATGTTGAGCCTGTTGATATTGAAAACCTGATAGTTGAGACCATCTCAAGAAGGCCCTGTACCAGAGAGGAGTTAAGGGCAATTCTATCACTCAGGATGAAAGAGGTAGATTCTGTTCTTGATAGATTAATTAATGAGAAGCGAGTTAAGGTAATCAAAGGACCAAGGGGAGACTACTATGGAGCTGCTTAAGAAGGTTCTTGATGAGACAGTCCTGATTACTGTCTTTATCTTTGTAATGATGGTGATAATTGACTACATCAATGTCATTACAAGGGGGAAGATGCAGTCTTTTATTAGAGGCGGTGGCTTCAAACAATATATATTTGCTGCACTTTTTGGATTAATCCCCGCCTGTCTGGGTCTATTCCTTGTCGTGGGATTTTATGTGAGAGGGCTTATCTCTTTTGGCGCACTATTTGCCGCACTACTTGCAACCGCTGGAGATGAGGAGCTCTTTATGTTTGCGCTATTTCCAGAGAAGGCAATAATCCTCCTCTCCATTACATCTGGCATAGCAATTATTTCTGGATTCATTTTAGATAAACTCATCCCAATCTTAAAGATTGAGACCTGCAAGGAGTGTGAGATTTCAGCCATTCATACCGAAGACGAGGAGTTTCATTACTTTGAGATAAAATCAATAATGCAGAATCTAAAAAATATGTCACTGGCAAGATTCCTCCTCCTTCTGATACTTGCTGGCTCAATTATATTTTTTGTAATTGGTCTCTTTATTGAGAAGGAGGTGGAGACCGAAAAGATTATACTTATAGTGGTAAATCTTCTTGCCACATTTGTAATACTCACCGTACCAGAGCACTACCTAAATGAACATATATGGAATCACATCGCCAAGAGACATCTAATAAAAATCTTTTTAATAACATTTTCTGTATTATTTGCCATTGAACTGATAGATAGATTTATGGACATCAAAGCCATTGTCTCACAATATACGAATCTCTTGTATCTGAGTGCTATATTAATAGGCCTTATCCCTGAATCTGGACCACATCTCATCTTCGTAATGATGTTTGCAAAGGGGATAATCCCATTTGAGGTACTGCTTGTAAATACAATAATGCAGGATGGGCATGGTCTTCTACCTCTAATTCCGCATTCTATAAGGGATTCCATCTATATAAAACTCTTTAAACTAATTATTGTCTCAATAGTAATTCTGCTTATTTTTCTATTAAAACAATAAGATTCAATCTAATCTATTTCTTCTTTCTGCCATTCTTTGAGGTATCATACATCTTCAGAATAGAATAGAAATCCGTGGTAAGAATTTTATTGTATCTCTTCTTCAGGTTATTTAAATCCTGCTGTCTCTCTTTGAGTTTCTCAAAGGTCTTCGGGATCTCCTCTTCATCTTCACTCTCATAAGTTGAACTCCTCTTTTCAATCTCACTCTTCAGGAATGTGGAGAAGATATTTATCCTATTCTTTGCCTCATTAATCGTTGTAAGAGTTGAAAATATAGTATTCAGGCTCTCTTCAATCTCCTTTTTGAGAGATATATCTTCCTTCTTCGCCGCAACTCTCTTCTCCGAGAGGGTATCAAATCTCTCGCTCAATATCTCAAATCTCTCTAATTCATTCTTCAATATATCCATATTGTTATTAATTTCGTTGATGAAGTATTCAATCTCCGTTTCCTTATCTAAAGATGGTAAGATCTGAGCTCCATTAATCAATTTCTCTTTACCATGCAGAATAATAGCGACCTTTCCACTACACTTCTGTATATTCGTTTTGTGAGAATCGTCGATTGTAAGGCGAAGTTCTCCTTTTGCCATGGATAGAATATTGTACGGTGTTATAATTCTAATCTTTTTATCAAAAGAATTGGAAGATATATCAATTGTTCCATAAAATATCGCGAGTGAGATGACGGAACTCCTATCTGAGAAGTTGTCATTTAATTCAAACAGAGAATCTTCATCTATGGATATATTTACATCCTGTCCCATCTGAATCGTTACAGCAGAACCCTTCTCTGTTTTCAATCTAAAGTTGGAGTTAAACTTCTCACCCTCATATACCCTCTCCCAGCGATTCTTTGTAGTAAGCAGATAGACATCCCCGTTTACACCCTTTACAACAGAATTTTCATAGGCAAAGAGCGGCGGAGAGAAGATAAAAAGAAGGGAGATGGATAGCAGATCAGTTATTCTTTTCAAGCAGCTCCCTCGCATATGCCCTGTTCTTCTCCGTGATTTTATGTCCTCCCATCATTCTGGCAATCTCTTCCACCCTCTCCTCACCCTTAATCCTTCTGATTCTAATTGAGGTACGTCTATTCTCCACAAACTTCTCCACAGTGAAGTGGTCTGAGGCAAGAGATGCTATCTGAGGGAGGTGAGTTATACATATTACCTGTCTCTTCTGAGAGAGTTCTTTTAAGAATCTCCCAACGGACTCTGCCACTGCTCCACCTATCCCTGCATCCACCTCATCAAATATATAGGTCCTGACCACATCACTACCTGATATTGCGCTCTTGAATGCGAGCATAACCCTTGAGAGCTCCCCACCAGATGCAATCTTAAAGAGTGGCTTAAACTCCTCTCCAATATTTGGTGCAAACAATATCCGTACAATATCAAATCCCTTCTCAAGCACCTTTGAACTATCAAAGATATCTGCTGGTGGATTAAACTCTATCTCAAATTTTATTCTTGAGCCCTTAAATCCAAGCCTCTCCAATACCTCCTCACAACGAGTAGATATATCTTTTGAAGAATGTACTCTAATCTTATGGAGCTCTTCGGCTGTCTTCTTTAGGCTCTCAAAGACAGATTCCAATCTCTTCTCTGTATCCTTTGAGATTATCTCGGAATTTTCAAGCTGGTATATCTCCTCATCTATCTTTTTAAGTCGTGGAATAATCTCTTCAACAGATATCCTGTACTTTTCGCAGACCCTCTTAATCCTGTGTAATTTACCCTCCACGGTATCCAGTCTATCAGATGAGAAATCCGTCCTGGTCAATCTATCCGAAATCATTTTGTTCAGTTCAGACAGCAGACTCTCAAAATTTTCAAACTCCTTTATATAACATTCAAAGTCTCTTGATATAGAAGAGAGTTCCAGAAGCCTCTTTCTGACCTTACCGATAAGCCCTACTATGTTCGCATCCTGACTATAGATAATTGATTCTGTCTCTGAGAGGATCTGCTGAAATTTTGAGCTATGCCTCAAGACACTGGACTCATTTATTAGATTTTCATACTCCTCTCTACTAACCGCCACAGATGACAATTCCTCTCTCTGATATTTCAGATAGTCCAGTCTTGAATCCTTCTCTAATTTTAGTTCGTTCAGTCTCTTTATCTCTGAAAGGAGCAAAAAGTATTCATCTCTAATCTTCTTATATTTCTCAATTATTTCAGAATTGGATGCATATTTATCAACGATATCAATGTGAGATTCCTCATTTAAGAGCATCTGATGTTGATGTTGTCCGGATATATCCACCATAAAGGCGGTAGCATCTTTGAGCTGATTTAAGGTAGCCAGTTCATCATTGATATATATCTTTGACCTCCCTGATCTATTGAGTGTCCTCCTGATGAGGAGCTCCTTATCGTCTATCTGAAAGATACCTTCAACCAGCAGCTCTTCACTCTTATTCCTAATAAAATCTGTATCTCCCCTTGAGCCAAGTAGCAGTGTTATTGCCTGAATGAGTATAGATTTCCCAGCCCCTGTCTCACCGGTAATAACGGTAAAGCAATCTCCAAACTGGATATCTACATCATCAATTATTGCAAAGTCTTTTATACGGATATGAGAGAGCATCCTGAGTTATTTCTCGCCCCATTTGAGTTTGGTTCTTATGATATCAAAGAAATCCCTTCTTTTTGACTGAATTACCTTAATAGGGAAGTTGCTCTTCTCTATCTTCACCTCATCCTTACTTACAAGCTCAACTCCCCTCTGCCCATCAAAGTTTGCATAAATAGGTCCTATAGCCTTTGTAATCTTTACTCTTATTTTTACAGTAGAGGGTAATATAATCGGTCTGAATGAGAGCATATGAGGAGCGACAGCATTTATTATAATACCCTCTGTCTCAGGGTGTAGAATTGGTCCATTGACCGCCATATTGTACGCCGTAGAACCAGTAGGGGTTGCCACAATGATTCCATCTGCCTTTATCTTGCTCAGATATAGATTATCCACCCAGATATCAAAATTGACAATAGGGGTAAGTGAATTTCTAAGTATAGCCGCCTCATTCAGGACTTCTGCACAACAGATAACTTTACCATCACGAATGACAGAGGACCTGAGTCTTGTCTTGTATATATATCTGTAGTTTTCATTTACAATATCAGTTATTGTCTCACGGAGCTCTTCCAGAGTTATCTCTGTTATAAATCCGAGCGAACCGCTCAGATTGATTCCCACAACGGGCTTATCTTTACTGCTCAGATATTCAATAGACCGCAGAAATGTCCCATCTCCACCAGCCACAATAAGAAAATCTATAAGTTTTGCTGTCTCACTATTTAATACATTCTCATATTGAAGTTTTCTACTGGATGCCTCATCCAGATATGCCTTTATATGGTAATGCTCAAGTTCAGAGAGGATCTGCTGAAATACCTGTTCAATCAGCGGATGTGTAATCTTTAAGACTATACCTGCATACTTCATAGAACTCTCTACTATCATAAAAGGTTGGAATTGACAATAAAGTTTATAGGTATATTATTATGCTTATGAGGCGAGCCCTTGCGATAGTACTTGCTGGTGGAGAGGGGAGGAGACTCTATCCACTTACAATGACACGTGCAAAGCCAGCCGTCCCCTTTGCGGGGAGATACAGGTTGATTGATTTCGTCCTATCAAATCTGGTCAATTCAGGATTTTTGTGGATAAAAGTTCTGACCCAATATAAGGCAGATTCTCTGATTCAACATATATTCAGGACATGGAGATTAAGTAATGTACTTGACCATTATATAGATGTAGTCCCGGCACAGATGAGAGTAACAAAGGAATGGTTCAAAGGCTCTGCCGATGCAATCTTTCAGAACATTGATATCATTGAGTCTGAAAGGCCCGAACACATCCTTGTCTTTGGAGCAGACCATATATACAGAATGGATATATCTCAGATGTTCAGATATCACCTGGAGAAGGATGCAGACCTCACTATTGCCACCACCACATTTCCGGAAAATGAATTTATGAGATATGGAGTACTCTTAAGTGACCAGAACGGAAGGATTGTTCATTATATAGAGAAGCCCGCCACAAGGGATATGATATTCTTTGAAAACCCTGTTGCCTCTATGGGGAATTTTATTTTTAAAAAAGATGTCCTCTTGAATGCCGTAATTGAGGACAGTCACGATGATAAGAGTACCCACGACCTATCAAGAGATATAATCCCGAGACTTGTAAAGACCCACAAGGCTTATGCTTACGATTTCAATACCAATATTGTGCCGGGTATGAGTGAAAATGAACGCGGTTATTTCAGGGATGTGGGGACAATAGATGGATACTTTAATACCTCAATGGAGATGGTGTCAGTATCTCCACCATTCTCTCTCTACAATGCCCAATGGCCCATAAAGGCAATCTCTCTGAATATGCCACCAGCCAAATTTGTCTTTGCAGACTTTAACTCTAAAAGAACCGGATATGCACTTGATTCGCTGGTCTCAGAGGGGTGTATCATCTCTGGAAGTGTTGTTAGAAACTCTATTCTTTCACCCTGTGTAAGAATTAACTCCTATTCTGAGATAACAGAATCAGTCATATTTGATAATGTGATCGTCGGCAGGCATTGTAAGATTAGAAAGGCGATAATAGATAAAGACCTTTATATACCAGAGAATACCACAATAGGATACGACCTTGAGGCAGACCGAAAGAGATTCTATGTCTCAGAAAATGGGGTTGTGGTCATACCTCGTGGATTTAAATTTTAGTATCTCATTAGAATCCCCGATTAAACACCGCTGTCCAGAATAATCTGATTAGAGAAGTTAAGCCCTGATTCTGCATAGCCAAAACCAAAATACTTGTAAAACCTTCTTGCATTTTTCGTAGAAGTTAAAGAATCTAAAAATCTTTAGAAAATTTTCTTGACCTTTCTTAATTATATACAGTAATTTTTTGCTATGAAAAGATATAGAAACTCTGTTACCAATACTTAACCCTTTGAGTGTAAATAGGGAGGTTGTATGAGATTAAGGTTCTTTTTGTTGATGATATGTATTTTACCATCCATATTATATGCAGATGATAAAGGTAAGAGATTGGAAAAGGAAAGGGCACTTGTATTTGATATAAAGGCAGAGAATGGGGTAGAAAATATTAAGACTACGAGTGGTATTAAGAGTGGGAGAGGGGCAGTAAGATACTGAGCTGGTCATTGATAGGGGGAGGGATTATAATGATGGGGGTAGGTGTAAAGTATGGGCTTGATGCGAGGGATATATTGGATAATGAGGGGAGGAGCAGAGAAGAGGCGGATAAGGCGGATGA
>JBMFOP010000020.1:0-36265 GCA_049969675.1 Myxococcota bacterium | reverse complement strand
ATCAAATCATCAGTCCTGTATTCTATGTAATTTGAAGAACCATTGTAAAGGTCTGCAAAATAAAGACCTGTTCGTGGTAAAATTTTATTTATAAAATTTTGAATAATCTGGTTTTTAACCCCATTTTTCCTAAAAAATGAAGAATAATAAAAAACAATATAATCACTATCAAAAATCCATTTATCATATTTATCAGTATACACATTCGTATTGATTGTTCCCAATGGTTCAATATACATTATATATTCTTGCAAAGGATCTGCTTTTTTTAATACATTGTAAAGTTGAAATATATTAAACAGGTCCATCGGAGGTGAATCTATAGGATCTGTAACATTTTCTGATAATATCCCATATAGAACTATTCGATTATTCATTCAACACCAAATTTAATAAAATAATTCTTTGGCACCCCAATACAAAATTTATCGTACCTGCAACCCAGACAACTCTTCTTTTTTACCCAATTTTTTGACAGATCCTCATATCCCGTCTCAACTGGATTTCCTCTATATCTTTTCTTAATACCCCTAACCATCTCCGGAGGGAAATAGCATAAGGGTATGGAGGCGTGTGTTGAACTAATTAATGAATCAATCGGTATCTTATACTCCTTTATCAAAGGCAACAGATGTCTGAGTATTTCTCTATATGAGACAATATATTTCTCAAGATTTATCCTGTACTCCGGAAGTATCAAAACTGAAAAATGCAATGACACTCTATTCCCAAAAAGTCTATAAAATTTCTTCAGGTAGTCATCCATCCTGTCATAATTATATCTATTCAGGACTACATTTGCAATAACATCATAGCCACCATCAAGTATATTTTTTATACCTTTAATAGCCCTGTCAAACTGCCCTTTTGAAGAGGTAATCTTATCGTAAATCTCTTCTTCAAGTGAATGGAGGGATATAAAGAATTGAATTCTTCTGGTCTTTGGGAGTTTTGATATAAGTGCCCTATTAGAAAATGCTACTGCATTAGTCTGTATTCTAATTAGACTATTTTTGGTATTTTTTACAAGCCAGCCAAGAAATGGAACAAACTCCTTTCTAATCGTTGGCTCTCCACCTGTAAGGGTTATCTGGAAATTGTTGCCCTGATAGAGATTATCTATCAACTTCTTAAGGACACCCATCTCTGGGTCAATATAATCTATCGGTGCGGAACAGAATTCACAGCCCTGATTGCACCTGTTTGTAAATCTAACCAATAATTCAGATTCATCCGCCTTTTCTTCATATGAGAGGAAGGGGAAGAGTTCCTGAATAGTTTGGGGCTTGAATCTGAAACCATTCTTTATAAATAGTGTCTGTCCCAATGCCCTTAAAGTCTCTACATAAGGATGAATAAGCTGAATAGTCCTTTCTACAAAGATGCCAATATCTTTTATATTTCTCTCTGCCCTATATTGATAACCGGTAGTACTTAGAATTTTATAGTACGAAAGTCTACCATCTATCCTGAAGTCAACTGTGAGGATTATGCCTTTTGAAAAGCCAATCTTTATTTGATTGTTATAAGAGAAGAGATAATCTATCTGGATACCCCTTCTTCTTAATGCATCAATGAATAAGAATAAAAAATCATCTCTCTTCATCTTCAATAATTCTCAAAACAAGTCTTGTCACCTCATCCAAAAAGTCAATCCCTTCATCTATCCTTCCCACAGAAATAGAATATCTCTTCCCTCTAATATAATACTTATCTGTCTCTTCCCTCTTCTGAATCCTCAATTCAACGCCCCTTCCCTTCTTTGTCAACAGAGCCACCACCACATTTCTCTCAACTCCTACATCAATCAATCTATAATCAGAATTATTTAAATTCCCTATACTCTCTTTGAGTAAGCGAAACAACTTATCAAGGTCTGTATCACTCACATATTTATTACGCTCATATCTGTCTCTATATACAATAGATCTATAATAAGCCTCAGTAAAAGCCTTCCAGAATTTACAATCAAGTGGCTTTTTATAATACCAGACATTTGCCTCCGCGCAGAAGGTATAGATATGCCTCCTCCCTTTATATAATTCCATAAATCCATCCCTCATAACAAGTCTATCAGAGTTGATAATAAATCTCAATCTCCTATCATTCCCAGAATAAAGGAGTGGCTCATAAGAAAATTCATCCTCTACCTCAGTTCTGGGTTTTACAACCACATAACCCAGATTATCTGCATAGACACTCCTGAATGGGTCATACGGTAATAAAAAAACAAATGGGTATTCAGTTAAATTTTCATAGTTATAGTTAATGTATGATCTTTTTATTACATTGGTTCTAATATCTACGAAGACCTTTGCCTTTTTGCATCTTAAACTGCAGGGGATAAAGATTAAATTGCTAAATGGATTTAAGGACTTAAATATCTCTGTAAATTGATATCTCAAATGCATAAGGGCAAATAGATAATTGTTTATAAGATAATATTTCATCCTCCCATAGTGCTCAGAACAACATTCTGGATATCCCAATAATCTTCCGATGTTTATATAATCTAAATAATCGTTATAAGAACTTTCATCAAGTATTCTATCATCTTTTTTTATAAACTCTCCTGAATTGCTATAATAGATATTATGTCTTAAACCACCAATCTGCGACCTGTTTTGTACCACTTTTATATAACTAAAATATTTCCTGATATTTCTGAGATGAGTTCTTAATTCTTTTTCATTATTAATGTCTTTCTTTCCTATTTTCCTATCCTTATAAATGTCCATAAATTCCTTTTCAATCTTATAGAAAATGTTGAGCGATATATTACTTTTGTATATACAATCTTTCTCTATTCCAGTGATATGCTTGTGAGATAATAGGTACTCTTTATTTAACTTAATAATAGGTAAATTAAGGTCTTTTGATTTATCAATCTTTGATTTATTAATAGTAAGATACTTATTAAATTGTTCAACATCTTTATGTTTATATCTCCATGGGATTTCATCTCTATAAAAATTTCTCTGTGCAGTGTCAAATATACTGGATTCATATCTCTTGATAATCAAACTATTTTCTTGTGCAAGGTGGTAAATTGGAAGCTCCTTATATAGTCTGATTCTTGAGGTAGACAGCTTCCCACATAACTTCTCTATATTTAGATACTTTATAATATGATAATTCAGTCTCAAATCCTCTCTGGTAGTAAAGGGATTAAATAATATGAGGCTGAATCCCCCATATTCTTCATAATCAAAATGCCCTGGATATCTCTGTTTGAGTTCAAACAATAGAGATAAAAATTCAAGTATATCATAATTTTTGATACCCTTGTTGTATCTCAGAAGTTCATCATTGGAGAAGTTTTCAATCCCTACAAGTGTCAGATAAAATCTATTTTTAGCACCGCTGATTATCTTCAACCCCTTCTCTATCTTATCCTTATTTTTGAGAAAATTATCCACCCTGAAATTGAATAAAAAATCCGTATCATCAATCCCATTCCTCAGGATAGTCTTAAAAAACTCATCAATATTTCGGACTATAAGTTCACCAATAATCCTCAATCTGCGTCTGAATCCATTCCACGGGGTAGTATTGATGGCTGCACTGATATGTTGGGTTATTTTTATTTTATCAAATCTCTCCCTTTTGAATGTATCCGGTCTTATACAGAATGAGCAGCCAGTATTTTTTACATATTCTGGTAGTTTAATATCCTTATAAAAGGGATTTTCTATAATCGGTCTTCTGTAATTACACTCATTAAATAGTATTAAATGAGGTAATGGTCTGAACTCCTCTGCCAGTCTATTTATATTTGTAAATCCAAAGTCTGGAACCTCTTCAAACAGCCCTTTCTCATCAATCTTATATCTCTCATAAAATTCTGAGATATTGGGCTTACTATTGTCAAATGTCTCAATAAAATAGATGTTACTGGTAAACTTTTTTATTTGTGAAATAAAACTCTCTGATGGCCTGTGTGAAAAAATGATATCTGTATATCTATTTGATTTGAGTTCTAATATAATATGATTTACACTCTCTTTATCTATATTTACCCTATTATCTTTACCGAGGGCACCTCCTGCAAGAAGACCGGATCTCAAATATAAGCATTTTATCCCCCTTCTCTTTAGAACCCCATTGAGATAAGGTAAATTGAAGCCGCAATGGAATCTATCTATAATAACAAACTCAATCAAAAGGATACTACTTTTCACATATAGACCCTGCCCTATAATCAATTTTGTTGGTTGAATTAAAGACTACCTCTTGAAGGAAAAAATCAGTGGTCAATATCTCATCTATATTTACATCCCTCAATGAAAAATTGGAATTTGAAGTACCCAACTGTATATCCTCCTCATTCTGTAGATGGCATTCTGAGATATTCTCCCCCCTTATATTTACCGGGATTAAAATGAGTTCTGCCCCCCCAGTCCCATAGGAATAACTCATACCACCTATAACAAATAGGTTATTTTTCAACAACTTTAAGTAAAAGCCACCTTCTCCATTTGTACCCTGAAATGAGCGCAGATATCTCAGGTTACCCCCGCTGTCCATATTTATAAAAACTGCCCTGTATAAACCATCTTTTATTGAGGTCCCTGCCAGAAGTAGTGTAGTCTCACTGGAGGCATCAGAGATGGATGCAATATCCATATCTATATCCCCTATCAACTTCTGCCAGCCAATTGAACCTTTATTATTATACAAATACTGGAAGAGAAATATATCAGTCTTATTCGGCCCGGTATTATCAGTATATCCAGAGCAGTACATCCCATTACCTGAGACCTGAATACAATTTATAATCCTTGTGCCTATATCCCCAAATAGCTCCTTTGCTGAATATATATCATTATTTGAATCCAGCATTAAAATCATTATACTACCTTTGTTTGAACCATCCTTTGATGTAAATATATAATTGAAATTTAATCCACCTCTTAATATAAATAAGTCGTCTCCCTGATCACTTTTTATTCTAAATAGTCTTTGACTCATGATACTAAAGTTATTATCAAGTTTCATTTCATATAGATCATGACCGGTATCTCCCATAATAGCTGCGCTACCAATAATTGTGCAATCTAAATCATTATTACAGTATATATCTTTAAATCCCGACCAATCAGGACCGGAGAGGGATTTAGTTGAAAGTAGATTTCCATCTTTATCAAGTTTTATTATTAACCCCTTACTCTCTGTTGAACTGAGAGACATTGTAGAACCGACTATTATAAAATCACCAGAATTCAATTCATAGATCTTAAATGGTCCTTTCTCCTCCTTCCCCCTTCCTATCACCTTCTGCCATAGAATATCTCCATTCTTATTTAATCTTACCACCCATATATCTTTATCCCCAAAGCAGCAGGTGGAGGTGGTGGCAACAATGATTATTCCACCGTCAGAGGTAATTCTCATATCCTCCATCATTTCATCGCCACTCCCACCATATACCTTGGGGAAGAAGTTAAACTTCTCACATCCATTGGTTCTATCTTTGTCAGCATCTTCATATCCCAACTTACAGATGTCATAATCACACTTACCCGTACTACATCTCACATTCTCAACATTCAGGACATTGCAGTATGCTTTACACCCTCCGCAGTACTTAATATCATTCATTATATCTGCCTCACACCCATCACTCCAATCATTGTTGCAGTTTTCAAACCCGGTATTGCATTTGCATTTGTCGTTTATGCAGGTGGCATTGCCTCCACAACCCGAGGCACAACCAATCTCCCCACCTATCTCACCAATCTCCTCAATGACATCTGAATCAGATGATGAATCAATGCTATCTGTGACTCCATCAAATCCTGCATCAAAGTAATCAGAAACTTCGGAAATATCATATATATCACTCATTATATCAGAAGTATCTACTCCAGCATCATCAACCCCTGCATCTTCTATTTTAGAACCATCTTTTTTAATATAGATGTCAACAATTACCCTCTGATGCCTTATGAATGCCCTCTCTACAAATACCTCACTGACGATGGTATTGTCTCTCTTTGCCTTTACCCTTATTCCGAGCAGCTCCTCCACATTATTCTCCTGAGTCAACAATATCTTCACCGGCAGTTCATTCTCTGATTCAATCTTATATTCTTTTCTGATTATCTCAGTATCCGCTCTGAAAAGTCTGAGTTCTACCCTATCCATCTCAGAGGGGATTAAAAAGTCTGAATATATATTTAGAACCATCTCTGTCTTATCTTCAGTGCAATAACAACTTAAAAATGAGACAATTATTGTCAGCAATAAATACCTACTCATAATTTACCTAAATACCTCAAATGCCATTAATTTTCAATATGATAATAAAAGTCATATTTTTTGTCTGTGATTAATACTCTGGTATATAGTCTATCTGGCAACAAATCACCTTTTATTGTTTAAAACCTCCCGATATTATGAATGAATAATTGAAATTTTTTATTTATTTATAAAAACTTTTGTAATAAATACCCTCCTATGACTTCTGCACTCATTAGAGTTGCAAAAATATTGAAAGAGCGAAAGATAACTATCTCTACAGCTGAATCCTGTACTGGTGGGCTCCTTGCCAAGATGCTTACAGATATCCCCGGTGCCTCAAGATATTTTTTATTAGGGCTTGTGACCTATTCAGATGAGGCAAAGAGAAAATTACTAAATGTAAAGGCATCTACTTTAAAGAGGTATGGAGCGGTATCTGAAGAGACCGCATTGGAGATGGTAAAGGGGCTTAAGAAATTAATTGGAACAGATATCTGTGTCTCAATTACCGGAATAGCAGGACCTGATGGTGGGAGTAGAAAAAAACCGGTGGGGCTGGTATTCTTCGGTCTAAGTGTTTATGACAAATATTTCAACTATAAAAAAATATTCAGGGGGAATAGAGCAGCAATTCGGGAGAAGGGTGTCAATTTCATCTTAAATGAAATCTTAAAAAGGATTGGAGGATAATTTATGATTAAAAAGAGAACCCATACCTGTGGAGAGCTTACCATTTCAAATGTTGGACAGGAGGTTATACTAAATGGATGGATTGATTCAATAAGGGAGATGGGAAGGCTTGCCTTTATCAATCTGCGGGATAGATATGGAATTACACAGATTGTGATTAATGATGAGGGGCTATTACGAACGGTAAAGGGGTTGAGAAATGAATCAGTAATCTCTGTCAGAGGCTCAGTCAGGAAGAGAGAAGGTAATCCAAATCTTAG
Organism: Myxococcota bacterium; assembly: GCA_049969675.1. Lineage (GTDB taxonomy): Bacteria > Myxococcota > SpSt-1050 > SpSt-1050 > SpSt-1050 > SpSt-1050. The sequence goes on along the minus strand of JBMFOP010000020.1, from coordinate 29,072 downwards.
ATTAAAGACCGGTGAGATTGAGGTGACTGCCAACGAAATACATATATATTCTATTTCTGAACCTACCCCATTTGTCATCCAGGATGAGGTAAAGGCAACAGAGGAACTGAGGCTTAAATATAGATATCTGGACATCAGAAGAAATCCTATTAGAGAGAAGTTATTACTTAGAGATAGAGTGGCACTGGAGGCCAGACTCTTTTTACACAATAACAACTTTATTGAGGTAGAGACACCATTTCTTACCAGGAGCACACCAGAAGGTGCAAGAGATTTTTTGGTCCCCTCAAGGCTCAACAGAGGGAAGGTCTATGCGCTGCCCCAATCACCACAACTCTTTAAGCAACTTCTGATGGTGGCAAATATGGATAGATACTTCCAGATCGTCAGATGCTTTAGAGATGAGGACCTGAGACTTGATAGACAACCCGAGTTTACTCAGATAGATATTGAGATGAGTTTTATTGATCAGGCAGATATTATGCAACTTACAGAGAATCTACTAAAACATATCTTTTTGAGTACAATTAATTATGAGATTAAGGAATTTCAAAAGATGTCCTATTATGAGGCTATGGAGAAATATGGCAGTGACAAACCAGATTTGAGATTTGACCTCAGAATGTACGATATCTCCGATGTAATCAGAAAGATAGAAGGCAAAGTCAGAATGTTTGATGATGCAATTCAGAATAGTGGAATTGTCAAAATTTTGCCAATTCCATCGCAATATCAACTAAGCCGTGCTGATATAGATAGACTTGAACAGGAGGTCAAAGCAATCGGAGCAAAGGGCCTTGCAAGATTTAAGGTAAATTCCGATATAGAATGGTCTATGGCGGGCTGGACTAAAGAGATTCCAGCGGATATCAAGAAAGAGATCATCAATAGAGCCAGCATAGTCAAAGACTCAATCGTCTTTATTCAATTTGGTGAGCCTAAGATTGTTAATAATCTTCTTTCATATCTCAGAAATGCAATTGCGGAAAAGTTTGGTTTAAAGAAAAAAGGTGAATTCAAATTTGTATGGATTTATAACTTCCCGATGTTTGAATATTCTGAGGAGGAGAAGAAGATTGTTGCCTGCCATCACCCATTTACCTCTCCAAGGGAAGAGGATATTGAGTTACTTGAAAAAGAACCTCTTAAGGTCAGAGCAAATGCATATGATATAACATTAAACGGCTTTGAACTTGGTGGCGGCTCAATAAGAATTTATTCTCCTGAACTTCAAAAAAGAGTCTTTAAGGTGCTGGGTCTGAATGAAGGTGAGATAGATTCAAAATTTGGTTTTTTACTTGAGGCGTTCAAATATGGAGTGCCTCCACATGGTGGAATTGCCCTCGGATTTGATAGACTTATAATGCTGATGAGCGGTGCAGAATCTATAAGAGATGTAATTGCCTTCCCGAAGACGACATCAGGGAGTTGCCTTATGACAGACGCACCATCAATACCGGACGAGAGACAACTGAAAGAGGCTGGAATAAAATTTATAGATTGAGATGGAGGAGAGATGAATAAATTCGTTCAGAAATCTATTCTAAATGCACTAAATGTTAATATGGGATATCAGAAAGGAGAGAGCGTTGGAATAGTCTATCAGGAGATAAATGATAAATTTGATAGCAGCATTATTGAACAGATGAAAAAATCAATTGAAGTTGCAAAGGTGATATATGATACTTATAAATCTGAAGGCATAGATGTGGAATTATTTTCATATATCCCTCAGGAACCAAGAAATGGGGTTGACGCAACAGAGGATCTATACAGACAGATCTCATATAAGGATATTTTGTTTTTGACAACTGCATTCTCTCTTACGCATACAAGATTTAGAAAGACACAGACAGAAAAGGGTAGTCGTATCGCAAGTATGCCGGGTTTTACACTTGAGATGTTTGATAAAGATGGACCTATGGATGTGGATTATATGGAAATTCATAATATAACCTGTGAGATTGCAGAGAAAATAAAATCCTCCAGATATATAAGAATTAAGGCAAATGGGACAGAAGTAGCAGTTGAGATTGATCCGAAACTTGTTCATATCTCAAGCGGGTTATTACATACTAAAGGTAAATTTGGCAATCTACCAGGTGCTGAGGCGTATGTTGTGCCAGTCTTTGAGGGTGATTCAAATGGATATATCACCATTCCAAAAGGTTGGGGTGGTAGCGAGCCGCTTCCTTATAATATTAGGTTTGAAATTAAAGATGGTAGATTTTTAAATGCTACATCAGATAGTGAGGATGGAAAGGAATATATAAAGAAGAAGATTTCTTATCTTATCTTTGAACAGAGAGACTTCAATGTGCTTGCTGAGCTAGGAATCGGGACAAATAAAAATATTACGGCGGAATATATTAAAAAATACGGATGGAGTGCTTTGATTGCTGAAAAGATATGGAATACTGCACACTTTGCCAATGGTAATTCAAGGGGTATGGGAGGCATTAATGATGTTCCAGTTCATATTGATTGGGTTGTACCCGATGTCTGGATTGAATACTTAAAATAAAAGAATCATCTGTGCAAGAATGATTTTTAATATTGTAGAAAGGGGATATACAGTTGCATAACCTATATTAGGCGCATCCAGACCACTCTGTTCATTTGCAAAGGCAAGGGCAGATGGCTGAGTATGAATTCCGCTTACAATACCGGTCATTATACTAAATGGTATCTTTAGCAGTTTATAACCTACCAGCAGCGCAGTCCATACAGCGGCGATAGTAATAATTGCTCCAAGTATAAAGATAAGCGGACCATTACCAGCTTTTAAGGTGTTATAAAATGTATATCCCGAGCGTGTCCCCACTCCAGCCATAAATAAGATTATTCCAAGTTGTCTTAGAGTAAGATTTGCATTGTATGGGATCTGCCAGATTATATGATATGTCTTTCCTATTCTACCAAGAATGAGCCCAACAATTAATGGGCCACCTGCGACACCAAGGGTTATCTTTATCTCAGCAGTTATAGGAATGGGAATACTACCAAGAAGAATTCCAAGAGCAATTCCGAGGGCAAATGGAACTACATCTATCTCTGAAATAGCCTTATATGAATCACCAAAAAATTTTGATATCTCATCCATTCTCTCCCGTGGACCCAGCACCCTAACTCTATCTCCAAGTTCCAGAACGGTATTGCCATCGGGGACAAATTCAATATCGCCCCTTCTTACCCGCGTTATCAAAGCCCTGAAACGTTTAGGTAGCTTGAGCTCTCTTATCGGTTTCTCCACAACCTCCTTCTTTGAGACAAAAATCCTTCTAAAGTCCAATAAAGTTCTATCCATATCAATTGCAATATTACTTATCTCGCCTATTATCTCCACAGCCTTCAAGACATCTCCTTCCTCTCCAACTACAGTTACAAGGTCCCCAACCTCAAGAGTGGTATCACTGTCCACGAGTTCAAGTAAGTCTCCTCGTTTGAATCTACCAAATATTACTCTGAGATGTTTTGAATGTACAAAATCGGCGATCCTGATACCTTTTATATCCTCCTTTGTCACCCTGATTGTGAGATTAATAATCCTCTTCTGCCCTCCAACCTGTTCAGGGAAACGACTCGCCTCTTCTGAAAAATCTATCTTAAACAACCTCTGAAACACATAGAACGAAAGAAGTATCCCTATTACTCCCATAGGATATGCAACCGAATATCCAAATACTGGCTCTGCTGTCAATTGAGTATTTTCAATACCACCTGATGCCCTCTTAATTGCCTCAATTACAGCTGCAAGTGCGGGAGTATTTGTAAAAGAACCACAGAATAGCCCAGCAGCAACAGCAGAAGATAACACAAATATCTTTTTAAAAAGAATTACCACAAATGTAGCAACAATTAAGATTCCACCAGCCAGTAGATTCTCTGAAATACCTCTGCCTTTAAGAGATGCAAAGAAGCCCGGTCCGCTGGAAATACCAATCGCATAGACGAAGATTACAAGCCCAAGCATATGGACAACCTCTGGCAACCTGATATCCTTATCTAGCGCACCAAAGAAGAGCCCGACGAAGAGGACCGCCGAAATCCCCAGAGAGAACCCCTTTATCTTAATATGCCCTATGGCATAACCAAGCCCCGCTACCACAAATATCAGCAAGAGGTGATTTTGCTTAAGAACTTCTATTATAAATTGCATAATCATACTCCCCAAAAGTCGGTTATGCACTATATTCAATAAAAATATAAATTCAACGAAAATATAATTATGAAGATATTAATACCTAACATTTACCGCATTCCAAAATAATTTGATTTGAAAAGCTAACTATTTGTAAAATAAGGGGTTCTGGAATCCATATTTTTAAGATCAGGTTATCCCCCTTTCTCCAATACACTACCCACTAAAATGCTGTCCAACTTTAAATTAGTAAGGGCTAATAATCATTAGCCCCTACAATTGCTGCATCTGGCACAATAGGTAACGACTCATAGGTTTTATTTATCCTTTCACACAACTCCCTGTATGTTATATACCATAAGGAAGCCCGGCTGGGCGCTTGAACACCACCCGCACTATTATATTTTTAACACACTCAAAGAGGGAGACTTTCCTTCTAACGCGGTAAAATATTATAACAAAATTGCCCTTGAGAGATAAATTTCTTTATTCCTCTCCATTCCCCTCTCTCTCACTGCCTTATAAAACATATTTTTATGCAATATTTGTAGAATTTGCTTAAAACTGATGCGACTCATATTCATATAAATCCTTCTCTTCAAAATTCAATATCTGAGAGTTCTAAAATTAAAACTTATTTTGGACATATATGACCCACATTAAAACCTAAATTGAATAATTGCTATATTGAGTGGGATTTAAGTAAAAACATCATAACTTCTATACAAAATGCGCAGAAGATTTTTATGGATTTTGGTTTCGGTTATGCCGCATCAGGTACAATCAAGTAGATTAAAGATTTGATAAAATTTAGATAAATGATATATAGACACAACTTTATGTAGACTATGGATGTTTTATATATTAAAAAACTTTTCAACTTTGAGAGATCTGAGGAGATAGAACTAAAAATAATACTCCTTTTCGAGATGCTTATTTTTATTATTGTATTCTCCTACCTCTCTATACTGAGACACACCCGGTTGAATAGTGCAATGTATGACCTCGGACTCTTTGACCAGATAATATACAATATCGCTCACGGCAGACTCTTTGCGAGTTCAATCAAGGGATTCAATTATTTAGGTGACCACTTCTCTCCCATCCTTTTAATATTTGCGCCGCTCTACTGGATATGGGAGGATGTAAGAATTTTACTGATAGCACAGACAGTAATTATCTCATTAGCTGGATATTATGCGGGGATGTTGAGTTACAATCTGACAAAAGATTTGAGGCTTTCAGCTGCATTTGGTCTGGCAATTCTGGGGAATACAAATGTAATGTTGATTACATTATTTGACTTTCACCCTGAGACCATCTCCATTCCTCTCTTTATGTATATCATTTATAATTTCTCACTCCAAAAGCAGAGTCGGGTATTTATCGCCTCAATCATTGCCCTCACCATAAAAGAGGATGTAGCCATTACTATTACCCTGATGGGTATTGCATTTGCAATTATAGTTAAGGATATAAGATATCTGATTCTGTCGCTAATTGGATCAATATATTTCTTGCTCGTAATGAAGCTCTTTATTCCATATTTCAGGCCCAAAACATATTCCGGAGATTATCTTTACATAGAACGATATGCCTACCTCGGGAAGAATATGAAAGAAGTGATAATTAGTATTATCTCAAATCCCATCTCTCCGATAATAAAAATGGGGACATTTATCAAGGTCAAGGTCCTTCTGAGACTCTTTTATCCTACTCTATTTCTGTCATTTCTATCACCGGTATTCTTGATTGTGATCTTCCCAATATTATATATAAACTGGATAGCCAATTATCCACCTCAATTTGCCCTGAAATATCAGTACTTAAATATAGTTATCCCTTTTATCATCGGCTCATCCATATATGGTTTTCTAAAACTGAGAGAGATTATCAGGAAGAATAATTTTCTCCACACAAGATTGAGTACTATGGCTTCAATCTCAATGGTACTATTTGTAATTGGAAATGTAATTATTGTCTATCACACTGTCATTAAATTCAAATACTTTGAAAAGAATTACTATGAAAGCTCATTTTATAAAGCAAAGAAGATGATTCCAGAAGATGCACACCTTGCAACAATCAATGCATTTGGGCCCCATTTTACACACAGGGAGAATATAGAATTTGCAGTTCCGTTTATTCTACATATGTATCACTACAGGCAACTTGGGTTGAAGCCCTTTTCGGATGCCGAATATCAACTATTTCTTACCAGAGGAGACTCCACATCAGACGCTGTCATATTAAAAGAGCGAATCAAGGATTTGATTGAAAAATATAATTATTCTGTTATATTAGATGAGAACGATGTACTCCTTTTGAGGAAGGCACGATGAGAAAAATATTATTTTTCCTCCTTATTCTCTTCGCTTCTAATCTTTATGCACAGGAGAAGGGAAGACTTGGTTTACTAAATGTCAGGAGCAGCAATATAGACAAAACCATACTAACTGCTATTGATAAAAACATAAGACTGGAACTTCAAGCCTCAAATAGATATATTCTCATTCTTCAGGAGGATATGCAAAAGGCTCTGGGACTATCTCCGGTAGAGGCAATGGACAATTGCAAATCAGATATAATGTGTATTTCCCAGATGGGAGATATCGTCAAGGTCAACTGGCTGCTCTCTATATCTGTTATGAAGGAGAAAGGTAATATAATATTGCGAGGTATCCTATATAATATCCCAAATGCCAGAATAGATTTGAGATTGCTCAAGAGTTTTAAGATGAGTGAAACATTGGTAAATGATATCGCCAGATATGTTGAAGGGGCATTGAAGAAGATTGGAACCGGTTCAATAAATGTAAACGCCCCTGAGGACTTTCAGGTATTTATAGACGGTAATTTTTATTCAAATGCCCCTATTGTTGTAGATGGGCTGGCGAGCGGACTGCACAAGGTCAGAATCAAGAAAGGTGAGAAGGACTGCAAGGTTATAGATGTCATTGTTTCTGCATCGGAGATAAGTGAGATAAATCTGGAGAGGTGCGAGGATTCAGAACCTTCATTATCTGCCACCGCTACCACACCAGCAAAGAAGGATAAATTTTATGAAGAGCCTCCATTCATCATTTCATCATCTGCGGCACTGATGCTCCTTTCTACCGGCATAGTCCTTGGAACGCTCTCAAAATCGGACGAAAACAAGGTCAAAAATGCGAAGTGTACTAATTCTGTAGATAGGGATTCGCTCTGCGAACAGATAAATGCAAAAAAGGTATTGGACTCTGCCGATACCAAGGCAAAGGCGGCAAATATATCATTTGGACTCTTTGGTGTTGCCACAATCACCGCCGTTGCTCTGGGCATCAATTATTATTTGAAGGGTAAAAGGATTGAATCTAAAGTTACCTTTAACGGCTCAACAATAAACCTTTTTATGGAGTATTGAGGTGCAAAAGATATTTATAGTTCTTTCACTTTTATTTTTATTTATCAGTTGCTTTGTAGATACAGAGCTGGCTCCCTGCATCTCAAGTGAAAACTGTCCGAAAGGACAATTTTGCAGCAAGACTGATATGAAGTGCCACAAGACTGAATTTAGGATCTACTCCTGCGAAGACTCAGGGTGCAAAGAGAATGAGTTCTGTTATCCATTAGATAATAGCTGTCACCTAAAAGATGAGGTTGGCCTCCCCTGCGAGACATACAACGACTGCCCATCCGGACAATTATGCAAAGAGAATCATTGCAATATACCAGCCGAACCGCAGTGTAAAGAAGATTCAGAATGTATTAAGGAGAATGTAAATACTGCAAGATGCGATGAGGGTGTATGTAAGATTGATAAATGTAATCTCGGATTCAGTGATAAAGATATGGACTTCTCCAATGGGTGTGAAAATATCCTGCCCTGCACAGATGAAGGATTTAACAATTACGAACAGTGTACAGGGAATAATGTATGCAAATGTGACTCCGATTGTATAAAACTCAGTGGTTATTACGGAGTAGATTACAATAAAGGTCTGTGTCTCAAAAAATGTTCCCCGACAGATGTAAATAAGAGCTTTGATAATATGCTCTGTGCCTGCACGGCAAATGAGATGGGTATTTGTAAAAAGGCAAATCTATTTGAGACAGCAATGCTGAGCGGGTTAGTTAGAGCCAGGATGGTTGATAATTGTGATGATTTTATGAAAGACAGCACCACTTTTAGAGATATATCTCTGACACTGGGTGGAGTTGAATCAACTTATAACAGAGCTACCGCATGCAAAAAGACAGAAAACGGTAAGCCTATAATCAATGTCTCCCTTTTCAAGGTCTGTCAGTTACTGCCCTGCAAAGATATAGTTGTCATTACCCTTCCACAAGATATTAAGCCCAATCAGACATTAACCACTGATGATGCAGGCGCCTTAAAAGCCACTGTCAATTACTCTCTCGTGGATAATAAGATACAGGTGCAGGATATATGGTTTAATGCGATGTCCGTTGCTGGTTCCATCATAGTTAATAACAACGGTCTGGACCAGAGTAAGATTATTGAGCTCAATATCAATCTCAAAATGATGAGATATGATGTCCCGTTTTGTGGAGATATAGTTAAAAAAAGTTGTAGTGGATTATGAGTGGTATTCAAAACAATAGAATTGAACTCTTTCTCGGTGACATTACCACACTCAATGTAGATGCCATTGTAAATGCCGCAAACAGGACACTGCTCGGCGGTGGAGGTGTGGATGGTGCAATTCATAGAGCCGCTGGACCGATGCTAAAAGATGAGTGCAGAAGACTTGGTGGCTGTGAAACTGGAGAGGCAAAGATAACCAGAGGCTACAACCTAAAGGCAAAATATGTAATTCACACAGTTGGTCCGGTGTATCGTGACGGCAAACAGAATGAGCCGGAACTATTAAGAGGCTGTTATATAAATTCATTAAGGCTCGCTGTTGAACATAACATTAAAACTATTGCATTCCCATCCATCTCAACTGGCGCCTATGGATATCCAATACGAGAGGCGGCACCGATTGCGATTAAAACTACAATAGACTTTCTAAGAGATGACAATAATATTACAAAGGTCATATTTGCCCTATTTTCACAGACTGATTTTGACATATACAAAGAGGTGCTCTCAAGACACATATAAATATGCAGGAGATTGGAAGATTTCTCATTATTATTTCTGCCATTCTTGGATTTTCAGGACTGCTACTCACATTCTTTGATAAAATCCCATTCATAGGGAAACTCCCGGGAGATATCCTCATTCAGAGAAAGAACTTTACATTTTACTTTCCTATTGCAACATCAATCCTCATCAGTATAATACTTACAATTATTTTTAATCTTTTGAGAAAATGACAGGATATACCTACCATAAATTTTATGCGATTATCGGTTTTACAAAATCTCTAATCCAAAAAGAGTCTGGCGAAGATAACAGTTTCCCAACAAGTATCTGGCGATTAGATTACCTATTATAACACCTGTATATCAGTGATAAACTAAAGAATTTTTTATACCACTCTTTCATTGACTTAAACACATTAAGTTGTAAATATATCTTTCGCCTCAGGAGGTTACTATGAATAATGAATACAAAAGCATATTTTATAGCGAGCTTTCAAAATTTGACAGAGAGATATCTCTCCTTTCAAAGGTTGAGGAGGAGAGACAGCTTCAGAAAGTAGTCCTGATTCCATCTGAATCTATCACCCCACACCCTGTCAGAGAGGCACTCTCAACCGCATTTGTAAGTATTTATACAGAGGGTTATCCACCAATCAGAATGACAAGGGAGGAAGAGAGTAAGGTCACAGACTATTATTACCAGATGGCAAGATACAGGAGATATGCGGACAGGAGATTTTACAAAGGTTGTGATATTGCCAATCTTGTAGAGGTGCTTGCTCAAAGGAGAGCGGCAAGACTCTTTGCCACACCTAACCTCCCTGAAGATAAAATATATGTAAATGTTCAGCCGCTCTCCGGGGCTGCCGCAAATAATGCTATTTATGAGGCATTTGTTCAGCCAGGTGATGTGGTAATGGGTATGGCTCTATCTGAAGGAGGACATCTGACCCACGGCTCTCCCTTTAATAGGTCCGGGAAGAGATATACCATTGTATCTTACTCCACTGACCCCACAACCGAGCTCTTAGATTACGATAAGATTATGCAACAGGCAAAAGAGGCAAAGCCAAAGATGATTATTGCCGGCTGGACATCATATCCGTGGGCTCCTGACTGGAAGAAGTTCAGGGAGATTGCAGATGAGGTCGGGGCAAAACTCGTGGCTGATGTCTCCCATCCAGCGGGGCTTATTGTCGGAGGGGTCTATCCAAATCCAATTGAATATTGCGATGCAGTGATGTGCACCACTCACAAGACACTCTGTGGACCGAGGGGAGCAATTATACTGACAAAGGATGAGAGTATCGCGGCTAAAATTGATAATGCAGTCTTCCCGGGTGAGCAGGGAGGTCCACATGTAAATAAGATGGCTGCAATGGCAATAGCATTCAAGATAGCAGACTCCGAACTCTTCAGAGAGATGATGAGACAGGTGGTAAAGAACGCCTCCGCCATGGCAGACCAGTTTGTAGAAAGAGGTCTCAAATTAGCCAATAATGGCACAAATACGCATATGTTGTTAATTGACCTGAATAAACTTCCAAATTCAAAACCGCTCCCTGTAAAAGGTGAGATAGCCGCCCGTATCCTTGAACTATGCGGGATTGTGCTAAATAAAAACACAATAGCGGGAGACCCAACAGCGGCGCATGCAAGTGCCCTCAGGATTGGTACCCCATGGATTACACAACGAGGATATAAAGAGAGGGAGGTGAGAGCATTAGCAGATATTATCACTGATATAATTTTGGATATTAAACCATTCTTCTATCAGGGACTCACCGGACCCCTTCCGAGAGGAAAAGTAGAATTTTCTACTATAACGAAGGGGAAAGAGAGGGTACTGAGTCTCAACCAATCTGTAGTACTGAAATCTGATGAACAGATCGGCTATCCATTTATGCCATTTAAGCCCAAAAAGGCTGAAGGCATTGAATTTAAGTTTGCAGATGAATCCAGTTTCTTTTCAGAGCTTACAGATTATGGCATATTTGAGATATCGGGTGAGAGACCAGGACACTTTCTGCACCAGATTGTAACAGCAGATATTATTAATATGAAAAGTGGAGAATCTATAGCCACACCGCTCTTTGACGCAGATGGGAGAATTCTGGATTTTATAAATATCTTCTGTGCCTCAACAGAATCAGAGGAACGGTTCATTCTTCTCTGCAATCCATTCAGGAAAGAGATGTTACTTGAATATCTCAGAAATATCTCTGATGGCTATATAGTCTTTGACAGAGAGGATGTCACAAAGAAGATTGAAGGTCCTGCCAATATAATTGATTTACAGGATGACATCCTGCTATCAGATAAGTTTGGTGGATTCATATTTTCTCAGGAGATAAGACTGGAGATAGAAAATCTTTTATCTGTTAAGATAGAAAACAATAGTGGTATCTTCAAAGATGGGTTCTATCTATTTAAGATATCCCGATTAAATGGAGATCCGTTATTTGCAATTATCACAAGGAAAGACGAACTAAAAAGTATAAGAGAGATCTTCACAAAGAATAAAATAAGAGAGATCAGTTCAAATACCACAGTCCTGATTAATAATGAGAGTTACAATCTCACAATAAGTGAATTTTATAATAAATATCCTCATTACTTCAAAACAGAGAAGGTATATTTTGCCGGAGAACCTCTCATAAGAGATGTACTTATTCAAAAGAACAAAGATGTACCAAAAGAAAAATTCTCTTACACAGAAAAAGAAGGAGGGCTTAAAAGGACTGTTCTCTATGAATGGCACAGGAAGAATGCCCAGAAGGTCATTCCATTTGCCGGATGGGAGATGCCAGTATGGTATTCAAGCATCCTTGATGAGCACAATGTTGTAAGAAATGCCGCTGGACTATTTGATGTCTCTCATATGGGTGTCCTTGAGGTCAGAGGCAAAAATGTAGAGTCATTCTTAAATATCCTTACTACAAATTATGCCTCATGGATATTGCCCGGGCAGTCACAATATAGTTACCTCCTGGATACAGAGGGGAATGTCATTGATGATATAATGCTTTACCGAAAATCAAAGGATTCATATATGATTGTGGTAAATGCAGGTAATGCTGATAAAGACTTAGCCTGGATGAATTACATAAATTCCGGTAAGGCTATACTCTGCGATAAGAGAAGGTATATAAACATTGATTCACCGGTTGAGATTAGAAATCTAAAAGATAGAAGTGCTGGTTCAGATATGAGAGTGGATATCTCACTTCAGGGGAAGATGGCACTCCCTACTTTACTTCAGATAATAAAAGACCCCAGAGAGAAACAGAGATTGAAATCTCTCAGAAGAACTGACTTCTTAGAGATGAATATTGAAGGTGAAGATATTATCATATCAAGGACCGGTTATACTGGAGAGGAGATAGCATTTGAACTATATATCCATCCGGACAGAGTAAATAAATTCTGGGAGCTCATTTTAGATGCCGGCAAACAATATGGTGTAAAACCCTGCGGTCTTGGAGCAAGAGATTCGCTCAGAACAGAGGCTGGACTCCCGCTATATGGACACGAGCTTGCAGGTCCTTATAATATCTCTCCAGCAGGAGCTGGATTTGCACCGTATGTTAAACTTCACAAACCATTCTTCATCGGTAGAGATGCCTATATTGAGTCAGAGAAGAGAAGAAAGATGGAGATAATCAGATTTATTATGAACAATAAGATAAGCAGGCCAGCAAAACAGAAGGATGTGGTGGTAAATGCTCAGGGAATTGCGATTGGATATGTCACCTCATCAGCATATAATGGTGAGGGTTTTCAGGTGGGACTCGCCTTCGTAGACAGAAACCATATAAAAGAGGGCTCAAAGATAGGAATCTATTGTTCACCACCCACAAAGGCAAATGTCAATGTAGGTGATGAGGTCAAAGTTGGAGATAGGCTCGTCCTTCCAGAGATAGCCACAATACTCCCAAGGTTTGAGAGGAAGAAGAAGAAATAGAAAACACATAAATAGCTCTAAACAATTATGATTTTTAACAACAATAGAGGTATAAAGAGAATTGCTATTCTATTCAATTGCAAGGACGAGGCAAAATGACCGAATAAGTGGATTGTATTTGATGTTGTTATCCCTCTTGTGATATAAATCTACTATGAGCCTTTTACGATTTTTGAAGATATTATTGATACTAACAACAATTTTTTTCTTAATCGGCCTCAATCTCTCTCTGATATTTTACTATCATTATTCAAAGGACCTACCAAGAATATATACAATAAAAGATTATAAACCACTCACGACCACGAATATATATGATAGAGAAGGAAGACTGCTGTATAGATTATATAATCAGAAGAGGACTCAGATAGATATAGATAAAATACCCAAAAATGTCATAAATGCCTTTTTGGCCGCTGAAGACGCGGAGTTCTTCTCTCACAGAGGGATAGACCTTACAACAATCTTAAGAGCACTCTATGTTAATCTTATCTCAGGGAAGGTGAAACAGGGTGGTTCAACCATAACACAACAGGTGGTAAAGACATTCTTTCTGTCACCCGAACGGACATTAAGCCGTAAAATAAAGGAGGCGATATTATCATTCAGGCTCGAAAAGAATCTTACAAAGAATGAGATATTGCATCTCTACCTGAATCAGATCTATTTTGGAGCCGGCAACTACGGTATTTACGAGGCTGCCCGATACTTCTTCAATAAATCGCCTGAACAGCTCTCAGTCACAGAGGCGGCATTTCTTGCTGCACTTGTAAAAGCACCGGAGCCATTTGCAACCTTTAAAGACCCTCAAAGGGTAAGAGATAGAGTGCTTCATATAATCAGGCAGATGGAGAAGAATGGATTTATTACCAGTTCTGAGGCAAGGCATTATGCAGAAGAACCTCTCAACTTCTCATTCAATCAGAAAGAATATGAGATGTCATATTCTGTCTCTTTTGCACTAAAGAGGATTAAAGAGGTAATGGATATAAATATATTATATAACGGTGGATATAACATCTATCTCACAATTGATAAGGATATAGATAGCACCATTCAGAAACAACTGACAGAATATCTAAATGAAATAAATGCTGATAAATTCTCCCCAATCGCGACCTTAAACGAGCAGGAATTTTACAATGTTGAGTTATACACTCGAAATCTCATCTCAGACTTTAAGAGACATCACCAGAAAATAAGCGAGGTCTTCAGATCTGTAGATTATACACAGAACAAGAGGATGGGGCTTTTGATTACAAAACCATACTCAGATGAGATATCTATTAGAGAATATATTGAGAGGCATACAAGGGTATCACCACTTGAAGAGGGAAGAATCTATCTCGGAATCGTCACAGGGATAGAAAAGGATAACATACAGATATTCTCAGGTGAATCAGTGCTTGAGATAAAATATCCAAAGGTCCATAGAGAGAATAATAAAGAGAATAAACTAAAGAAGGGCGATGTTATATTTTATGTAGTTCTCTCAAATGGCTCTCTAAAAATAGCAAATCCACCACTTATACAGGGGGCAGTTGTCCTGCTTGACAATAAGAGTGGAGATATTCTTGGTCTGTCCGGTGGATATTCCTATGTTATTAATGAATTCAATCGTGCATATCAGGCAGAGAGACAGCCAGGCAGTGCATTCAAGCCTATATTGTACTCCTATGCGATTGAGAGCGGGATTTATAATATTGTCTCCATAGAGAATGATGCCCCGATAGAATATAGGGACCCACAGACTGGAAACATCTATCGCCCATCAAACTATGATAAAGATGAATTTAAGGGAGAGATGACATTAATTGATGCAATAACAGAGTCAAAGAATACTGTATCTGTAAGAGTCCTGCTAAATCTTGGACTTGAAAAGGTCTCAACTTTTGTAAACAATCTGGGATTGAATATAGATGTCAAACCCTATCCTTCTCTTGCACTCGGTGCATTTGAGATATCGCTTCTTTCAATTACTCAATTTTTCTCTGCACTCGGGAATGAAGGGATTATGAATAGAGCAGAGATATTGAGTTCTATTAAAGATGAAAATGGAAATGAGGTCTTTACCAATAAACAAGAGCCAAAACAGATATTACTACCAGAGACCGCATATATAATTACCCGTATGTTAAAGGATGTTGTTAAGCGAGGAACCGGGACAGCGGCGAATGTTGAAGGATTACATATCGCCGGGAAGACAGGTACAACAAATAATTATACAAATGCCTGGTTTATTGGATATACACCACAGGTCACCTGTGGGATTATGATAGGGAGGGATGACAACAGGAGCATGGGAAGAAAGGCAACGGGAGGGAATCTTGCCGCACCACTCTTTAAGAAAATATTAAAGAGCCCGAATGTGTTTAAGTTGCTTGACAATAGCGATTTTAATCCACCCATCTCAATAAAATTTATTAGAGTCAATATTCATACTGGCAGAAGATGTGAAGATGATTCAGATGAGTGTATATTCCTGCCTTTCAGAGAGGGATTTGAACCACCACAAGAATCAACAGATACCGAAAAGGATATAATGAGAATTGAACATTAATTTTAATATTAAAAAGTTAAAATCAGGTCAACCACAATTTATCTATGGACTGTTGATTATTGACTGATGACTTAAAAAATATTTCACACGGCAATCAATAAGAGAAACACGATTTACTATACAATCATATATCTCAACGACATTTGAGGGTCTTTTCTATAAAATAGCAAAAATTTAAACCGAGGTTCTTATCTGGACTTCACCTCTTCTTCTTTACCTTTGTTGTTATACCCTGATAGATAAATAGTGCTGTGAGAAAGAGCGACATAATACCAACAGAGTACATCAGGAATGAGCCCTCTGCCCTCTCGGCAGAACCATCCACTGCAAAAGGTGTAGTAATAGCCACATAGAGGAAAAATATTGACAATGCGATGGTTATAGCTGCATAGAGGAAATATTTATACTTCTCCATTTCTTACTCCTTTACAATACAGTATTTATACTTTAATTACTATGCCCGCTCAATCTCTCTATTAAACTCCATTATCAATTCATCAAAATACTCTACCTCATCCTCAAAATAACTCCTCCAGTATTCTGGATCCCACTGCTCAAGTATCTCCTCATAAGTCTTCCCCTGCTGCTCCACCCAGGTGTAATATTTGAGATTGTGAATTCGCTTCTGATCCAGATAAGTAAGTTCAATATAATTGTCTGTCTTCTGCGAGAGGAGACAGGAGTCATAATCCCGTGCCGCCTGCTCCTGTGAATATCTACCTCTCTGCTCAGAAAGTTCAATTATCCTTGACTTATACATCTCAGCTGAATCTGTAAAGACTGTAAATATTATGTCATTCTCATCCATATCATAGTATTTTGCCGTCTTTATTGAGGAGAGTAGATTGCTTATACTTGATATACCGAGCAGTTCAAGTTTGTTTACTGTAACCTCATCTACACCAACCTTCTTTAGATAATTCAGACCTTCAGGTTCATTAAAGAGCCTTAAGACCCTCATACAGTCTTCATCATCAATGGCAGAGACATTGTTTGTATTTCTGAGATTGTGTATCCAGGGGACATGTTTATCACCGATGCCTTCAATACGGTGCCCACCAAACCCATTGAGTAAAAGTGTTGGACATTGCAGCGCCTCACCAGCCACCACTTTTATATGCGGGGATCGGGTTCGCAAAAAATCACCTGCTGCAATGGTCCCTGCTGAACCTGTGGCAGAGACAAATGCCGATAGTCTGGACCTCTTATTCTTTATCTCTGAATAGACCTCAAAGATCGCTGGACCTGTCACATTGTAGTGCCAGATAGGATTTCCAAATTCATCAAACTGATTGAATATTATATTGTTTGGATCCCGTCTCAATTCCCAGCACTTATCATATATCTCTTTCACATTTGATTCACAACCGGGAGTTGCAATAATCTCCGCACCGATACTCTTTAGCCACTCAAATCGCTCCTTGCTCATCTCCTGTGGGAGTATAGCAATTGCTGTACAGGCAAGAAGTGCACAGTCAAATGCACCACCTCTACAATAATTACCCGTAGATGGCCAGACCGCCTTATGCACTGTTGGATCAAACTCACCCGAGACAAGCCTTGGTACCAGACAGCCAAATGCCGCCCCGACTTTATGTGCCCCGGTCGGAAAATATTTCCCAACAAGCCCTACAATCCTTGCCTTTACCCCTGTTATCTTCTGAGGGATTTCAAAGTAGTTTACACCATTAAAAAGCCCGGTTCTAATATCATTCTTCCAGGTAATCCTGAAGAGATTAAGTGGATTTACATCCCACAGCCCCACACCCTTAAGTCTATCTTTAATACCATCTGGTATCAGATTCGGGTCCTTCATCTGACCAAAAGTTGGAATAATTATCCCTCGCTCCTTACAACGTCTTGCAGTCTTCTTGAGGACCTCCTTATTTATCTTTTTGATAATCCTTGACATATTAACTCCTCTCTACTTTATTCTCTTTGATTTCTTCCTTATCAGGGCTGAAAGAACTTTATTTGGGTCCTTAAACCGGGATGTAAGAATCATAGCGGCGATTACAAACGGTTTATATGATGCCTCTTCATAAGTGTGTAGCCTGTACTTTTCAAAGACCTCCTTTGAGACCTCTCCCTCCTTACAACTCACGCCGGATATATCTGCTGGGAGGCAGTGCATATAAAGTGCGCTCTTATCCTTTGTGAGGCTCATCATCTTCTCATTGCACTCCCAGTTTTTATACTTTGCATTATTGGCAAGGCATTCCTTCTCAAGCTCCTTTAATCCCTCTCTATCACCATTCTTCAAGAGTTCTGTCCTCCTCTGCATCACAGAGAACGGTGCCCAGGATTTGGGATATACCACATCTGCATCATTGAATGCCTCTTCCATTGAATGGACCTTTGTAAATGACCCACCATATTTTTTTGCATTATCTACTGCAAGTCTCTCCACATCTTCAATCAGGTTATATCCCTCTGGATAGGCAAGTACCACATCCATCCCAAAGCGTGTCAAAAGACCGATTATACCCTGAGGGACTGAGAGTGGCTTCCCATAGCTCGGCGAATATGCCCAGGTCATTGCAATCTTCTTCCCTTTTAGTTTCTCAAATCCGCCAAAGTAATTTTTTAGTTTTAATAAATCTGACATTGACTGTGTGGGATGGTCTATATCACATTGTAGATTTACAAGAGTTGGTCTCTGATGCAGAACTCCCTCTTCAAAACCTTCCTGAACCGCTGAAGCGACCTCACGCATATAAGTATTTCCCTCTCCTAAAAACATATCATCTCTTATACCAATTACCTCAGTCAAAAATGAAATCATATTGGCTGTCTCTCTCACCGTCTCACCGTGGGATATCTGCGACTTCTCCTCATCCAGTTCCACAAGGGCAAGTCCAAGCATATTCACAGCCGATGCAAAACTAAATCTCGTGCGGGTGGATTTATCTCTAAATATTGAAATAGCAAGACCCGTATCAAAGAGTCGCGTACTGATATTCTCCTTATGCATCAATTTTAATACCTCTGCAACAAGCGCAACTGCCTTCACCTCATCCAATGTCTTCTCCCATGTCAGGAGAAAGTCCTTCATATACATATCTGTCTCTAATTTCTTTAGTTCAGAAAATCTCTTTTGAATCTCTTTTGATGGCATACATTCCTCCTTTCAAAGAAACGAGATTATATTATGAGAAAAGCCTGTTGTCAAAACAGAGAATTTAAAATTCACTCCCCATTTTATCTATTCAAGAATGGAGATGAAACATCCGTAAAATTATTTTGGACAGATGTGAGGCAATAGGTTTTTATGGAATATATCTTTATTTCACAAACAGCTCAAAAAACTTATTAACATCACACTGCATTGAGAAAAATACTCTCAAATAAGGAATTTTAACTATCCCACAAAATCTTAAATGTGATTGGCTAAAAAATCTTATCCCTATTTAGATTCTTCCAAATTTTGTTACAATAGTGCATATATAGGCACCATGAGCTCAATAAGATATAAAAAGTCTGGCAAAAAGGGTATGCATATTCTGTAGTTGCTGTTTGGGATAAAATCGCTAAAAGGGCCGCCTTAAAATAAAATTCGTAATTGATAAGTAAAGAGATTGGCGGAAAAGGTGTAAGGTTTATGATAAAAATATTAAATTTAAGATGTCTTAAAATACTATACTGATATTTTAGAAAAGATGAAGGTCTGAGTCGCCTAAAAATCAGGGAATTAAGAAAACCTGAACTAATCAGACTGGCATTTAAATGTTTTGGACGGCAAAATAACAAGCATATTAAACAGCCATTTAAAAGAGGCATTGACAATTGCAAATGTTGTATATATATAATATACGGAAGTCAATGGTTTATAATACAAATAAACCATCTGAAGTCTTAAAAAATACTCCTATTTGAAAGGTTATTTTTATAGAAGATCAAAGCCATGAAACTCAATAGCTTGTTTATATGTGAGACACAGGAATTTTTATGAACAGTAATAGTGAATTTTTGAAAAAGAGGGCAAAAGAATTTTTTGAGAGAGCTAAAGAGGACTTTAAAAAGTCAAGGTTCAATTTAACTGCATTAGATGTTGAGCAGGCAATTCAGTTGTGGCTTAAGCATTTAATTTTCTTAAAAGCAGGAGATTTTCCAAAGACACACTATTTTGATATACTGATAAAGGAGATTTCAGAGGTATATAATAACAAAAAAATTAGAGAATTTTACAAGGAACATGCCTTGGAATTTAGAACCCTTGAAGATGCATATATTACAAGCAGATACATCCCAAGAGAGTTTAATAAAGAAGAAACACAAAAAATTATGAAATTTTCTGAGAAGGTTTTTGACCTCTTAGAGGATGAGTTAAATGAAAAGCTTTTGTAAGATATTAGCCGAGATAAACGAAAAAAGAAAAAAGTATTTTGACAATCCATTATTTTATGCTAAAAAGATTAAAAGCATAGTCAGTAAAAAACTTCCCGGTGCTCGTATTCTACTATTTGGTTCTGCAGTAGAGGGAAACCTCAGACCGGGCAGTGATATAGATATACTTATCATTTCACCAGATATCCCCTCTGATATATTCAGTCTGGCAAAGATTAAACTTGAAATAAAAAACAAATTTTCTGATGCCCCTTTTGAAATTCATTTAGCAACCCCTGATGAATTTGAGAATTGGTATAAAAATTTTGTAAAACATAACTTTAAGGAGGTGGTGTGAGATATCAGGGCTTCCTTATCTAAAAATTATTCCAAAACGGTATGATTTGAAAAATCCTGCCCCTTTAAACCCCGAAACTCAATTAGGCATAAGAGAGGGAGATTGTTTTCCAAAAAACTATTTTGGAAACATGGTCCTTGATTCTCTGGATAGAGTGGAGGAAGATACTCTTTGTGAGGAGACTTCATCACTTTAGGAAAGACAAAAAACTGGTTTCATCACTAACTTATTTTGACTGGCTTATGATGCCAAATTGGTATTAGATAGATTCTCATATGTATTCGCAGGGTCCAGAAGGTCTATTATTATATTTAGAAGTTAAAAGTGGTAGGTTGGCTCTATTTTTCTTTGAGCCTTTTCTTTATTACTTCCTCTATCTCATCCTTCTCTTCTCCTCCATTTTTCGGACTTTCCTTTTTGGTGGGAGGATTATCATATGGAATCTCTCTCTTACTCAGACTCTTTACCCCCTTATCCGCCTCTTTGATTGTGACAGATGGGGTCTTCTCTATCTCAGACTTAAAGAATCCTACCACCCTTTCATAGATAGTGCGGTTTTCAAATTTATGATAAAAGAGGAGGTAAAAGGCGACGACGAATATTACAATGAGTAGAAAATACTTTAATACTGGAAGACCACCTCTCTTCTTATATGCGATTCTTTTATTGAGCGGACTCACAGCTAAATAAACCTCTTAATCACTTTTATAGAATCTGTAAGTTCGGGGACATTTTCAAACCAGTCCCTACCTGTAATTTTATTTGTACAATATCTGTATAGATTGGCAATTGCATCTCTCAATTCAACAGGAAGCCTCTCCGGATTTTTCTCACAGACCTCCTTAAAATTCTGCCCGTCCTTCTCCTTTGCACGATTTAATGCCTCATACCACTCACTCTTACGATAATATATCCTTGCGATCTCCTTTGATACAGGTATTCCCTCAAATGTAAATCTACACTCATCAAGTGTTCCAAAAACATCCACTATACAGATCTCACCATCGTCATCAACAGCAAATTCTATCTTCCCATCTTCATTGACAAGTCCAAGTCTCCCAAATTCATCTGTAATCAGTCTATTGAGCCTGCTGAGCATCTCTTTTAGAAGCGCAATCTGCCCTGAACTCAGACCGGATATCCTCTCTGCCTCATCCCATTTGATATATCTGTCCATTCGTTCCAGTTTGGTAGATACATCGTAGATTGGATTTTTCAGGATAGCACCTGGTTGAGGCATCTCATCAAGGCCCAGTTCAGTATAAGTAATCTCATTGTTCTTAAGTCTTTTGAATACCGAACTACTTTCAGGGAGTCTGTTCCTGTAAATCACCTCAAGAGGGATGAGATAATTCCTGCTCACATCCTTATAGGCTGAGTAGTCATAACTCTTATCAGGTAAAAGCCGCGGCTTGATGACATTAAAGAGCCTCACCTTCATTGAATCAGATGGGGATTTTAAGTCATTCAGTCTCTGGCATAGACCATCTAATTCCATTCCTATATAATGAGTCCTAAAGCCCTCCCTCGCTACAAGCTCAAAGAAATAGGCACCGAGTATTGCGATTGACTTCCCTTTATCTGGAATCTTATCTGGCATCTCTCCCCAATCAAAGACTGAGTATCTGTCGGAGAAAGTGAATATTCCCTCACCCGAATTCGTATCTGACGGTGCTCTAATAATTCTGAGGTCTTTTACGCTACCCATCATTTAACTCCTTGTCCGCATTAATCAATCTTGCCCTCTGCTCAGCCTGAAATTCCTCCACCTTCTTTTTGACATCCTGATATTTTATACCAAGAACCTTGGCAGAGGCAAGAGCGGCATTTTCTGGTGTTAGGACCAGAAGAGGTGCAATTCCAGATGGCATCCTAACTGTTGAATAGATATCGTACATCAAATTCTGTGCATCAAGCGGAGGACAGGCAATCACTGGCTTTGAGGTTGCACCATCTGTCAGACCCGATAGGGCATTGCTCCTACTCGCAACTGTAATAATGAGGTCACAATTTGTACTTTTAATGATATCAATTGTAATCTCTGGCACCTTATGAGCCGATGCAATTCTTATAGTAGAATTAATACCAAATTTTTTGAGTTCCTCTGAAATCCTCTTACACCAATCCTTATCTGCTGGAGAACCCATCAGAATCAAAACTTCTGCCATTCTCTACCTCCAGTCTTTGAGAAGGCTCAACCGAAGAATACCTCTGACTCTTTATAGAAATCCATATCCAGAGTCTTGGTCTTCCCAATATAATTCCCGTGTTTGTCCAGTTCGGCAATATCCCTTACATCCACCGAGACAATATTTCCACCCACAACACCTACCATCTTCCCAAATTCACCATTTGCCACCAGATCAACCGCCTTTATACCAAGTCTGGTTGCAAGTATTCTATCCGTAGGAGTGGGCGTCCCGCCTCTCTGTATATGTCCCAGAATTACATATCTTGTCTCATAGCCCGTCCTTTTTTCAATCTCTTTTGAGAGTGCAACAGATATTCCTCCCAGAATCGGATGGTCAAATGCCACATCCATCTTATCCGATGTCCCTTTTATTGAGTTATCGTGTGATACCGCACCCTCAGCAACAACAACTATGGAGAAGGTCTTACCTCTCCTCTCATGCCTCTTCTTTAAGATAGCGCAGACATCATCAATATTAAAAGGCTTCTCTGGAACAAGAATAAGGTCTGCCCCACCAGCCATACCTGAATATGCAGCTATCCATCCCGCGTGTCTCCCCATTACCTCAATAACCATAACCCTGTCGTGAGATTCAGCAGTTGTATGAAGATTATCAATCGCCTCTGTTGCAATCTTTACCGCGGTATCAAAACCTATGGTATAGTCAGTCCCTACCACATCATTGTCAATGGTCTTTGGGACACACACAATTGGAAAGTCATATTTGATAAACATATTTGCAGCCACACCGAGTGTATCATTTCCACCAATCGCAATCAGTGCATCAAGTCCAAATTTCTTTAGGTTATCTTTAATCCTAAGATAACCATCCTCAATCTTGGCCGGGTTTGTCCTGGATGTCCCCAATATAGTTCCGCCCTTGGGGAGGATCCCGGATACTGCGAGCTTGGTCAATGGCTCTACCAGACCATCAATGGGGCCACTCCACCCTCTCTTAAAGCCCACCACATCAAAGCCATAACCATCAATGGCCCTTCTTACCACAGCCCTGATCGCTGCATTGAGCCCCGGACAATCACCCCCACCAGTAAGTACACCTATCTTCTTCATATTCTCACTCCTTTGAAAAAGGACGCAACTAAATACATTAAAAATCTTTTTTTTGTCAATAAAATTTTATCTGATTTCTATGCGAATCAGAGAAAGCCCTATCAGTAAAATATCTCCATTTTCAAGCCTCTCTGTCCCTCTAATCCTTATAAAAGTCCCATTTGAGCTACCAAGGTCCTTTAAGTAGAACTTACTCTCCCGCATCTCAATCTTGGCATGTTTTGAAGACATAAATCCATCATAAGGATAGACAATATCTCCCACCTCTCTACCAAATACAACTGGATTATTCACAAGCAATCTCGTCTCACCAACTCTTGCACCCTCTAAAATCTGCACAACTCTCCCCCAGATATTCAAGACCGTTGAGCCAATCTGAAGTGAATCATCCCCTTCCATCCTCTGGAAATTTACCTCCTCAATCTCCCTTACCGTGTCAAACCTCAGGAGCTGTTTCCCCACTCTAAAATAATCCTGTGAATGAATCTCTACCTCTTTATTAACCTTCTTATATATTCCGTTTAGTGAATTTTCATCCACAACATAGAGTTCATCGTTTTCAAGCTTGAATCTCCCATGAAGAGGTGAGACATATCTATCGTCGGCAAGAAGAATCAGTCCCCGGGCTCTACCAAACATCGTCTCTTTGGTAGAAAGAGTATATATTGGTCCGCTCGTCCCATCTGTCTTTATTACCTGAGCCCTGAATATGGGCTTGGGTTTTTCAACCGGCATAACTGCCTGCATAAAGACAGTCCGTCCCTTTGCCTGTGAGTCCACCTGCTCGCCACCTACCTGATAACCACAAAATCCGCAGAATCTAAATCCCGGCGGAATTACATTGTTGCACTGAGGACATCTCCTCTCCTGAACAACTGGTGCTGAGGATGAAACCGGAGGTGGACTATATGGAATTGGTGGAACACTCTGCGGAATCGGTGGGGGAACGACCTCCACTTTCTGTGGGACAGTTGGTGCCTGAGAACTCTTCGGTACTGAATCCGGAATATTAGGAATTACCTGATCCCACGGCAACACCTGAACACTCTGCATACCTGGAGATGAGGGATTGATTGGTGGTTTTGAGACTACATTTGTAAGAGGTATCGGCTCGTTAGCGGGAGTTGGAGGAACTGTTGGCGCTGCCCTTAATTCACTCCCACAATATAGACAATAGACATAATCATCTGCATTTTCCTGTTTGCAATTCGGACATATTATCATAGTCATCTCCTTTTAAAAAACCGGAACTCATTATTTTACTTTTTGTATTCAATGTCAAGACAAAAATGGACTTTCTTTCAATGCCACAAAATTGTCAACAAATCTTAAAAGACCACTTATGCCTTCTTGTTCCAGAGTGTGAGCATTGAGAGAAATCCTAAAAATGCAAAGACCAGAAGAGTGATTATCCATCCCGCATATCCAGACGATTCAATAATCCTTCCCATAAAGACACCGGCCACCAATCCAGCACCAATATATTGCCAGCAGTCAATCAGTCCGGATGCAAAGCCCGCCGCCTTCCTTCCTCCAAAATCCATCGCAGCCGCACCACCCAATAATGAGTGTGGGCCATTTATGAAAAATTGCATAATCACTATCAATACTGGGCTTAGAAGTTCTCCGGAGATGAGGGAAAAAACTATCAACATCACAAACTGCCCCAGATACATCAATGCCGCAGCGGGCCCCCTTCTGCTCCCAAATAATCTATCTGATGCAATTCCTGCTGCAAATGAGCCGAGCACTGCCGCCATCGGTAATCCAAATGCAGTCAACATATATCCAAAAGAATCAGTCGAGACCTGATGTACCTCTTTTAGATATCTGATGTACCACTGGTCCACTCCGTGCCTTACAACGCCTGTACAGAAATATGCAAAACTTATAATCCAGAGTGGTTTACTTGTGAGAACCTTCCTTGCAACAGAGAGCACATCCAACTTTTCATTATCTTCACATTCATTGACATCATTTGATATACAGTCAAATCCACACTCCTCGGGAGTATCTTTTACATTCAAATATGCAAGTACTGCAAAAACAAATGTAATAATTGATGGAATAAAGAAGAGATATTCCCAGCTAAATTTAATTATCAGTATTCCGCCCAAAAGCATAATTGCCCATCGTCCAAATTGAATCATCAATCCAAATATTCCTGTAAATGTCCCCCTCTCTGAAATTCTGAACCAGTTGGCATTGGTCTTGACGACAGATGGAGCACCGAATGCCTGAAAGTAACCATTCAGTCCCCAGATGAGCATAAAGTATGTAAGGGAATTGAAGTAACCACCAAAGCCCATCAAGATGTTTAATATTATTGTTCCAGCCGCCCCTGTGAGTATCGCCTTCCTTCCACCAATCTTATCTGTAATCAATCCATTCAGGAGTTGCCCAAAGGCATACGCCCACATAGTGGCGGCTATAATCCACCCCATCTCCTCTCTGGAAAAGCCAAATCTCTCCGAGATCGTCTTATTTGCAATAGGGAAGTTGTAGCGACACATATAAAAACTTGCATACATAAGTCCAAGGGATATCCAGTTTCTATTCCTTCGGCTGATAAATTCCCGAGGGAGTGCTTTCTGTTCAATATTACTCATATCATAAGCCTTTCTCTACAGACCATTTATGATTAATCTTTATATCGCCGTGGTCAAGTAAATTGCTCTTGATTTCAAATTTGTATCTCTTCTCGTGAAAATCATATGGATATATATGTTCTGGGTCAAATATCGCTACTGAGATTAGATATCTTCCACTTAAAAGCGGTGGCTTCTCATATACAATCCTGAATCTTACTCTCCCATCACATTCACCTGTATCAACTTTATCAAAAAATGTATTGGGTCCATAGATATACCTTCCATCCTCCTTGAAGATCGCAACGCCAAAGACTGGATTCTTTATTCTCGTATTAAAGATAGTCTCCACATCAATCATAATATCCTCTTCGGTCTCAAAGCACTCCTTTGTATTCCCATCTCTATCGCATATTCTCACATTTAGAATCCTTGCCTCATTTGAGAGCGACTGAATCTTCTGCCTCTGCTCCTTACTCTCTTTCTTCAGGATGTACTCCTCATATTCCCTCACCACCGTAGGTGGGTCTCCCTGCAACCTGATGCTGCCCTGTTCAAGCCATATAACCTTTGTTGATAAATTAGCGATAAGGTGCATACTGTGTGAGACAATTACAAGTGTCTTTCCCTCTCTGTTTAGCTCTTTTAATTTCTCAATACACTTTCGCATAAAGTAGTTGTCACCCACTGCAATGTGTTCATCCACCACAAATATATCCTCTACAATGCTGGCACTGATAGAGAAGCCGAGACGCATCAGCATCCCGGTAGAATAAGAACTTATAGGATATTTTATAAAATCGCCTATCTCTGCAAAATCAATTATCTTATCTACCAGATAATCATATTTTTTACCGCTATAACCGCTGATAACAAGGTTCATTTTTATATTATCAATCCCTGTAAAATCCCTCTTAAACCCCGACTGAATATCAATCAGAGAAGAGACCGAACCATTTATAATGATCTCACCGGAGGTAGGTTGAACTGAACCCGAGATTATTTTCAGGAGGAGTGATTTACCTGCACCATTATCCCCGATAATCCCGAGCACACCACCCGATTTAAGATTAAAAGAGATATTTTTTAATGCGTAAAAATCCGTATGGAATTTCTTCTTCTTTAAGAGAAGAAACTCAATTAGTGCATATTTATAGTCTGTATAAAGGCTATACTTCTTATTTAGATTTCTAACAATAATTGCCTCTTTTTTATCACTCATAGTCTATCCGTAAATCTGGGTTGAAGCCTTACATATATAAAGTAGCCCACAAGAAATGTGAAGAGCGATTCTATCAGGAGTGTAATATAAGATAAGCCCGGTATCAGATTACCCTTCATTATTACCTCTCTATAAAGGTTTACAATATGTGCTGCTGGATTTAGAATCAAAAATATCTCATATTTTGGAGGGAATACTGTAGAGGGATAGAATATAGGAGTCAAAAACATCCAGAGGAGGACAAAATTACTGATAAACGGCTGTATATCTCTCACAAAGACATAGATACTTGAGCACATCCACGAGAGTCCCAGAGTAAAGAGCAGTTGTGGAACAATCAACACAAAGATAAACAGAATGGTAACACTGACTGTATTTGCCGTAATGACGAGAATGAGGAGAAGGAGTATTAGTCCTATTAACATTGTGATAAGATTTGAGAGTACTATATGTATCGGGAGGATGCTCGCAGGAAATTTCGCCCTCTTCACCAGATCTGAATTCTCAACAATGGAGGTAGTTGAGCGCAGAATTGAATCTTGAATAAAGAGCCACGGAAGCATCCCGCAGATAAGATAGAATGCAAAATTGAGGGTTCCACTCCCTCTATGAAACTCAATTCTGAGTACAGAGGAGAATACAAATGTATATATCAAAATCATCAAAAGGGGATTTATTATAGACCAGTAGATTCCAGAGACAGAGCCGGTATATCTGCTTCTCAAATCATTGACGATGAAGAGTTTCAAAAGGTATCTCTGGTCATAGTAATATTTTATGTGTCTAATCATAGAACCCTGCTGAACTCTAATTATATATTAATTATGAAAAACAGCAAAAATTTAAACACCCAGATATTATATACCATTGCCGCTTTCCAGAATAATCTGCTTTGAAAAAGTTGACTGTTTATAAAACAATGAATGAGCCAGCCCTGATTGATAAAACAACATCGCTACAAATTAACCTAAGAGTTAAATCTCTCTATTCATCTCTCTGCCCTTATCTCTATTATCAACTTATAAAACATATTCATAAGCAATATATGTAGAATTTTCTAAAACTTAATGTGATTCATACTCATATAAATCCTCCTCTTCAAAATTCAATATCTAAGAGGTCTAAAATTAAGATTTGTTTTTGGACAGATGTGAAAATTAATTATTGTCTATGGATTGTGGACTATGGGCTATGAATCTTGAACTGGAAGTTATGATAGTGAGATGAAGATAGAAAAATAGAGTAAATCTAATCTCCCACCTTCTCCCAATCAAATCTCACTATATTCCTCTCCTCCTTTGAAAATTCTATCCCTACTATGTATATCTCCCTCCCCATATTCATATACCTCTCGTAATACCTCTTCTCCTTTATCTGCTCTATTGCTCTCCTCCCTTCACCCCCTCCATCCACTACCTTAAACTCAAATATTATCACCTCTTTCTGTGTTATTATCCCCATATCTATCCTTCCACGATTCGTAGACTCTTCCACCCTTATATCATATCCAAGTGAGGCAAAGACTGAATAAAATATACTCGCATAATACCCCTCATA
>JBMFOP010000019.1:0-36864 GCA_049969675.1 Myxococcota bacterium | reverse complement strand
AATGTAAGGGCACTCCAGTTGAGTTCATTGTCATTCTTCTTTGTAAACTCTTCGGTAAAGCTGAGGGTCATAATGTAGACAGCTGATTTTAATAGACTCTGAGCAGTCCCAAGGGCTTGATTCTGGGTCTGCAAAATTCCGATGAATCCACTCTGCGGACTTATCAATCTATCAAATTGGTCCACAAGCTGGGTCATACCGTTCACAAGACCGTATAAACCTTGTGCAATCGTCAAATTTGGGTGTTCAAAGCAGAGTGGATTGCAACAGTGGTGAGAGCAACTACACCCACAGGCGCACATACAGGATTGGGCATAAATATTATAATTCATATCGTGAAGTGAGGCGAGTGCCGCCTCCACCCAGGTAAGATATGAAAGAAGCGATTGTAATGCTATCATCCTCACATAATTGGCTATCATTGCGCGATTAAGATAAGAGATATAGTTGAGAACCCTCGCCTCCATAACCGCCAGTGAATATGCAGTAGAATCCGCATTGTTCTGAAGTCTTATCTTTTCATAAACCGCATACCCCCAGAAGGCAGTCATAAGGACAGATAGAGCCATAACCAGCATCCCAACAGCAGCAAGTACTATCGCCTGTCCATCTTCATCTCTGACAAATTTGTGAAATCTGATAAACATATTCTGTCCTCAATTGTCAAGGTTGTCCTTAAAGATATTTGACTGCATCCTCATAGTGTATGTCGCCCAGAGTGGAATCATATAAACTCCACGGTAGACATTACTCCCCGGTCTTCTGACCTTTCTCAACTCCCATAATGCCCTTAATAAATTACGGTCCTTATTGCCAAAGAGATAGGTCACCCAGCCCCCTACATTGATCCTTCCACCGATGATATCTTCTACATCTGTTCTTTTTGTATACTTTTCAACCGGTCTCTCTATTGCACCTGTCAATTGAACACCTGTAAGACCAGCCATCCAGGCGGTGTGTATTGTCCAGTTGGCAAATGGGATTATCATCTGATATAAAAATCTAACAGTGATACAGAGTCTGTTAAAATCTCTGAGCTTCTTCGCCTCATCTTCGGAATATTTGCTACCATCCGATTTATATACACCTATGTCATCAAAGTCCACCTCTCCCCAGGTCTTATACGGCTCTGGCATTGAATCAAGTTGACTTTTTTTGGGATTTAAGATGTAGACATTTACAATACTCAAATCAGGGATACCTGTTGTAACACCGATAAGATTATTCAGGAACTGATCCAGTTGCAATACACCATAGTTGAGTTGATTCCCCGCATAATTTATAAGCCACATCCCTGCTGACTGAATCAATGATTGTAGTATATCAACAGATGTGCGTGTCTCTTCAATATTTGCCTTGATGATATACATAGAGGGGATGAGTGCAACAAAAGCGGCATTCATCATCTTGGAGTGGTTTGCATTCCAGACGATTCCTGCTCGTGCCGCCTGATATGCCGCATACTCCGTCTGAATTCGCGCCTGATGAAGCATGGCAAACTGCAGAATCCCCAGAATCATAAACAACATAAGTGGAACTACAAAGACTGTCTCTATCAATACCTGTGCATCATTACTTTTGATAAATTTTATTATTCCTCTAAACATACCCTTCACCCAATTATAATATAGCATAATTCTGAAGATAAAATATCCGTCAGATGGACGGACTCACATTTGTGAATGACTATATCAATCTGGCTAAAGAATTAAAGACCCTTTTGACCGTAACTTCTACATAAAATGCGGGAAGATTTTCAAAGATTCTGGTTCAGGCTATGCCGGGTTAGATGAAATCTATTTGCTCCTTTGTCAGCCTACGCCTCCTCCTCTTCCAGGTAAAAATCATTCTTTGAAAATATCTGTAGAATTTTCTTACTCCAATCATAGATTTGTACAGAGATAATGATATATTTACACATCACTTTCAGGTTTTGTTTGACAAAATAATCTTACCTTACTGAGGCTCATCCCATATCAAAAAAATTATTTTGGACAGATGTGAAGCACGGTCTAAATATCTGTAGATGAGTCAATTGGTAGTTCAATCACAAATGCGGTTCCACCCTTATATTCTCTATCCAGGTATATATCTCCCTTGTGCTCCAGAATCGCCTTTTTTGTAAGACTGAGCCCGAGCCCTGTTCCATTCTCCTTTGTGGTAAAATATGGTTCAAAAATTACATCCTGTATCTTCTCATCTATTCCACTCCCATTATCTTCAAATCTCAGGATGCAGAGATCCTCAGTCTTCTGGGAAGATATTACAATGGTGTTTGCCCCTGCCTCAATGGAGTTCTGAATAAGATTTTCAAAGACCTTTTTAAGCAAGAGTTTATCTATACTTACCATTGCATCTTCTGATTTAAGTCTCAATTCAATCTTTATCCTATCAGCAAAATAGTTATTTGCCTTCATCACCTCTGTTATAAACTCATCTATCCTGGCAGGTTTAATCTCTGCAACCGGCATCTTTGCAAACTCCCTGAACTGATCTATTATCCGGTTAAGCGCATCTATCTCCTCATCCACTATCTCCCTTGAATGGGTAAGCAATTTACGATAATTTTCATCATCACCTTTATACCTCGCCTCTATCTCCTGAAAGGCGAGTCTGATCGGAGTGAGTGGATTCTTTATCTCATGGGCGATTCTCCTCGCCACCTCCTGATAGGATGAGATTCTTTCCAGATAGCTCTCCCTCTCTTTTGCCAGCCTCAATTCAACAGATAGTCTATTAATCTCCTGTGCCAGTTCTCCCATCTCATCTCTGGAATTTACTACTATCGGTCTATCAAAGATATTATTCTTGATTCTACGAATCCCCGCCTTTATCTCATTTACTGGAGAGAGAAATGTCCCTATAAAGACATATCCAAGCACCATAACTGTTAGAAAGGAGATACCGAAGAGGAAGATATATACCCTCAAATAAAAAGTTATCAGGTCCTTCCTCATATTGCTGATGCTGTCGTGAATGGATATGACATTCATAAGGCTCTTCTGATTGCTGAGAACAATCTGGGGGACCACAAATCTACAATTAAAACTATTTCCATTAAAACTCTGTGCAGAGACATAATATGTATTCTTTTCGGATTCGGGTGAGGTTATGAGCTGTACCCTCTCCCCATTTATCTCAACAGATTCAAGGTCTGTATAAGTGGATATGTTTCGTAAGATTATCTGCCTGATATTCGTAAGATTATTGATATCCACAGACTTGATTGCATCCAGTACATCAAGACATATATAGTTGTATAATCTCTTACGGGTGGCTACCTCTTCCTTTGAGGCGTTATAGATG
This sequence comes from Myxococcota bacterium, assembly GCA_049969675.1. Lineage (GTDB taxonomy): Bacteria > Myxococcota > SpSt-1050 > SpSt-1050 > SpSt-1050 > SpSt-1050. The sequence goes on along the minus strand of JBMFOP010000019.1, from coordinate 33,558 downwards.
TTTTCTATATCTGCCTTTATATTGGGATTAAGCCCTATTGAGAGCGACTCCCTTATGATACGATTCACAAGGAAGACTGAGACAGTCCCCACTATCAGATGGACAGCAAGTATTATAAAGAATATCTTCTTGTGAAAGCTCATCTCTTCTCTGAAATCTCACCTATACTGAATGCCTTTATCTCGTATTTTATTACATTTTCTGTATTGAGTTCAGGTATGAAAGTATTTGCAAACGAACCAAATATCGTGCGCGTTGGGCTCCCCTGTCCTACAATCTGTGGGTCGGCGAGGTACTCCTTTATCTTCTCTATAATCTCTTTTGAGATGGGATTGATAATGACCTTTACTTTGACCTGATATACAGAATCACTCTGTAACAGAGAGTTTTCACATACCAGAATCTTCTCTGGATTCAACAATCTTTTATATACCTCTCCCTTCTCAATTGTCTCCAGAATCAGTCTCTTTGTCGGTTCGTAGAGGAAGATTCTATACTTTTCATCCCATACATCAAATACCGCCTCAAAGATAAAATCTCTATTTATAACCATCTTATTTGTCTTCTTATCTTTCATCTGGATAGAGATTATTATCTTATTGGACAGGCCAGAAGATAACCGCTTTTGAAATTCAGATTCGTTCTTAATCGGGATATTGATATGCAAGAAGAGGTTCTTCTCATCTCTTGAGAAGAAGAGATTATTGTCCGACGATATAAGTGGATTGACAATAAGTATAATTAGTAATATTACAGGAGACAATCTATTCATTTTCAGAATTTATCAATAATGACATCCAGAAAATATGCAAGAGAGAATTTGAATATCCCATACTCTGTATCGGCCTTATATCCAATGTCAAGAGATACTGGCGTCATAATCTCCTCAGTAGGTTTTACATTCTCTTCTCTCTTAAACTCTTCAATGGTTGCGGTATGACTTGCGGCAATCGTAAAATAAAAGAAGCTTTTATAGATAAAATCCTTTATAGTAAAGGATGGGATCGCATAGGAGAGCTCTCCCATAAATGCCACCGTCTTATAATTAATAGCATCTCCAGTATTTACACCCCATATCCGCGGCAATGTGGTCTTTCCATATACAAAGTAGAAATAATCACCGACAAAGAACTTCTTATAAAAAGGCGCTCCGCCCTGAATGGAGCCACCTAAAATCTTCAACCTGAAGGAATGGTTTGAAAATGCTGGCAGAAAATACTCCATCTCTACATTCAATCTGGCATACTCATAATCGGAGAATATGACTGCATTGGCGATTTCATAACTAATAGTCCCCATATAACCCTTATTTGGCATAAATACATCATTTCTTGTATCTTTTGAGATGCTGGCAGAGAGGCTTGATAGATATGACCTCCCTGCCTTAATGTGAAGCGTGCTGTTCTCGAGTGGATTGATAAATCTGGCATCTACTCCTTCAAATGTATAATAGACATAGGCATATATGTAATCTTCAAGTTTGAGTCCGTGTATCAATGTCCCCGAGAGCCTTCTGTATTGCAGGAGTTCCAGTACCTTATTTGTGTCTACATCTTTGGTCCTTTCAGAGACATCGTTATATAGAATTTCAAATCCCACTCTATGTTTTGAACCAAATAGGGCGGGATTCAAGAACTTCAGTCTTGAGGTCAAAAAGTGCTCTCCATAGACCAGACCTGCAGACAATCTAAAACCTCTTCCCAAGAAATTTGAATCTGTAAGCGAGACCCCCGCCCAATAGGCATTTACAGAGGAGAGACCGAGATGAATCTCATCCAGAAATAGGGTTCCTCGCTCCTTTACCTCAAAGACTACATTTACAAAACCCTTCTGAGTTCCCCTCTCAATTCTAACAAAGACATCGGAAAAGAATCCGGTAGATAGGAGCCTGAGACGCGAAAATTCAACCTTCTCCTCATCAAGTGGTTCTTTCTCTTTTAGAGAGATGTGTTGCTTTACTATAGATGTATCAGTCCTGTAATTCCCCTTTATTACTATCTTCTCTATAATCAGCAGCTCCTCTCCACTTAATACATCAATCGATTGCGTGACAAAGATAAGGCTCAGGACAAGAAAAATTCTACTCACCATACTGGCTGGATTTTATTTCACATTTGCACAAAGTCAAATTAAAAAATTAAAGGCCCGACGGAAGTCCCAAAAGGGTGGAGGGGATACCCTAAGGAATGGTAGGTTCGTCGGGCCTAATTGGCAACTTTAATAAACCCCTGTAACTGTTGCTCAAGGCGGGGGGGGAAACCTTTTGCAAATCAGTTACTGGGGTAAACTTTCTTGAATGAACCGCCCTGAGAAAATAAGGCATTAAACAACTCTGATTGGAGGAGCTCATCAATAGCAGAGATATCATTCTCTGGCTTTTCAATCAGGAGGACCCTACTCTCAGGGGATATAAACATCATCTCCTCAATCAGCTCCCGCCCCGTAATATCGGGCAGCACAGCATCACATATTATAATATCAAAGAACTCCTTCGCAGCCAACTCCTTAGCCGCAAAGCCATTATTGACAGCGAACGATTCAATCCCTATCTGCTCAAACGCCTCTTTCATCTTCAGGCCTTCTGAGGGCTTCTCCATCACTATCATCGTCTTCTTCTTTGGTGAATAAAACATCCTGCATCCCTTAAAATTGTTGTATATATACTCTCAAAATACGTGCCAGATTTTACAATGCTAACATATTGAAATTCTGCTATTTTTAAAAAATTGAAGGTGTAAATATTTTATACACAACTCTTGATTTAATCTGTGAATTCTCTATTTTTGCTTAAATATTCCAAAATATCAAATAGTTAGCACAACCACAAGGCAGTGTAAAAAATATTGACACTCTGTAAAATACATTCTGTAGTGGATGTTCACCCATAAAATGAGAGGGTTTTAATGTTTAAATCAGTTGCGCCTTGCCTCAAATTCAACATTAATTTATGGATTTCAATATCCTCATCCTGCTCTGGAAAAAAATTTATTTTGGACAGGTGTGTTTCAAAAGATAACTGTTGATATTCAAAAAACCGAAATTTTTATTATATGAGGGATAATCAGAATTAAGTAGAGTCATTGCGACAAGGACTCAAGGAGGCGATAGCAATAAGTAAGAAAGTAATGAAAAACAGTTATTTTTCAATCTTGCATAGAGATTATTGAAAAATTTTTGAAGTATTGCATGAAAAGATATGGATTGTAAAATTTCAAAAATAGTTTAAAATCGGTTATTATGATTGGTTTTCATTTAATAGGTTATTTATATATTATCCTATCGGCTCAGTCTGGGAGATTTGAGTTTTATATTGGCGATAAATCCATCGGTTTTGAGGAGTATGAGATTCAGGATAGAATGATTGAGTCTACAATAAAATTAAACAATGGATATAATTTTAGACAGAAGACCCTTCTTGACATTGATGGGGAACCAGATACCTATGTAATAGAAGGGATTGTAAATAATCAACAGGTAAAGATTGACATCAAGAGATTGAATGCAAAATTTGCCTATACTGCTGTCTCAGAGAAAAAAGGAACCGAATATTTTGCAGTGCTTACGAATTCAGAGAGACATATAATACTGGATAATTATGTTGCATCACACTATCTCTCACTCATTCCCAAACTCAACCCTAATAAGAAAAATGAACTGAAAATCTTTATCCCTCAGGACGGAAAGATTAAGGATGTAGTTGTGGATAAGCCCAGGGAGGAGAGTCTTATTATAGGAGGGAGAAAGATAAAGGCATATCATTACAACTTTAAATTAAAGAAGTACAGGACTGTGGATCTGTGGACTGATTATAATACTGGCGAATTCTTAAAGGCGGAGGTTAGAGAACTAAAATTAAAAATTAAAAAACCCTTAAAACCCCATAAGGATTAGAATATATCCAACGAGGCTTCGCTTCGCCTTTTCGGCTATCGCTATGAGCCCCTGCGGGGATGAGCCTAAACAGCACTTGTGGTTTTGTGTTATTTTATTGTGCTGTACTTACGCAAATGCACACAAGAATCATCCTGCTTCACTTCGTTCAGCAGATGATTCACAACGCATAAAATTTATGAGCCTTAAACATAAATTGAAAACAAATTCAGATTTGAAAATTCTACGAATTTTTTTACAGAAATTTATGCATCGCATTGACCTTTCGGGCATAAAATAAAATTGGCGAACATATTATTTTGCCCCTACAATTTGCTTTCATTTTTTTATTTCTTTTATTTATGGTACGTGGACTATGTTGCTTTCTATTCTGTCCCTTCTTTATTAGAACTATCTTCAGACTTCTGCTCAGTCTTATTCTCCTCTGTTTTATTTTTTTCCTCTCTCTCTGGCTCCTGAGGCTTATATCTCATAAGTACATTTTTATTGTAAAGCAGTTCAATAAACTCATCTATCGCCGCCTCCACCTTCTCCCTTGGACCCTCCGGGATAAACAGGATATAATAACCCTCTGTCTTTCTCAATCTCTCCAGTTCCTCCATCTCGGACTTTGTAAGTTCTCTCTGATAGTCCTCAGTAAATTTAATGTTCTCAGGTGGTCTGATGAGATATACATATCCCACATTGAGATTGGAATCATACCCATCGGTCTTTATTTTCATACCCCTTAGATTGAGAGTTACATTCGGTGCGAGTTTGATACCAACTTTTGAGAATTTGAATTCAACCATCTCCTTTACCTCTTTGGGGCTTAAGTGTCCCTCTATAACTGGCTTGTAGTCCTCTGGTTCAATACTCCTGATCCTGCAGGAGAGAGAAAAGCACATAATAATAGAAAGTGTGCATATAAATCTCTTCATATCTTCCTCCCTCACTTCTGTATAATTGTGAGTTTCCCTCCAAAGTAGTTATTGACTACGGCTTTTAATTTGTCATCCAGAATCTGTGTCTTTTTGCTTACAATATCAATTCTTCCAGTCCTTATCATCTTTATCTTAAATCTGACTGATATAAGTGGTCTCTTACAACTGAGTGAGAACATAGGTACATCGCCCTTGTTGGTAATCACTCCAATAATCTCTCCCTTTCTTATAGTGAATTTGTTGATTATACCTGATGGGAGTTCTGGATGGGGACTGATCAACTCTACCTCAAGCACATCTTCTGGGAAGCTAATCCTGTAATAAACTCCATAGAAGGAGAGCTTCATATTGTCATCACCACCAAGGAGCATATCCACAACAAGCGTCTTCTCGTCTGAATAAGATGGAATAAGTGCGACCTCTCCAAATAATGGTCTTGGATTGTCTGGCTCAAAGATCAGCCTGAGTGGAGTCTCGTTTGTATCAGTTGTAGCATCCTCAACATAGACATCCTCCACAATAATCCCGGTATCGGTTAGAATCTGTGTATCTCTTAAATCATAAGTCTCAATGAGTTTCATATTCCTGCTATCGCACCCGTAGATTGTAAGGATTAAAATTGAAAGAGAAGTTATTATTTGTTTATTCATAAAATACCTCCATTATTTACAGGAAGTTAATAAACACTTCCCGAAGTTGTTGACCACCACTGTAAGGTCATCATCATTTACAATCCCATCCATATTTAAATCCGTATTTGGCAGGAATCTTGCATTCTCCCTCTCAAAGTAGGAATACCAGGAGAAGCCATAGGAATAGGCGGCGAGGAGCACATCTCTCCCGTCCACCTCCATATCCAGAGTCACATCGCCCTCCTGCGCCGACCTCACCCTCTTTATGTAGACCTTTACTGCTGGGTCAACCACAAGACTATTTACATCCTCATCAAACTCATAGCCCTTCTCAAATGTCTCATCTTTTATATTTTCTGTAACCCTCTTTATTTCATTTCTTGATTCATCATAAAAGGCGATATCTAAAGGCATATTAAAAAGTACATTCTTCTGAGTGCTTTTGTAAGTAGAGGATGCCTGAGAGATAAAGAGGTCAACCCTCCTCTTTCCACTCTCATTTTTTATGTCATATTTCAGAGTATAGATTGGGTATCCAGCCTGATATAGCCATTTATCAAAGTACCAGGAATAGTCGTCTCCGGTTACATCTTTAAATGCCTCTTTGAGCTTATCTACATCCACTGCCTGAAACAGATTTTTAGATGCGTAGTGGGAGATGACTTTATACATATCTTCGCCCATAATGTTTAAGAGCTGGGATAAGACAAGTGCCCCTTTGTAATATGTGAGAAGGACATAGTTGTAATCGTTATTAAAAACTTCAGGTGAGCAGATGGGGACATCCTCTGATGGGTCAACAATATAGAAATACAAGAAGGTATAGACACCATACATAAATATCCTTGCCAGTGGGTTATCTCTGGTAATAAATTCCATAGCGCTAAATTCGGCAAACCCCTCGTCTATCCATGGGAATTCATCAACTGTCTTCATGATCATAAATGCCCACCATTGATGTGCGACCTCGTGTGCAAATGTCTCTATTGCCTCATTATCCTGTGCACCTCTCTCAATCAGGTTTGAGGGCATAAATTGTGCCATAGGCGTTGCGTATGCTGCATCTGAGGATTTATCAATCTCATTAAATGAAATCGCAGGGTATTGATATGGGTAGAACTTCTTTGAATACCACTCAAGCGCCTTACCGATTAACGGATGAAATCCCCTTGCTGCATCACCCCTCGGTGGCAGGACATAGCTATTTATCTTATAGATTTTATTATTCTCCCCCTCGTAGTCTGATGAATATCTGTCAAACTTTGCCATCCCAAATGCCACAAATTGTGCTAAATCATTGTGCCAGAGCTCGGTCTTTGTCCCATCTCCATTCTCAACAGAACCAATAAATTCACCGGATGCGGTTGAAAAATAATCATCAGGTATAACTATTGAAATATCAAATGAGAATGCCTCTGTCTTCTGATCTGCACGCATCGGATGTAAGATAGATAGGTCATATGTAAGTTCTGTATTATACTGGCAGGTGACAAGGCCTAAAAATTCAGAGGGGTCACATATAGGTTTCCCTTCGGTTGTAATACTCAAACGAATAATTGAATCCCTGGGGATGGGATTTGTAAAACTGATGTAGATGATGGAAATGTGATTATCATAAGAATATGGTTCAACATTATATGTAATTTCAGCATCAGGAGATTCAACAGTTATCTTTTGATAGGATTTAGAATAGAAGACTGCTCCAGAAAGAGGGGAACTGCCGGTTACCCTGATGATTATCTGGCTGTTGATCAGGACCTTTGAATCATCAGCCGTATTCCCAACTGTCGGGAGAATGGTTAGATTCATATTGACAATAGAGAAATCTTCGTCTGGTTTTATCGCCTGTGGTATAACAGGGGTTGCCCTTCTGTTAAGATCATATAATCTCTCATTGATATAGTTATCCAGTTTCTTATATGCTATTCTTACAGCCTTTGAAAATCTGCCAAAATCCGTTGTCTCATCAGTTTGGGTGGATGCAAATAAAAAAACCGGCATTAACATAAAGATTAAGAATGTCACTCTCTTCATAAGAAACTCCTTTGATTATGTGTTTGAAAGTTCAATTACCTCTCTTATTATATCTTTGTGCTCTTTGCAACCAATGATGTCTGGTTCATAATCGCTCTCTTTTATTGATGATAAAAATTTATTCATACGACATAATTTTGTCTCTATTTTTTCGGGATTGTCAAGATAATATCTCTTTATCTTTTGATATGCCTCAATCTGGTAATTTAATGTATGGCATATAAGGACCACATCTGCCTGATTTTCTACGGCTTTAAGTGCGGCATCGGGGACAGGGAGGAGGTTGGAGATTGCCTTCATCTCCATATCATCGCTCATTATTATTCCTTCAAAACCTATCTCCATCCTCAAGAGTGAAATCAGTCTTTCTGAGAGGGATGCAGGGAACTCTGAGTCAATCTTTTCATAGAGTATATGTGCCAGCATTATTGCATCCACACCTTTCTCAGATATATTAATAAACGGTAAAAGTTCTCTCTGATAAAGCCCTTCAATCGTCATCTGAGATACGGGAAGTGTCTCATGGCTATCCACCGATGTATCTCCGTGTCCGGGGAAGTGTTTGGCGCAGGTTAGGACTCCCCCCTGAGAGAGTCCGTACATAACACTCTCAGACATCCTCATTACTATATCCGCAGTCTTTCCATAAGCCCTGTCAGAGATGACCTTGTTTTGTGGATTGGTATTTATATCACATACCGGGGAAAGATTCATATTCACGCCGCAGGCAAGTATCTCCTTTGCAATAATCTTCCCAACCTCTGTAGCCAGATATTCATTCTCTGTGCTACCTATTACCTCTGCAGAGGGGATGATTGTAAATGGCTCTGTAAATCTCTGTACCCTTCCGCCTTCCTGATCCACACAGACAATAACCTTATCCCTTTCAATACTCTCCTTTATGGAATTTACAAGTTTTAAAAGCTGCTTTGGATTCTCATAGTTTCGCTTAAAGAGAATTACCCCGAGGGGTTTGAATTCTGAGAGAAATCTCCTCTCCTCATCAGTCAGGGTAGTCCCTGAAATTCCAACTATAATGGAATATGAAGCAGCTAACTCTTCTTTATTCATAATCTATTACCCTGAATTAATAATCCTATATTTTTAGCCTCGGGTCAAGTTTATCCCGCAGCCCATCTCCAAACATATTTATACCCATCACAGTAATAAAGAGAAATAGACCCGGGAAGAATGCCAGATGCCATCTTATCAATAAGTACTGTGTCCCCGAATCAATAAGTGCCCCCCAGCTTGAGGAATCCTGAGGACCAATTCCCAGAAAGGAGAGCGATGACTCAGCAATTATTGCGCCGGCAATCCCAAAGGTCGCCTGCACAATGATAGAATTAAAACAATTAGGTAGTATATGCCTTCTTATAATATAGAAATCGTTTGCACCCATTGCCCTCGCAGCCGCAATAAAATCTCTATTGACCAGAGAGAGGGTCTGCGAGCGCACCAGCCTTGCATAAGGAACCCACGAAGTAATGGAGAGGGCGAGTATAATCATACCATAAGAGGGGCTCTGTGTTACTGCAATAATTGAGATGGAGAGCAAGATTCCCGGGAATGACATAAGTACATCAACCACCCTCATAATAATCTCGTCTATGACTCCTCCAAAATATCCGGAGATCGCCCCAATTATGCTCCCAAATAGTGCAGATATAAGAGTAGTAGAGAATCCTACAAAGAGTGCTACCCGCGCCCCGAGGATTATCCTGTTGAAGAGATTGTATCCATTCTCATCGTAGCCAAATGGGGCATCTATTGATGGAGGGGCGAGCTGTTTCTCAATGACAGGTTTATCCTTATCAACAAGGAGCGGACCCAGTATGCCAAGGATTATAAAAGCAGTAATAATAAATATCCCGATGTAGTAATTAATCCTTTGCATATCTAATCCTCGGGTCGATGACTGCATAGAATATGTCCGTTAGAAAATTTATAATCACATAGAGAAATGCGATTAGAATTATTGTCCCCTGAACTACAGGATAATCCCTCTTCATAATAGCCTCAATCATCAATGTTCCAATCCCCTGCCAGGCAAAGACCCTCTCAGTAATAATTGCCCCGGTTAAGAGCGAGCCAAACTGCATCCCCACTATTGTAATCACCACAATGAGTATATTTGAGAGTGCATGTTTCAGGATGACCTTACTCCTTTTAAGCCCCTTTGAGTATGCAGTGCGAATATAGTCCTCCTGTAAAACCTCCAGCATCTGGGAGCGAATCAATCTTGATAAAAAGGCCGAGAGGGCAAAGCCCAATGTGATGGAGGGGAGAATCAAACTCAAAAATCCCTCTGAGGATGCAGGAGGTGGAAGCCACTTGAGGTACCTGCAAAATATCATTAATAGCAGTGGCCCGAGGAAGAAGGCTGGAATAGAGATTCCAAAGCCCGATAATGCCATAATGGCTGTGTCTGTAATGGTGCCTCTCTTAACCGCTGATATAATCCCTGCAAATAGTGAAATTGAGATAGCAATGAGCATTGCGGTTAAGGCAAGAATAAATGTATTTGGGAATCTCTCAATAATTAGAGTGGATACCTTTACTCCGCGCCTGTAAAGGGATTCCCCGAGGTCTCCTCTTGCAGTATTCTTGAGAAAATTAAAGTACTGTTCAATAAGTGGCCTGTCCAATCCGAGGGTATGTCTTATCCTCGCCTTATCCACAGAGAGCGCCTGTTCACCCAGCATATTCTCAACCGGGTCTCCGGGTATAATGTGTATCATAAAAAAGACGATGCTCACCGCACCCAATATTGTTATGAGGGATATAAATAGTTTTCTAATCAGAAATTCTTTCATAAACTTTTATGAATATTAATATGGCAACTATTTCAAATCAAATAAAAACGACAGATAAAAATCCTGATTCGGCATAGCCAAAACCAATATATTTGTAAAGTCTTCTTGCATTTTTCGTATAAGTTATGATTGGTGAATCTATTCTGAGTTTTTTGCTGTTTCGGGATTTTCGTTGTTCTGGAATATTAAGAAATATTGGGTTGCATAAAAAGGATATAAAAATTTGGGGGAATTGCCAGAAAATCCTGAAAACTTCTCCTTGTTAAAATTGCCCGCAGGTGATATATACAACCCGATATGTGGCGTCTATTCAGCATTATTTTTGGTTTACTAATTTTTATACCCATTGTGGCAATTGGTGAGGAGGATATCTCACAGCAGAAGAGGATTATACCTCTTTCAGAGGCGATTGAGCTCGGGATAAAGAACTCTTATACACTTGAGATTCAGGATGAGAGAATCAATCAATCTATTGCGATTCAGAGGAAGGCGCTTGCACTACTCCTGCCAGTCCTGACTGCTCAGGGGACATATACGAGATATGATAAAGAGGTGGTGATGAAATTTCCAGATATAAACTCATTGAAGATTTCAATAACCGAACCATACATCTCATTTACCAAATATAACAATTATGTGATTCAGAAGGAGAATTCATTTGGTGCACTCGCCAGTTTGAATTTACCTATTATCAATATCCCCAATTACCTCACCTATAAGAACGCAAAAGATTCCACAAAGATAACCGAATTAAATAAGGAGAGTCAGAAGGCGGATCTTATTTATAATATTGCAACCGCATATCTCAACACCATCAGTATAAAGAAGAGTATTGCCATCACAAAAAATTCGGTTGAGCTTGCCAGATCGCATCTGCGGATTGTAGAGGCAAAACTAAAGAATGGAGATGCAAATGAATTGACACTTACAAAGGCAAGGCTTGACCTTGAGAGGGCATTAAATGATTCTGAGAAGGCTGAAAAGGCATATAGCATCGCAATAGAAGGACTCGCACTACTTCTCAATATTGAGAAGAATTTTGATATAGAAGACTCTGTAAACATAAATACAGATTTGGCTCTTGATATAGAGAAACTCACTGAGATTGCATTAAAGAGGAGGCCTGATGTAAAGATACTTGCTGAGAACAGGGAGCTCATACAGAGGGATATAAATCTTTCTATGTCCCGTCTCCTGCCCACCCTTAATATGAATGCGGTATATAGATATTCGGATATAACGAATTTTGTAGGGGAAGAGACACAATGGTTTATTATCTTTTCGCTCAATCTGAATCTGTATGATGGGGGGTTAAGATATGCCGAAATTAGAGAGAAGAGGTCCAGATTAAACGAGAATGAACTTCAGATCAGGCAATTAAAAGAGGGTATCAAATCGCAGATAAGTCAGAATATCAAGGAGATTGAGAGCTGTAAAAGGAATATCTCCTCTCTTGAAAGACAACTTGAACTGGCAAGAAAATCCTATGACCTTTCTGTTAAAAGCTATAATGCTGGAGTTATCTCTCAGTCAGAGCTTATTGACTCTGAGATAATCGTTACAAATACAGAGCTTCTGCTTGAAAAGGAGAAGAATGACTGCCTGATTTATTATATAAAGCTATTAAAGAACACAGGAGACATCAACTCATTTAAAGGGAAGTAACTGTGAAGAATATCACCATCATATTTTTGTGTCTTCTATTATTTGCCTGCCCTAAATCAATTCCAACGGTTGGTAACTATAAGGATGATATTGAACGGTTCTATCCACTACAAAAAGGTTATTCATGGAGTTATCTTTTGACCAGTGTGCTGGAAAATACCTCCTCACTAATAAAGACTGAGGTGGAGGAGGTCAGCGGGAATGAGTATAAAATTAATTCAAATGGGAGTGTCTTTTATTACATCAGGACAGATGAAGGCATATTGAAGAAGAGTGCAAACTACTATATTCTCAAAAAGGGATTGCTTAAGGGGAGAGATTGGGAGTTTAAGAGCTCTGGATTTACAGGCAAAATTACAGTTGTAGATTTTATTTCAAAAATGCGGGTAAGAGATAATATCTTCAAAAACTGCATCGTCACAGAAGAGATTATTTACGGACAGAATCTCTTACTCAGAACATATTATGCAGAAGGTGTTGGACCTGTACTGATTGAGCAATATTCAGTAAAGGATTCAAAGTTAGAATTAAATATGAAGGCAGAGATATTGGGTTATTCCTTTGCTCCAATTCCTTCGGAGAAAGAATGAGAGAAAGGGCTGGCTCAATCTATATCCATATACCATTTTGTAGAGATAGATGTTTTTATTGTGATTTCTATTCTACGAAATACAATGAGAGTTCACAACTTATACAGGATTATCTTGAATCTATTATAATGGAATTTGAGGTTTATAGGGAGTTTGTAGAGGAGAGAATCAAGACCATATATATCGGAGGAGGGACGCCCTCAATAATTCCAGTAAAACACATAGATAGTTTTCTCAAATCGTTTCTTAAAAAGATAGAGCTTTTAGATGGATATGAATTTACATTTGAGATGAATCCAGAATCTGTTGATAAGGGGCTCCTTAAACTACTAAAATGGTATGGTGTAAACAGGATTAGCCTCGGAGCCCAGAGCCAGAACGATAGTATATTGAAGGCATTAAACAGGGCACACAATGTATCTGATACATATACTTCACTAACTGATATCTTTGAATGCGGATTTGAGAATGTGAGTGTGGACTTTTTAATAGGCACAACTAAGGAGACAGAGGAGTTCATTGATGAGATTTATAGATTGATATCTGAATACCCTATAAAACATATCTCTGCATATATTCTCACAATTGATGAAAAGAGAGATGGTATTCGCTTGAGAAGCTTTTTAGAGATAGGAGATGAGTTTATAATAGACCAGTATAACAGGTTACATAGATTGCTTAATAGAGAGGGCTTTGTTCACTACGAAATTTCCAATTATGCACTAAATGGGTTTGAATCACGACATAATTTAAACTACTGGGATGGTGGACAATATCTGGGGCTCGGGGCCTCTGCATCGGGTTATGTTATTGATAATGATGGGAGGAGACTCCGTTATAAAAATATTCCAGATATAACAGAATATATCAGGCAGGTAAGAGGGGGGAGTTTTGAGTTTGAGGAATATGAGATAATTGACAATAAGAAGCTATCAAATGAGATAATTATGCTCGGTTTAAGAACGAGAGGTGGATTCAGTCTTAAGAGAATTCAGCCCTTGATCGGCAAAGATGAATATGAGTTGTTAATAAAAAAGGCAAAAACTTTTATGGAAGATGGATTGCTAAATATTAATGGGGATAACATCTCACCCACCCTCAAAGGGTTTATATTTAATAATGTGGTAGTTAGGGAACTGATGTTAGAGGCATAAAAATTTAAAGTTATTGAACTCCACTCTTATTTTTGATATAAGCATTTGCCGTATGTATTCTGATAAAAGAAAATCCAGTAATCTAAAAGGACCTTCCAAAATACATCTGATAGCAGTAATCTCTCCAGCCGGCCCGGTGAAAAGGGGAAAGATTTTTAAGAATATAAGAATTTTTGAAGAGAAGGGATATAGAATTGAATTTTTACCCTCTGTCTTTAAGAAAACTGGATATCTTGCAGGTAGTGATAAAGAGAGATTAAATGACTTAAGAGAGGCGCTTACAAATCCAGAATATGATGCCGTAATCTGTGCACGGGGAGGGTATGGTTCAGTGAGGCTTCTTGAATCCCTCTCAAAAATTCAGATTAAAAGCCCAAGACCATTCTTTGGATTTTCAGATATAACTGCACTGCATATATTTTTGAACAATGCGGGATGGGTGACATTTCATTCCCCCAATTTAAATGGATTTGATGAACTGACCGAAACAGCAAAGAGGCACTTCTTTGATTTTATTTCGGGCAATTATACAGATCCTTTGAGATATAAAGGTAAATTCACTCTATATAAAGGTAGCACAACCGGAGTCTTATGCGGAGGAAATCTAAGTATCATCTCTTCTCTCTCTGGGACAAGAGTTGACTTAAGATTGGGAGGGAAGATTCTCTTAATTGAAGAGGTCAACGAAGAGCCATATAAAATAGACCGTATGTTAAATCAGCTACTTTTAAGAGATGATATCGGAGGACTCAGAGGTATTGTCTTTGGAAAATTTAAAGGTTGTGGAAAATTGAAGGAGATAATATCCCTTCTCAAAGAATTTTCACAAAAACTCAAAAAGCCAGCCATCTATGGGATAGATGTGGGACATATCAGAAATAATCTACTCATCCCGCTCAATATTGAATATTCATTAAATGCAGATAAAATCCTCTTAACATCACTGGATAATCCAATTTTATGAAAGAGATAGATGAAATAATTATAAAGGCAATAGAGGGAAGGGTCTTCCCCTCTGCATCCCTTTTAATCTTTAGAGGTGAGGAGATAGTCTATAGAAATTTCTATGGAAGATATTCGTATTCAGATAATAGGGCTGTCAGTGAAGAGAGCCTCTATGATGTTGCATCTCTTACAAAGCCGCTCATTACTTCGCTTTCAATAGCACTTCTGGTCCAGAATAGAGAGATAAGATTTGACAGTGAACTCAGTCACTTCTTCAATGAATATAAAAAGCCAGAGAAGCTGGGAATTACCATTCGGGATATGCTCACCCATCGCTCGGGGCTGATAGCTCATAGGGAGTATTTTAAAATGGTGCCAGAGGAGAGATGGGGTGAGAGATTGGCAAGAGACATTATTCTGAAAGAGGCATTAAATGAACCTCTCTTTAATAGAGGTAAGACGCTTTACTCAGATATTGATTTTATGATCCTTGGATATCTTATTGAGTTAATTGCATCCACCAATTTGAGAGACTTTGTTATTGATAATATTTTAAGGCCTCTTAATATCAACAACTCAGACTTCTGTGGGAATAGGAACTACAGAAGAGAGGAACTGATGATACCTGTCTCAAATGAATTTATTGGTGTGGACGATGAGAACTCAAGGGCTATGGGTGGTATCGCAGGTCATAGTGGACTCTTTTCAAATGTTGATGATATATATAAGTTGCTTGTTGAAATTTTTCACTCTTACAATGATATGGATTGGAGATTATTTAAGCCCTGGACGATAAAATCACTTTTAACCAGGTCCAATGACTTTCAGCCTTCAATGTTTAGAGGTGGATTTGACACCCCTCTAAGAGAGGGTTCGCAATATGGGGAGAATCATTCAGATGAGACAGTTGGACATCTGGGCTTTACCGGGACATCTTTTGTAATTGACCTGAAGGCAGGAGTGGGGGTGATATTACTTACAAACAGGGTCTGCCCCGACAGGAATAACTTCAGGATAAAGGATTTCAGAAGAGAGTTTCATAATAAAATATTCAACATTCTTAATAAGAAGAGGGAATTTTAGATTATGAAATATGTATATATTGTGGGTATCTGTGGGACCGCGATGGCATCCCTTGCAGGTCTCTTAAAATCAAAAGGCTATAATGTTGTTGGCTCCGATGCAAATGCATATCCTCCAATGTCTGATATGCTGAAGGCTCAGGGGATAGAAGTAAAGATCGGTTATTCACAGGAGAATATCGCCGGTCTTATTGAGAACATAGAATTTGCAATAATTGGTAATGTGGTCAGAAAGGAGAATGTGGAGGCTGAGGAGTTAATCAGGAGAGGTATTCCATATTATTCTATGCCATCCTTTATGGAGAGATTCATCCTGCCCGATTATAATGTCCTTGTAGTTGCGGGGACACACGGGAAGAGCACCACCACCTCAATGCTTGCCACCACACTTGATATTATGGGAGAATCTCCTTCTTTTCTGGTTGGGGCTATCCCGCTTAACTTCGGGCAATCCTTCCGAACTTCTACGGGCAGATACTTCGTGATTGAGGGAGATGAGTATGATACCGCATTCTTTGATAAGGTCCCCAAGTTCTTACATTATCTCCCATACTCTGCAATTATAACATCAATAGAGTTTGATCACGCAGATATATACAGCGACTTTGAGGTGTATAAAGAGCAGTTTGTAAAATTTTCAAAGATGGTAAATAGGGAGGGTTTCCTGGTATTGAAGGATGATGAGGTAATAAAAAGGATTATTAAAAGAGATGACATCCCTCTAATATTTTATGGAGAGAACCAGAATAGTGATGCCTTTATTAGACAGGTTTCATACAAGGAGAACTTTATGGAGGTCTCATCCACCATAAATGGGAAGGAGGTAAATTATCGCCTGCAGGTATATGGATTTCAAAATGCATTAAATAGCCTCTCAGTAATCACATTCCTTGGTAGATTGGGATTTGAAACAAATAAAATATTGACGGCAATAGAAGGGTTTAAGGGCGTAAAGAGACGGATGGAGTTTATAGGTGATTACAATGGAATTGGCGTGATTGATGACTTTGCCCATCATCCAACTGCTGTTAGAATAACCATTGATGCAGCAAGGAAGGCGTATATAGAGACTGGAAGATACAAAAGGCTTATATCTATCTTTGAGCCGAGGTCCAATACATCCAGAAGGAATATATTCTTTGACGGGTATTCAAAGGCATTTCTGGGCTCTGATATAGTGGTGATGGCAAAACCTTATAAAAAGGATGATGGGATAAAAGATGAACTAAATGTAAATGGGGTCTTACAAAATCTTGAAAAGTGTGGTATAAAGGGGTTCTGTGGGGGAGGGGTATCAGGGTTGAAGGAGGTCATTATGGAAAATGCCCGCAAAGGTGACCTGTTACTCTTTATGTCCAATGGTGATTTCGGCGGGCTCTTAAGAGAGACCGTAAACCTTTTGAAAGGAGATGTATAGATGGAACCTAAATACAGTGTCTTTGACAAGAAGATTTCCAAAGCCGCCTGTGAGATCGCTCGCAAGGCGGGCCAGACCCTTACCAGGCATTACCTGATCAGGACGAGAAAGAGACTGAAGATAGAGTTTAAGGGAGACCCTACCAATCTTGTTACCGATGTAGATAAGAAGGTAGAGAAGCAGATTGCACAGTTTATTGAATCCAATTTTCCTGACCATGGCATACTCTCTGAAGAGGGAATCAGCTGCCGACCGTCATCAAAATATCTCTGGATAGTAGACCCACTCGACGGGACCACAAACTTCGCTCATGGATATCCACACTTTGCCATATCAATAGGTATTGAAAGAGATGGAGAGGTTATAATTGCTGTGGTATATGACCCATTAAGAGATGAACTATTCTTTGCGATGAAGGGGCTGGGCGCCAGATTAAATGGTAGAAGGATACATGTCTCAAATGAAAAAGAATTGGACAGGAGTCTATTGCTTACTGGATTTCCGTACGACATCAGAGTAAGTTATGAAAATAATCTGAATCTCTTTAATACATTTGCCCTGAAGTCGCAGGCGGTAAGGAGAGATGGTTCTGCTGCCCTTAATCTCGCCTATGTGGCGGCTGGAAGGGCGGATGGATTCTGGGAGATAAAACTGAAGCCATGGGATACCGCTGCCGGCTCACTTCTTGTATCGGAGGCTGGTGGTACGGTCACCGACTTTGTGAATAAACCTGTTGATATCTTCGGGAAGGAGATTGTCGCCACCAACGGAAAGATTCACTCTCAGGTGCTCACCTGTATAAAGGAGACCTGTTGTAAGGATACGGTACCTGTTTTAGATGGAAAGAACTTTGAGATCAAGGCATAATGAAGAGATAATAGTCATAACAAGAAAAGGCAGGCTGAGTAAGGGATTTAAATTCCTTATTGGGCTGGCGATTGTTTTTATTTTAATTTTTTTCGGTGGCACAATCTCAATCTATCTGGTCTTAAATAGTTTTTCAAAGGAGATTCCGCTCGTAGATGATATCAAGAAATACTCTCCGGACCTTGCTACAAAGTTTTACTCCATTGATGACAGGGTGATTGGTGAATTTGCCATCGAGAGGAGAGAGCTGGTTGAGAGCGAAGATATCCCGGAACTCTTAAAGAAGGCATTTATATCTGCGGAGGACCAGAACTTCTATAATCATAGAGGAGTAGAGCCTCTCGGTATATTGAGGGCGGCACTAAAAAATCTCAAGAAAGGAAAGAAGGCTCAGGGGGGCTCTACAATCACACAACAGGTGGCAAAGACATTTGTAGGGAGAGAGAAGACATATACCAGAAAGATAAAGGAGATGCTGCTTGCACTCAAATTGGAGAAGGAATTTACAAAGGACGAGATTCTCTATCTCTACCTCAATCAGGTCTATCTGGGACACGGACTATATGGAGTAGGGGCTGCAGCCAAGGGGTATTTCAGAAAGAATATGAATGAACTGACCCTTCCAGAGATTGCAATGCTCGCCGGTCTCCCACCCGCCCCAAGTAACTATTCACCTTTTTCAAATCCCAAAAATGCGTTTAAGAGGATGGTATATGTGCTGGGCAGGATGGAGGAGGATGGTTATATAACAAAGGAGCAGAAGGAGAAGGCAATAAAAGAGCCTCCAGAGGTGTATGATATAGAGGACTATTTCAGGGCGAGGGCACCATACTTTACAGAACATGTCAGGAGATATATCCAGAACAAATACGGAGATTGGGCTTTATACAGGGGTGGGCTGAAGGTTTATACAACCGTTGATATAGAGAAACAGACAGCCGCAGAGGAGGCTCTAATCAGAGGCGTTAGAGAGATTGACAAGAGACAGGGTTTTAGAGGACCTCTCAAACAGATTGCGAGAGAGAAAATACCCAACTTTATTAAAATCCTTGCGCGGCAATTTAAGGAAAATAAGGATATTCTTCCGAATGAAAAATATTTTGCCATTGTTACAGATATAAATAAGGATGGGAGTGAGGCAAAAATTCAGCTTTCTGAGACAATCAGTGGAAGACTTCTGGCAAAGGCATCAAAGTGGGCAAGGCCTTTTGATAAATCCTCCCCTTATGAGAAACTTGAAAATTTACACAGGATACTCAAGATAGGAGATGTCATTCTGGTGAGGCTCGCCACAAAGGCAGATTTAACACACGAGTGGGAACCGGGGACACTCCTTCCGGCAAAAAGTGAAACGATTAATAATGAGACATTCGCTCTTGAACAGGAGCCAGATGTGCAGGGGGCACTGGTCTCAATAGACCCAAATAATGGGTATGTAGTGGCAATGATAGGAGGATACTCCTTTGAGTGGAGCGAGTTTAATAGGGCATTCCAGTCCTGCAGGCAGCCCGGCTCAGCCTTTAAACCAATAGTCTATGCAACCGCCATTGAGAAGAAGGATTATAATCCTGCTACAATAATAGTTGACTCTCCCATAGTATTTGACGATGCTGATAACAAGATTAGATGGAAGCCAGAGAATTTTGAGAGCGATTACAAAGGTGATGTCACGATGAGAAACGCCATAGTAAATTCCTTCAATATCCCCGCTGTAAAGACGATGCAGGATGTGGGCATTCAGAATGTGATAGATTATGCAGAGAGGCTCGGGATTACAACTGAACTCGCACCAAACCTTGCACTTGCCATTGGTGCATCCTGTGTTACGCTCTGGGACCTCACAAATGTATATACAGTATTTGCGCGTCTCGGAACAAAGATAAAGACAAAGTTCATAAGAAGGGTTGAGGATAGATACGGGAATATACTTGAAGACAACTCCGACTTCTTTGATGTGGATATAACTTTTGAACGAAGGATAAGGAGAGGGATAGATTTGGTAACAAATCCTCCGGAGAGGATATTGAATGCCGACAGTGCATTTATACTTGTGAGAATGTTACGAGATGTCTGTATGTATGGGACAGCCGCCGCCGCCTCTGCTATTAAACAGCCGGTGGCTGGAAAGACAGGTACCACAAACGACTCCTTTGATGCCTGGTTTATGGGTTTTACACGCAATCTCGTAACCGGTGTCTGGGTCGGCTACGACAAATATGAAATACCGCTTGGTAAAAGAGAGACTGGTGGAAAGGCGGCTCTACCTATATGGATGGCTTATACTCAGAAGGCGCTTGAGGGAAAGATTGAGCCCGACTATTATCCACCTTATGGAATCGTGATGAAACGGATGGACCCGATTACTGGTATTATCTTCAATGATGATACACCCGGCGGAATAGTTGCGCCCTTTAAGAGAGATACTGATTTTGAATCACTCATGAACAGGCAACAGGCAAAAGGGACCGAAGAGTTATTCAGGATGGACAGATAGTCTCAGTCAAATGCGCCACTTCTCCCTTTAAGGAAATAGGCAAATGCACCGACAATCAAAAATACGGCGGTCTCAATTACTACAGCAGTAATAAGAACTTTACTTGTAGTAACAATCATATTCAGGATTGCAAATAAAATTACAGTAATTAGACCAACTATAGCATAAGATGATATAATAAGACCTAAAATAAAGAAGAAGTCCCACATACCTCTAGTTCGCAATTCTGAGCTTGAAGTATAGACAAACGAGAGATAAAGTCCTGATATTAGTTCAAGAAACAGCAAATAGATAAACGCCACATAGAAATTTATCCCACGAGATTCTGGATTTGATAAGAAGAAGAACAAAAATGCAGTAAGTCCCATTAAGACCAGCGTTATTACTATCGCTGCGAAAAAACCAGAGATTCTCTTTTCCATCGTAAACCCCTTTGGTTGGCATAAAGTTACTCTAAATTTATTGACTTTACAAGCAAAATTAATCTTTGATATCAAATACTGCAAGATTGGTAATTTAATCTTTTAACTTGACATAATATAAATTCATACTTATATTTGCGTGTGGCTGTGGTGTGAAGAAAGTGCTTATAATTAAATACACATTTATATTATGAAAGAGCTTATAACATTATTTAAGGCGCTCTCCGATGAGACAAGGTTAAAGATTCTTGTCCTGCTTATGGAAGGGGAGCGATGTGTAAATGATATTGCAGAGAGTCTGCAATCCACTCAGCCCAATATCTCATTTCACCTTGGGATCTTGCTTGAGTGTGGACTTATCAGCGGTCATCAGATAGGGAAGAATATATATTACTTTATAAATCCACAGGATATATTTACCCGTTTCCTGATCTATGGAATTTATGAGAGGGTCTCCAGTAAGAATGTGAGTAATGGTTATCAGGTGTTTAAGATTAAGGGATTCAGGAGAAGGCTTTTTTTAAAGGAGGATATTATGAATCACAGAGGAAGACACTCAGGTAGCGGTTTTGGCAGGGGTTTTGGACCATCAGGTTATTGTATCTGTCCAAAGTGTAAAGAGAAGATTGTGCATACACCGGGTGTTCCCTGTATGCAGGAGAGGTGTCCAAAATGCGGAGGAGTGATGGTCAGAGAGGGGAGTCCACACGACAGGTCATCAAAGAAGACAGAGGAGGGAAAATCTGGTGAGTGAGTTTTCAAATTTGAAAGAGAAGATAAAGCAGCGTGAAGCCATTGAAGAGAATCTGAAAGAGGTGAAGCACAGGCTCGTTGTTATGAGTGGTAAGGGGGGTGTTGGTAAGAGTACAATTACAGCCTCTCTCGGCACAGCATTTGTACATCTGGGATTTAGTGTGGGAATTGTAGACAGTGATATGCACGGGCCCAGCATCCCAAAGATTCTCGGTGTAGATAAATTAAGGGGGACAATTCAGGGGGATGAGAACTTTATCTATCCTCTTGAGATAAATAAGAATCTTCGGATTATCTCTTTAGACCTGCTTATAGAGAATAAGGACACCCCAATAATATGGAGAGGACCCCTTAAGATGAAGATGATTACTGATTTTCTTGAAAAGGTCAAATGGGGTTCGCTTGATTTTTTACTCTTTGACCTTCCACCGGGCACCGGTGATGAACCTTTGAGTATAGCCCAGACACTCCCGTCAAATGATGGGGTAATAATTGTTACAACGCCGCAGGAGGTCGCTCTCCATAGTGTAAGAAAATCTATTAAATTTGCTCAGGACCTCAAGATGCCGATACTCGGTATTATTGAGAATATGAGCAGCTTTATATGTCCACATTGCAATAATGAAGTAGATATATTTGGCAAAGGAACTGCAAAAAATGCAGCGGATGATTTCGGTATTAGATACTTTGGAGAGATCCCTATAGACCCACAGATATCTAAAAGGGGTGACAGTGGCGAAATACCAGACTTCAACGACAAAAACTCTATCACTACACAGAGATTCCTTGAAATCGCAGAGTCAATAGTTGAGATCTTAAATAAAAACGCCAATAGGAGGTTTCAGGATGAGAATAGCAATCGCAAGTGATGATAAAAGTAAAATTTCTCCACATTTTGGGAGGGCATCAGGCTTTGTAGTCTTTACAATTGAAAATAATAAGGTCATCTCAGAGGATTACAGACCCAATACATTTACAGGGCATTCACAGGGCTTTGAGGGTTCTCACAATATGGGACATACCCACTCCACTATCATAAATGCCTTAAAAGATTGCGACTGTGTAATCTCAAACGGTATGGGGAGAAGATTATATGATGATTTGAGAAGTGCTAATATAAAGTCAATAATTACAACAGAGACTGATGTCAGAAGGGCTATTCAACTCTTTCTGGAAGGAAGACTTGAAGACCATCCCGAGAGATCCTGCTCACACCATAATCACTAATTTTTAAGGCATTACCATTTTCATTTGTAAACCAATATGGAAGAGATAAAACTTTGTGAAGATATAAAAACATTTAGAGAGATAATTGATAATTATGGTATGCCAGCACAGGATGAGTGTCGTCTTTACAAGGGCTCTTACTCATAAATAGATTCTTTAATCATAACTTCTGGGCAAAATGCACAGAAGATTTTTTATGGACTTTGGTTTCGGCTATGCTAGAGTAGGCGATAGGAGAACTGACTCTATTGTATCTCCTACTACTCAACGGTAAAAATGCCATAATGTACGGATTTAGATCTGATACAATTTGTTGCAAGAACATTAATTGGAGTCCTGTGCTGAAAAACATATTGCATCAAATTTTATTTATTGTATCTACTTTTATATTCTTATCATCCTGCTTTGTGAAAGAGAAGTGTTATTCAAATGAAGACTGCTCAGATGGGAAGATATGCAATATGAATAACGGGGAGTGTTACTACGAATGCAAAAATGATTCGGATTGCCCATTAACTCTATCAGGGCTTCTATATCAAAAAAATATTTTGGACAGATGTGGGGTTATCTAAATTTTTTATAAAAGATTCTTGACAATATTCCAAATTTGGAATATACGCATATTGTAGTTATGGAGGTTATCCGAGATGTCAAAAAATAATTCAGACACATTTAAGGAGCAGGCCAATCTCTTAAAGGTTCTGGCTCACGAGGTAAGGCTTATGATTATCTTCAGCCTAAAAGATAGGGAGAAGAATGTGAGTGAACTACTTGATGAGATAGATGTTGAACAGTCAACACTCTCCAAACACCTGTCTATTCTTAGAATGAATAATATCGTAGGTGACAGGAGAGAAGGTAATAATATTTATTATAAGTTACTTACTCCCTGTGCAGTAAAATTCTTATCCTGTGCTATTGATGTAATAAAAGAAAAAAAATCTTATCTGTTAAAATCAATTAACCAATTATAATAAAGGAGTTTTTATGAACGCAAAGAAGATTGTATCAATCATTCTCGGTGCAATTGTGGTGGCAGCAATTGTAGTCATTATTGTAAATGCAATTAGAGGGGGCAATGGTGATCAGCAGAAAGGCATAAGATCCGCATCCTTAGAAAAGAGTACCGTTAACGCTATGGGTATTCAGAATGGAATCATTGTCTATTACTTTCACACAACGAGAAGATGTCAATCCTGTATGAAGGCAGAGAGGCTCTCAAAAGAAGCAATGGAGACATTTTACAGGAATGAACTGGATTCGGGGAAGATGAAATTTCTTGTGATAAACACAGATGAACCAGAGCATAGTCATTTTATTAAGGATTATCAGCTTTTTTCAAAATCGCTTATTATCGCATTGATAAAAGATGGAAAGGAGGTAAAATTTAAGAATCTCACCGAAATATGGCAACTGATATACAATGAAGAAGGTTTTAAGAACTATGTAAAATCTGAGATAGATGCATTAATGAAGGAGATGTGATTATGAATGAACTTTTGATGTTTTCTATCACAGGTTTTTGGGTCGGGCTCTTGAGTTCAATCTCCCCATGTCCACTCTCTACAAATATTGCAATGATATCCTTTGTAACTCAGAAACTTGCCAATAAACTGATAACATTTTTATCCGGGTTGCTTTATGCCATTGGAAGAAGTCTATCATATATACTTATCTGCTTTATTGTAGTAAAGGCTTTTGTGGGGATTTCAAGTATATCCAATAATCTTCAAAACATTGGGAACCAGATTCTGGGTATAATTATGATAGTTGCTGGAATGGCACTACTTGACCTGATTAGAATAAAGATACCCGGTCTTCAGATGGATAAGGAGAAGAGGAAGAAATATAAGAATCTCGGACTTGTAGGCTCACTTCTACTAGGAATGGTATTTGCCCTTGCCTTCTGTCCTATATCAGCAGCGATCTTCTTTGGGACAGTAATCCCTATCTCTATTAAGGCAAATTCTGCACTTATTGTTCCTTTGTTGTTTGGAATAGGGACAGCAGTACCGGTGCTTGCATTTGCTATTCTTACGGTTTTAGGAAGCAATCTGATAAATAGATTCATCAAAGATCTGTCGAAAATAGAGAAGTATATGAGGATTTTCACTGGTGTGGTATTTATACTCGTCGGCGTCTATCTTGTAGCAACTTACGTATTCAGATTTTTTTAAGGAGGTCATTTTATGTCAAAAGATTGGTATCCAATAATAAATTATGAAAAATGTACATCCTGTCTTAAATGCTTTGATTTCTGTCCACACGATGTATTCAAGGTGGAGGATAAAAGGGTGATTGTGGCAAATCCAGATAATTGTGTGGATTTTTGTAAAGGGTGTGCAAAGGGGGCCTGTGATTTTGAGGCAATAACCTTTTTTGGAGATGAGGAGGAATGATTATGAAAAAGGCTTTATTATTGTGTGTATGTCAGGGTACCTGTCCATCTTTTCATGATATGAATACGATGGAGATACTCAACAGGATTAGAAGAGAGAAGCTGGTAGATATGGTAGCACTCCATCCACAACTTTGTGCGGACGATGGGGATATCTTTCTTTCATCCTTCTTAAAGGACAATGAGATTACTCATCTTTTTGTGGCTGGATGTGATATCTCAATGCAAAAGAAGATGTTTAGAGATGCATTTGAGAAGGCAAATTTTGATAAGGCAAAGCACTTTGGAGTTGATATAAGGAATATGAATACAGACCAGGCTACTGATACGATAAAAAAACTTATCAGCGAGGTGAAATAATGGATGAGAAATACGCAAAGTGGAAAGGAGTCCCGCGAGAGAAGATAAGTTGGGCACCCATTATAAATGTGGATAAATGCACAGGTTGTGGGATGTGTATAACCAGTTGTGGTAGAGATGTCTTTGATTTTGACATCATAAATATGAAAGCTATAGTAGCAAGACCTCTTCAATGTATGGTAGGCTGTACATCCTGCAAAGTCTGGTGTGTCTTTAATGCGATTTACTTCCCTGATGAGAATATTGTAAGGGACTTTATTGTAAAAAATAAGATTCTTGTGCTTGCCAAAAAGCAGTTGAAACAGAAATATCCAGATATTGATAAATGACAGATAGGAGAATCAAGATGAAGATCAATTCTCTTGGATTTATTGGTGGTGGAAGAATTACAAGAATAATATTAAATGCACTTAAAAATTCATCAGCCCTTCCAGAGGTTATAAAGGTCTCCGATGTAAACCCCACAATTCTGAATGGAATCAAAGAGAGATTTGCAGAGATTACGATGACAACTGGAGATAATCTATCAGTGATTGATGTAGATTTATTATTTCTCGCCGTTCATCCCCAGGTAATAAAGGATATGATAAGTCAGATAAAGGATATGCTGAGGAAGGATAACATAATTATCTCACTTGCACCTAAGTTTACCATTAAGCAGATTAGAGAACTTCTTGGTTATGATGCAAAGATTGTAAGAATGATACCAAATGCCAATACTTACTGTAATAGAGGGTTCAATCCGATCTCTTTTGGTGAAAATATTGACGCAGATGAAAGTAAGACATTGAAAGATTTCTTCTCAAAGTTAGGTGAATCACCAGTGGTAAATGAAGATATACTTGAGGCTTATGCAGTTATAACCGGGATGGGTCCTGCATACCTCTGGTTTCAGTTCAAGAGACTATTTGAACTGGGAAGAGAATTTGGGATGAGCGATGAGGAGGCAAAAGAGGCAATTTTTAAGATGATATCTGGTGCAGTTTATACCCTTTTTAAATCAGGTCTTTCATTTGAAGAGGTAATAGATCTTATACCAGTAAAGCCACTTTCTAAATATGAGGCAGAAATTATTAATATCTTTGATACAAAACTGAGAGAGATTTACAAAAATCTGGTTATCAAATAGATTGATTTATCGAGATGATGATGAAGAGCGTATTACTTCAGATTTTGTTTATTGGGCTGACACTTGCATTCTTATCATCCTGCTTTGTGAAAGAGAAGTGTTATTCAAATGAAGACTGCTCAGATGGGAAGATATGCAATATGAATAACGGGGAGTGTTACTACGAATGCAAAAATGATTCGGATTGCCCATCAAATTTTATATGTCAGAAGTATAGGTGTATCCCATCTTCTCAACAGAGTCTAATCTGTCCCCCTGATATGGCAAATATTGAAAATTCATTCTGTATGGATAGATATGAGGCATCGAGACCTGATGCAACAGAAAGTTCCGCCGGGACAAATAACTCTTATGCCACATCCAGAAGAGGCGTTATTCCATGGCAGATAAAGGATAATTTGGAGGCAAATAATGCATGTAAAAATGCGGGGAAGAGATTGTGCACCGAAAAAGAATGGTACTTTGCCTGTGCAGGAAAAGATGAAAGAATATATTCTTATGGGAATAAATATGACCCTATAATCTGCAATGGGATAGATGCATTCTGTGAATGTAATTCCTCTGAATGTTCATCTCTTTCTCATTGCCCGTATCCTCATTGTTATAGTGAGAAGTCCTCAGAGGGTGGTGGTCCCTGTGGGGCTGCCTTTAGAGTTATGCCGACTGGCTCATTTGATAATTGTGTAAATGAATATGGTGTTTATGATCTCAATGGGAATGTATGGGAACTCGTTGATACAGAAGATGGCTATGAACACTTTAGGGGCGGTGCATATAATTGTGGAGATTCAGAGAGTTTACATAGATGTGATTACGATGCGACCTGGGGGCCATCTGCAAAGGGATTTAGGTGTTGTAAGGATAAATGAGATATGAAGAGGATTGTCTTTGCACTAATATTCTTATTATTCTGCTCAAACATAGATGCCGAAGTAAAAAGTCATTGCGAAAATATCCAGAGCCTTAAGGAAAAAATAAAAGACATTTCTAATAAGGATGATTTACTAAATGTAATAAAAAAGTGCTCTGATAATCTTAAGGATGAGAGGGAATTTGTAATCATTCTAACAAAGGCATATCTACTTAACCAAAACTACCTTTATGCAAAGAATCTGCTTACCAGATATTATCTGAATAATCCCGACTGTGAGATAGCGGGCTATATCGCCTACATTGATTTTATGCTAAAAGATAAAGATGCATTGAAGGAATCTCTATCTCTCTGTAAAGAGGGGGACATTAAATCGGAGGAGTTGTATTCAAGATTTGCGCTTATTAAAGCAATTTCAGAAGAGAGGGAATTGGGTGATATAAAGGGTATTTATCCAGAAGATTACAGACTCTTTCTTATATATTCAGCGGGGCATAGGGAATTAAATAGGGTCAATCTGAGATTTAAGAGTGGGTTTGGATATACTACCAATGCCTTTTCAAGCAACCCCCTTGATACATATCAGTATAGCGATTCTGATTCTACAATTGCTGACTATTCGATAGGACTGGGTCTAAAAAGGGTTATCTCAGGTAATATCTCATTGGGAATTGACTCTGAGTTAAAGGGGACAAAGTTTTTTAATAATAATGGCAAATTCTCCCCTGATAATCTAAGTAGTAATACAATAATTCTGATACCAGCCTTTGAATATACAACAAATAAGATGCAGACTATAATCAAATATAAATTTGATACGATGTTCTTAAATATTGATACTGAATATGAGAGTGCACCAATCCAGTTCTTTGAAGGGCACAGGCTTGAACTCTATATGAATTTCCTGAACAGATATATATTATTTTTTGGAGCAGGTAGAAGATACTTTGATGAATTTGTGCGTGGTAGGTGGGAGTATGATGGAGGGGTAGGTTATTTAAAGAATCTCACAGAGAAGGCTCAATTGATTACATTATTTACTTTTAGATATTATGAAGCAAATTCAACAGGATATGATGACATCGGAGAATCTTTTCTACTCAAACTGGACTATAAGATTATGAGGGGACTTGGGCTCGCTCAGATATTGAGTCTCAGTTTTGATGATTTTTATAACTCTACAGGATACTTTAAGGAGGCAAAGATAAGAGAAGATAAACTATTAAGGTATAATCTTGAGGTTCAATATGAGATCTGGAAATATTTATCCCTTTATCTATCTTATACATTCTCATACAGAGACTCCCTGATTGATACCTTTAATTTCAATGACCATAGGATAATTCTGGGGATCAGTCTAAATCTAAAAAATGAGAGGAGGGACATAGAAATCAAATATCAATACGATTTTGAAAAGGATTATTATAAGAAAAAACCTGGAGAAAATAATTTACAAAACCTGATGGAGATATTAAAAGAGAATGAGTCTATTCAAAGAGGTTCTCAGTGCAAGGACTGAAGGGCTTTATAAGACTGGTTAGAAACTCAATCATTATTGCACTTATTGTCACTATATCATCAGTAATAATTAACTTTATCCATCCTCATAGGATTCCATTTTTTGCGACAAGGCATTACGAGATATATGTCCCCTGTCCAGATACAAAAGGAGAGATTAAGGAGATAACGGTAGATGAATTTTT
The DNA here is from genome assembly GCA_049969675.1 of Myxococcota bacterium. GTDB lineage: Bacteria > Myxococcota > SpSt-1050 > SpSt-1050 > SpSt-1050 > SpSt-1050. Next base: position 4,185 of record JBMFOP010000019.1, on the reverse strand, counting down.
AAAAATGGAAAGTGAATCGATTAAAGTAGATGCAAGGAGTAGAGCCGATTATGAGAAATGGCATTTTAAGGACGCAATCAATATTGAATATGACTTTCTTACACCTGTCTGCCCGATAAAGATAAAGGAGATAATAAATCAAAAGAGAAGATATGTTCTGGTGTATGGAGATGGAGGTGAGCCTGATAGTGGGAAAGAGCTTGCAAAAGAGCTTGCCACAAATGGGATAAATAATGTTTTTTTCTTAAAAGGCGGAGTAAAAGAGTTAAACAGATGAGATTCTTTGAGAGTAAATACAATAGTTATCTATCTCTTATTCTCAGAATCTATATTGGTGCGGTCTTTATTTATGCCTCTATACATAAGATTGCAAATCCAGAGAGCTTTGCAATAGATATAGCTACCTATGATATATTACCATTATATCTTGTAAATTTGATGGCGATAGTACTTCCGTATATAGAGATAATATCTGGAATCCTGATCATTATTGGTCCTTTTCAGAAAGAGGGAGCACTCCTTATATCTGCGATGATGACTATCTTCTTAATTGCCCTGATTATTGCGATTCAGAAAGGTATTAATGCAAGTTGTGGATGCTTTGCCTCACAGAGCATAGAGGAAGACTCAATCTCATACAAGACTGTTATCAGGGATTTAATCTGGCTTTTAATTGCTTTATATGTATTGTTATTTGATAAAAGACCACTTTTAACTTTTAAGAAAGAGAGGATTTCTTTATGAAGAGGATATTTTATTTAATCATCCTTTTATTACCCAATATATTATTTGCCGATTCTATATGCTCAAAGCTTTCTGGTGAGGAGAAGGCGCGAGTAGATAAATTAATAAAAGAGATAAATCTTTATGACTGCTGTGATGAGAGCGTTGAAGCCTGCCTTAAAAAAGAGAAGGTCTGCAGAGTTGCTGTAAGAATTCAGGATGAAATTTGTAGACTTATTATAGAGAAGTTGAAAGATGATCAGATAAAGACCGAGATTCAAAATAGGGCAAAGTCAATGTCTGCACAACTAAAAAAGATAGAAGTTGATCTGGATGATATGTTTATGGTGGGTGAAAAAGATGCAAAAGTAACAATTGTCTCCTATATCTGTGCAAGATGTCCGTTCTGTGCAATCATCACCCCCAAATTATATAAAGAGATAACCGAAGGTAGATTAAAGGGGAAAGCCAGATTATATGTAAGACCTTTCCCATTAAAATCACACGAATATTCAGTTGAGGGAGGTATAGCGATGGTCGCAGCCGCAAAGATGGGGAAATTTTATGACTATCTTATAAAGTTGCAGGAAGATTTTGCAGGTTTCTCTCTACCAAGATTGAATAAATATGCGGCAGAAGTGGATCTTGATATAAAGAAGTTTGAAGAGATTTCAAAAGACCCCGAGACAAAAAAATATCTTGAGAAATCAAAGAAGGAAGGACTCAGGAACGGTGTTGATGCCACACCCACATTTTTTATAAATGGGAAGAGGTACTATGCAAACTATCATATAGACCTTTTAATAGACGCAATCCTTGAAGAATATGAGAGAATAACTGGCGATATTTATTTAAAATAAGGGTTTAAAATACCAGCCTTTTATCCAGAGTATCACATCTGTAAAGAATAAATTTTTGAATGTTATTCCATTGATCTGATGAAGTGATAAGTAAGACATCCCCACTATTACATATAAATTTCTCTATTTTGTAATCCATCATAATTCTTAAATCACTTTTTACACTTATTATCCCTATAGATAGCACAATTACCCACTTTATTAATTTTTTCTTATGACTTAACAAAATATAGAAAGCCACTGCTGTCCAGAATAATCTGATTTGAGAAGTTAACTGTTTGTAAAATAAGGATTATGGACTATTAAATCCATATCTTCAAAATCAGTTTAACACCTTTCTTCAATATCTATTAAAATGCTGTCCAACTTAAATACCCCTCAATGTTAGTTGCTCTATATCAATCACAATAGGCAACTTATTAAAAAGTTTATTGTGCTATCCCTGTATTTAGAGATTATAACTGAACATCGCTACAGGTTGCCCCCAAAAACTTAATCTATTTGATGCCTATTTCTGCCCTTATCACTATCACCTAATTATAAAAACCACATACTTTGAAAATATCTTTTAGAATTTGCTTCACCAACTGCAAAGTAATTTGATAGTGTTTTATCTCATAATACCAAATAAGGGCTTTCATTATATGTCCATCTAAACGGCTTTGCTTTTTGGACAGATGTGGTTCTTATTATTATGTTAATTAGTGAGACAACGGACATATTCAATAAGGCTAAAGTTTTCAATTCAAAAAGATTCTCACCTACTCCTTTGAAAATCAATCAATTGTGTGCTATTAGATATCAGACTACTCAAAGGGACTATGATAGAGGAGTGGAGAAATAATAAGAGTTTTTATGAACGGATAGGAGATTGGTTTAGCTTTATCTTCCCTGTTAGATGCATAAGTTGTAAAACTATAATTACAGATGAGAATAAAGGGAATCCAGATATATTCTGTAATATATGTGAGGAATCTATTCTTGAAAGGGGAGAGAACTTCTGCCCTATCTGTGGGGTTAGGTTTGAAGGTCTCACAGGTGAATCAAGATGTGAAGAGTGCATTAAGAATCCAAAGCCCTTTGAGAGATTGATATATCACTTTCTCTATGGAGGGGCCATAAAAGATGCAATCAAGGCCTTTAAGTACAATCATCATCTACTCTCTGGCAGGGCACTGACACTTCATTCTATAGACAGGACAATCAATGAACTAAAAGGCTTCAATCCCGAGATTATCATCCCGGTCCCAATACATTTCATTAAACATTTCATTCGCTCTTTCTCACCAACTGCATATATATCCTCACATCTATCAAGGTCTCTTGGTCTATCAGTTGAATATAATGCCTTAAAGAAGCTCCGCTTTACTCGTTCGCAGGTAGGGCTTGATAGAGAGAAAAGGTTGAGGAATCTTAAAGGCTCCATAGGATTTGACAGGGGCAAGAAGAATCTGATTCAAGACAAAAGGGTATTGCTGGTGGACGATGTCTATACAACCGGTGCTACCTCCTCAATATGTGCAGATCTGCTATTAAAAAATGGTGCCTCCTCTGTCGCTGTATTTGTGCTGGCAAGAGGGGAGTAGACTGAAAAATCCGCAGTATACAGATGATAGTTGAGTATTGATGTATAATCAGAAACAGACGACCCTGGAAATGCCACAGACCAAACACTATCTTCCTAACTCGGCACAGCCGAAACCAAAAGTCCTGAAAAATCTTCTGCGCATTTTTCGTAGAAGTTACGATTACAAAATCTAAGGGATTCAATGTCCATTGGAAATCAGAATTAATATCCATCCAGGTAATAGATAGATATCAATCCAAATATATAAACATCTCCTATCCAACCCTATATAAATTGATTGCAAACAATGAATTGATCACGAAATATTTTATAACAGGTTCTGGGGAATTTGGTAAAATTATAAGTGGCTTTAAACAGTCCGAATATTGTTTTATTGATTTAGTTTCTCTTTCAGTTCATTAAGTCTTATCAGTCTATTCTGATATCTCTTCTGTCTCTCTCTATCATTCTTAAAATTCTCTATAGCACGCCTTGTTATCTCTATATCCGAGTTTATATATCTTATCGCCTTCTCCTTATCTATCTCATCTCCCTTTTTACTGTAAAACTTTTCATCAAATCCATCACTCCCCTCTATCACCTCAAATCTACCATCCCCTTTCTCTATCTGCAATCCTTCTCCACTTTTTCTATCCCTTACAAAATATAAAATCCCTATTGTCAGAATCAGTGCAAAAACTATAATCAAAACAACCTTCTTCTTCATCCTATCCTCCAGAAATACCATCAATCAGAGAAAAGGAAAATAACCAAAACAACCAGTAATGGGCATATTTTAATTGATTCAGTTTGTAAAGTTGATAAATTGAGATTCATCTAAGCAAAATGGCGGAGCGAAGCGATGCGGGATGGTTTTTAATGCATTAAATTCAATCAGGTAGGTGAATTTTTTAATCTGTAAGAAATGCCAGAAAAAAAATAGACTGCATATTATGATTACAATCACAGAACAAACAACTATGGACCGTGGACTGTTGACAATGGACAAAGCACTTTGGACTATTTGATAAAATT